>JAZPXW010000122.1:0-13566 GCA_045543895.1 Faecousia sp.
TGCTGTCAGCGAACCCGCTGCCGGCGCGTCCTACAAGTTCTTCCTGACTCAGGCCGAGCGCGGCGAGACCCTGTACTTCACCGGCGAGATGAAGTCGGATCGTAGCCATGTCGTTCTGTGAGCCAAGGAGTTGGTTTCAAGTGTTGTCTTCCTAAGACCGCTTGGCCTCCGACTTTGCTGTCAGCGAACCCGCTGCCGGCGCTTCCTACAAGTTCTTCCTGACTCAGGCCGAGCGCGGCGAGACCCTGTACTTCACCGGCGAGATGAGCGGCTACTACCTGGCTATGTCCACCGATCCTATGGCTGGTGTTGATGTGACCGTGGAAGAAGTCGAAGGCGGCTATCAGCTGTCCTTCATGAAGGCCGGTGTCAAGACCTATATCGATATCGTTCCCAGAGAGGACAACGCTGATAAGGTTAATGTCATTCTGACCGAGACTCCCACCGCAGTTTACACTTGGGATGCTGAGCGCAAGACCATGACCGCCGTCGTTGGCGCAAATACCTGGTATCTGGGCACCTACAGCACCTATAACACCATCTCCGCCTCCAATGTTTCTTACATTGAGGATGTTACCAAGATCGGTGTCAGCCAGTTCCCCGCTACCTTTGCTACCATCAACTTCACCTTCACTCCCAATGCTGAGGAAGCTGTTGACGGCGCATCCTATGTCTATGCGCTGGTTCAGGCCAATCGCTCTGAGACCCTGTACTTCACCGGCGAGATGAGCGGCAACTACCTGGCCACCTCCACCAACGCTGCTGCTGCCGCTAAGGTCACTGCTGAGGCTGTTGAGGGTGGTATGCGCTTCTACATCTTGAAGGACGGCGTCAAGGTTTACATTGACATCGTTCCCAGAGATGACAACCCCGCTAAGGTCAATGCCAAGCTGGTCGAGGAACCCACCGCAGTTTACACTTGGGATGCCGAGCGTAAGGTCTACACCGCTGTTGTTGGTGAGGCAACCTGGTATCTGGGTACTTACAGCGAGTACAACACCATCTCTCCCTCTGATGTTTCTTACATTGAGGATGTTACCAAGATCGGTGTCAGCCAGTTCCCCGCACAGCTGGGTACTGCGAATCCCTAATTGCATAATCAATAGAAAAGCACCGCTTAGGCGGTGCTTTTTTATTGGGCGTTTCCAGAAAGTTCACCTAAAAACGGGATTTCACTTGCCTTTTGTGGCTTTTGATGGTATAATAAAGAAAAAATACAGTATAAACTGCTACCGAGTAGTAGAATGTTCAAAGCATTCGTTTGCGCATCGTTAGGTCTTAGAAGATGTGCATACGGGTGCTTATTTTTTTGGAGGCCGTTATGATGAAAGCAAAGACGAAATATTTTTCAAAAACAGACATAGCGTTGTGGAGCACCTCGGCAGCGCTGATCGTCATATCCTTTTGCCTTTTTGACAGAGAAAACTATCTGACACTTTTTGCCTCGCTCATTGGTGTCACATCTCTGATTTTTAATGCCAAGGGGAACCCCTTCGGCCAATTTTTGATGGTCATATTCAGCTTGCTGTATGGCGTGATATCCCTTTCCTTTGCCTATTATGGGGAAATGATCACCTATCTCGGCATGACGATGCCCATGGCGGTCATCGCGTTTGTGGCTTGGCTGAGAAATCCGTACCAGGGCAACAAGGCCCAGGTGAAGGTAAACACCATCGGTAAAGCAGAGATCTTACTTATGTGGGCGATCACGGGGGCGGTTACAGTGCTTTTCTATTTTGTGCTAAAATACTTTGAAACGGCGAACTTGATTCCAAGCACATTGTCGGTAACCACCAGTTTTCTTGCGGCCTATCTGACCTTTCGAAGAAGCCCGTTTTTTGCTGTGGCGTATGCCGCAAATGATATCGTTTTGATCGTTTTGTGGATCATGGCATGCCTATACGATACAAGATACATCTGCGTGGCCGTTTGCTTTGGGGCGTTCTTCATAAACGATATTTATGGGTTCGTTAGCTGGCAGAAAATGAAAATCAGACAGCATAATGCGGGCTGACTGGTTCGGTTTTTACCCTTCTTTGTCATTCCGCTCAGGATGGTGCTGTCCGGAAAGGTAATCGCTGCATACCACCGGGATGATCCTTGCCTTTCTCGAAGGGTTGTGCTATCCTAAAGAAAACGGAAGGGAGGCTTCGCTATGTGTTTGATATGCGACAGGATCAAAATGATCCGGGAAGGGATAAATCCCTGGTTTGTGGGGGAACTGGAAACAGGTTATGTGGTGATCGGTGACAACCAGCATTTTAAGGGCTACACGCTTTTTCTTTGCAAGGAGCATAAAACAGAGCTGTTTCAGCTGGAGCCTCCTGCGAAACTGAAATTTTTAGAAGAAATGTCGCTGGTTGCGGAGGCGGTGTCCAAGGCCTTCCATGCTGAAAAGATGAATTATGAGCTGCTGGGCAATGGAGATACCCACCTGCATTGGCACCTGTTCCCCAGAGTAAGCGGCGATTTGGAAAGCTACGGGAACAACGGCAAAGGCCCTGTGTGGTGGTATCCGATGGAGAAGATGTACAGTCCCGACAACCGCCCCACCCCGGAGGAATTGGAATTGCTGAAAGCGAAACTAACAAAAGAGCTGGACAAGCTCCTTTAATGTAAGCTGTGCCGTAGGGGCGATTCACGAATCGCCCGGAGGGCCAGTCCATACATATATCCCGTCGGTGCTGGCTATTCTGCAAGCTGACAGAATAACCGAAGTTTGGCGGGCAATGCGATATGGAGGTAAGTAAAATGGATTGTGTATTCTGTAAGATCGTAAACGGAGAGATCTCCAGCTACAAAGTGTATGAGGACGAGCATACCCTGGTGTTCATGGACATTGCCAAGGATGTGGATGGTCACATGGTTGCAATACCCAAGAAGCATGTAAAGAGCATTCTCGACTGCGATGCGAAGACCCTGGTCCATTTGATGGCAACGGTGAAAAAGATCGCCAATCATTGCATTGATAACTGCGGCTATGACGGGGTGAATCTTCTGAACGCAAGTGATGAGAGAGCAGGGCAATCTGTGCCGCATTTCCACATCCACATCATTCCGCGAAAGCATGGCGACGGCATTGACGCTTGGCCCAAGTTCCATGGAGCCAACTACGGGATAGAAGAACTCTTTCAAAGGCTTAGGATCCAATAGCCTCTAATTCTTTAAATAAATTACCGCAGCACCGGCCGGTGCTGCGGTTGTTTTTAGCGTTTTTCCAGCTGTTCAAGAATGCGGTAGTCGGTACGGTCCACGGTCAGCGGCATAATGGATATGTAGCCGTGGATCACCGCGTTGCTGTCTACCTCCAGGTCGCCGGTGTCCTGGTAGACGCATTTACCCTTGGGCAGGTACATATCGCCGCCCTGGTGGATAAAATCGTCGGAGTAGTAGGGACCGCCCTGGCGGGTGATGCGAACCTCGGTGGCCTGGGGTGGGATATTGATGTTGTAAGCGTTGTGCAGCTCCAGGAGCTTATGTTCCCGGATGTAGCCGAACACCTGGTCCAGGTGGGATACTGCATGGTCGTAGTAGGCGGGGCTGGTGCTCAGAGCGATGGCCTTAACGCCCAGCAGCACTGCCTCGGTGGCAGCGGCCATGGTGCCGGAGTAGAGCATATCAGAGCCCATATTAAACCCCTTGTTGATGCCGGAGATCACCAGGTCAAACTCCTTGTGCATACCTAAAATTGCGTAGCGCACGCAGTCGGCAGGGGAGGAGTCCACGGTGTAGATGTCGATGCCCGGCTCCGGGTGATTCAGCTTTATCTCAAAGGCCTTGTGCAGCTCGATGCTGTGGCTTTTGCCGCTCTGCTCGAATTTGGGCACCACGGTGGTCACCTCGCCCAGCTTCTGGCACCAGCGGATCAGGGGGATCAGCTGGGATGCGCTGATGCTGTCGTCGTTGGTAATTAAAATTCTCATAGCCAACCCTCGTTGTTTTCTTTGTAGTCCTTCACCAGAGCATCTGCCTCACGAAGGAGAGCGGCCATCTCCTCCTGCCCGTAGACCGTTGCACCGCTGGCACAGGCGTGACCGCCGCCCCGGTAATGCTCAGCAACGGAATTGATGTGCACGAACCGGGAACGGAGCCGAACCCGGATGGTGCCCTGGTCATCACCGTTTTCGATAAAAGCTGCCCAGCAGATGCAGCCCCGGATGGAATCCAGCGTGCCGACACAGGCGCTGGCCTGCTCCAGAGAAAGTCCGAATTCCTCCTGCATGGCCTTATCCACAAAGATGTAAGCCACACCGTTCTCAGTGACCTGCATCCGGCGGTAGATCTCTGCCTTGAACTTGAGGTACTCAAAGGCTTCCAGATACAGCCGTGCAAACAAGGTCTGGGTGTCCACACCTGCATCCAGCAGGATGGCTGCGTGACGCAGGGTGTCGCCGTTTACCTCGCTGTAGCGGAAACGGCCGGTGTCGGTGACCATGCCGGTGTACAGGTAGGTGGCCGCTGTGGAATCCAGCTTGAGCTGATCCCGGAAGGTGTCGTAGAACTTTACGATCATCTCGCAGCAGGAGGACATCTCTTCTTCCACCCAGGCAAGCACACCGTAGTTTTCCAGGGGGATGTGGTGGTCGATCTTTACGATCTCTTTGCAGAGGGCGTATTTCTTGTTGGAAATGCGGGCTTCGGAGGCGGTGTCCACCACGATGCCCAGTGCCTCGGCGTATTTTTCGTCGGCCACATCCTCGTCCTCGGGACCCATAAAGGCTAAGTATTGGGCGCACTCGCTGTCGATGAGCAGAATTTCCTTTTCGGGAAAGCTCTGCTGCAAAATCTGCTTGAGACCCTTGGAAGCGCCTACGCAGTCACCGTCGTTTCTCACATGGCGGAAGATCATGATCCGCTGGTACTGCTTGATTTTTTCTAAGATTTGTTCCATTACATGCATTCTTGTTCCCTCATCATATCATCAAGATCCTGCAGCATTGCCATTGCTACAGCCTTATTCGCTACCGTTGCGCCGCTGGCCTTGGCATGTCCGCCGCCGCCGTACTTCACAGCGATGGGATTGATGTTCCGGGTGGCAGAGCGCAGCTCGCACAGCACACCGTTTTCAGTTTCGGTGAAGTTGACCCAGATATCCACGCCCTTAATATCCGCCATGGTGTTGACCATGCCCCGGGATACGGCAAAGGTGTCCATTCCCAACTGGTTAAACTCCTCCAGGCTGGTGTAGATGTAGGCCACATTCTGCCCGGTGAGCCGGATCTTCTGGATAAATTGGGCCTTCTGCTGCTTGCTCTCCAGGCTGTCGGCATAGAGATTCCGGAAAATGGAGGTGGTGTCGATGCCCTGTGCCATCAGATGGGAGGCAAGCTGGAAGGTGCGGCTGGTGGTGCTGTCATAGCGGAAGCGGCCGGAGTCGGTGACCATTCCCGTGTAGAGGGACTTGGCGGCCAGGGGATTGACCCGCAACTGCTGCTCCATGGCAAAGGCGGTGATCAGACCGCAGCAGCTTTCAAAGCTGGAGTCGATCACTTCCTCGTCGCAGAACTGATTTACAAAAAGGTGGTGGTCAAAGCGGAGTGTTTTCGCTGCCAGGGTGTAGCGGTCGTCGCTGACAAGACCGGGAGCGCCGCAATCCAGAACGATGGCCAGCGCGCCTTCGAAAAAACTGTCCGGGATCTCGTCCATCACAGAATCCTCCATAAAACCGAAGAATCCGGCGCTGTCGCCCACAACATAGATTTCCTTCTCGGGAAAATTTTCTTTCAGAATATGTTTCAGACCCAGCTGGCTGCCCATGGCATCTCCATCGGGCTTTTTGTGACGGTGGAGAATGATGCGGTCATAGCTGCGGATCTCCTGCATGATCGTTTCAAACAAGGTACTTTCCTGCCTTTCTTGTAGGAATCACTGCCAGGTGTAAAATTCATGTGCCTGACAAAATATTTTACCTTATGCGGGAAGGAAAAGCAATAAGTTTTTTGAAAATGGGAAAAACTTCGGTTTTTGTTGTATTCTTGCAGGGCTTTTGCTATAATGGTCATAACATTATTGAAGGAGTTTTGGCCTATGAAACGGGTATTCGCGATCGTGCTGGCGACGCTGATGGTTTTCGGTATGTCTGCCTGCGGGCAGGAACCGGCGCAGACCACCGCACCCACCACCCAGACGACTGTCCCCACTACCACCCAGGTGCCAACTACCACCGAAGAGCCGGTGGATCTGAGCCTGCGGCCCTTTGTGGAGCCGGGCAGCGTTACGCTGACTGTGGGACTTATGCAAAACGGCACGGTTTCCAGCTACGACGATAACTATGTCACCCGGTATTTAGAGCAGGAGACCGGCATCGATCTGGAATTTGTGCTGTTCCCCATGGACTATAAAAAGGCCCAGGAGCAGCTGGTGCAGATGGTGGAAAACGGCGAAAAGCTGCCGGATATCCTCCTGGAGCTGGTGGACGATTACCTTTGCACCAAGCTGGGCAAGGAGGGGGTATTTGCGGATATTTCCCCGTTTTTTGAGACTTCCTCTTACTATATGCAAAACGGGCTTGCCGCTATGAGCCGCCAGGAGGTATCCGCCCTCTGGGCAGAGATCACCGAGGCAAGCGGCAGCATCTACGCTTTCCCTGCGGTTGGGCAGCTGGACAGCCCCGATATTTGCGCCTATTTGGGCGGTATCAACCGGGTCTGGGCGCAAAAAGTGGGCATGGATGCCGAGGGTATCGATACTGTTGAGGAAGTATACGACTTCCTCAAAAAGGTTTCCGAAACCGACCTGAACGAAAACGGAGAAAACGATGAGCTGGGTATGCTCTACCGCCAGGACGGTTTCCGCTCCAACTTGGAGCAGTGGATCATCAATGCCTATGTTTACTGCCTGGATGATGATCTGTTCAATGTGACGGCCGGCGAGGTGTGGACACCCTACAATACCCCCGAGTACCGCAAGGCGCTGATCGAAATGAACAAATGGTTCCGGGAGGGGCTGATCGAGAAGAAGACCTACGACGGCTTTACCGACCTGGATATGAAGAATATGCTTGCCCGGCAGAATATAGCCATTTGGGGTGGACATCCCAGCATGATGACCAGCGGCACCAGAAAGGTTGCCGATACCTACGCACCGCTGAAGGTCCTGCAGGATGAGACCGGGCGGGGCGGCTACGCTGCCCTGCGCGCTGCCTGCAACATTCAAAAGGATGCCTTTATCACCGCCCAATGTAAGGAGCCGGAGCTGGCATTCCGCCTGCTGGACTTTATGTGGGACGACACCTGCCACCATGTGATGCGCTACGGTGAGGAAGGGGTCAACTGGGAGCATATGAATGGAGAAACAACCGGCGAAACCGATGCGCTGGGTCTGCCCGCAGGTCTGCGGATCCTCAAGGATGAGTGGCAGCAGGAGACCTCTGCCACCTGGAAGCTGGTGCCGGTTCACGGAAAGACGGACCTCCACGGCGGCACTCCGCTGACCATCCCCGAAGGCCACCGCAATGCCATCAGCTACGGCTGCTTGCGGGAAATGTATCGGGTCAGCGTCCCCGAGGAGCGGTGCCAGGGCATGGCCTTTGACCGCAAGGAGCAGAAGGTGATCGACACCTATGCCCGGTGGTACAAGGAGTATGTGCTCCAGTCCCGCTGGCAGTTTATTATGGGCGTTATGGATCCCCGGGACGATGCCCAGTGGAATACCTATTTAATGACCCTTAAGGCCAACGGAGAGGCGCCCCTTGTGGAAGCTTACCAAAGCGCCTACACCAGAATTTACGGATAAGTTGCTATGATCAAATATGAAGTTTACTATCGGGAAACCCTGCTGGGTCACCTGTATATCCGGGACGGTCAGCATTGCTATGTCCCCATAAAGGAAGCGGTGGAGTCGGTTCGGCACAGGGTGCCGCTGACTGTGGAAATGATCCGGGGCTACCAGTGGGGAAAAACCATTCCCTTCTTTCACGAGAGGATAGAAAATGCAAAACGCTTTGGCGCAGAAGCCTGCATTTCCCGCCAAACCGACTATTTTGTGATGAAAATGGTTTAACCGCAACCACAGATAAGAAAAAGCCTGCGCGACCTTTTGTGGTCGCGCAGGCTTTTGCGCTCTCAGTGGTGGTGATGGTGGTGATGGTGATGATGCCCGTGAGCACAGGGGGCTTCTATATGGCAATGCTTTTCATGGCAATGCTCCCCGGTGGTTTCAAGCTCAATGGTTACATGACCGATGCCGTGCTCTCGCAGCTCCTCCCGGACGGCATCCTTGATCCTGTGGGGGTCGCTGTCGGTAACGATGTGCATGGTGGCAAAGTGATTTTGTCCGTCCAGGCTCCAAATGTGGATGTGATGGACATCCTCGATGCCTTCTATTTCTTCGATATGCTTCTTGATCTCCGCCACCTCTATGCTGTGGGGCGCTTTTTCCAGGAACAGATCTGCCACTTCCTTCAGATTCCGGATCGCATTGACCAGAATAAAGAGGGCTACCCCGATGGACATGATAGGGTCGATCAGCGCAAAATCGGTAAACCGCATAACGATGGCACCAACCAGCACCACCGCCCAGCCCAGCACATCCTCCAGCATATGCAGATTCACCGCTTTCTGGTTGAGTGAGCCGCCCTCTCGGGTAAAGAAGGCTGCGCAGAAGTTTACGCAAACACCCACCACAGCAAATACGATCATGCCGTCATAGTGGATCTCGGTGGGAGTGATGATCCGGTGGATGGCACTTCCGATCACCACCGCAGAGCCGATCAGAAGGATCAGCGTGGTGATGAATCCACCGATCACCGAGTAGCGGGCATAGCCGTAGGTGTAGGTTTCGTCCGGCTGCTTCTTACTCTTTTTTTCCAGGAAGTACGAAATGCCGATGCTGGCCGCATCGCCCAGATCGTGGACCGCATCGGAAACGATGGCCACGCTGCCGGTAAAAAGTCCACCAAAGAATTCAAATACAGAAAAAGCCAGATTTAAAATAAAGGCGATCAAAATATTTCGCTCGGTTTTCATTGTGTCCTCCCATTGACTTGCATATCGGATTGCGGTACAATAAATTCGTTACAGAACAACCTGTTCAGTAATATCATATCAGAATATGTATTTGTTTCAACATACGATGCGGTTGGTCTATTCATTACGGAACAATTTTGGAAAAATGTACGGAGAAAGCTATGGACAGAAGACAAAGAAAAACCCGGGTTGCTATCTTTAATGCCTTTACACAGCTGCTGGCTACCAAGGATTTCAACCAGATCACGGTAGGGGAGATCATCCAGCGGTCTGATATCGGCAGAGCGACCTTTTATGCTCATTTTGAAACCAAGGATTATTTGCTCAAAGAGTTTTGCCGGGAGCTGTTTTGCCACATTTTTGACACCGAGAGTGGGGAACCCCATGAGCACCGGCATATTTTCGATTGCGAAGGGTCCGATTCCGTGTTTTTGCATCTATTCCAGCACCTGCGGAAAAACGACAATAACATTCTGGCGCTCCTGTCGTCGCAAAATAACGAGCTGTTTTTGCGGTATTTCCGGATGAATCTGGAAAGTCTTGTGGAGAGCCACCTGAATCTGTTTGCATCGAAAAAGAACGAAAAGCTCCCGGAGCCGTTCTGGAAAAATCATATCACCTCCACCCTTGCTGAGACCATCCGCTGGTGGATCCGGGGCGGTATGCAGGAAAGCCCCGAGGAGATAACGCAGTATTTTTTGGCGGCGGTGTAGAAAAGCGGCAGCCGGGAAATAAAAACTTATAGCCAAAAAACGACGACCATACTTATTCAAAAAGCTGAAAAACAGCAAAACCCCTTGAAAACGCGCTATCGTTTTTAGTATGATAAAGAAAAGCCGCCTTGCGACGAAAAGGAGGATATTATGTACGAGATTTTAAATTATAACCCCCAGCTGATGCCCTTTGCCGGGGATATCGAGCTGCGTATGGAGCTGTACCGCCGGACGAAGGAACGGCTGCTTCGCCCCGGACAGACGCTGGAAGCCTTTGCTACCGCCCACGATCATTACGGCATCCACCGTGTGCCCGGCGGCTGGATCTACCGGGAGTGGGCGCCCTCTGCCTACCAACTGTACCTTACCGGCGACTTTAACGGCTGGAATCAGACCAGCCATCCGCTGCGGAAACTGGAAAACGGAGATTGGGAGCTGTTCCTGCCGGGAAATGGTGCCCTTTGGGAGGGCTGCAAGGTCAAGACCGTGGTGGATGCCAACATGACCCGCACCGAGCATATCCCGCTGTATGCCCGCCGTGTGGTGCAGGATCCCAAAACCGTCACCTTCACTGCAGAGGTGGTGGATGACAAAAAAGCATATCCCTGGACCGACCGGGATTTTCGGGGCGAGGACAGCCTATATATCTATGAAGCCCATGTGGGCATGGCTCTGGAGGATGGCCGGATCGGCACCTATCGGGAGTTTGCCGATTGGATTCTGCCTGTGATCAAGCGCTCCGGCTACAATACCATCCAGCTGATGGCGATCATGGAGCATCCCTATTACGGCAGCTTCGGCTACCAGGTGAGCAATTTCTTTGCCGCGTCTTCCTGGTTCGGCAAGCCCGAGGATCTGAAATACCTGGTCAACACCGCCCACAATATGGGCATCCGGGTGCTGCTGGATGTGGTCCATTCCCATGCGGTGAAGAATACCGCCGAGGGCATCAATATGTTCGATGGCACCACCTGGCAGTTCTTCCACGGTGGCGATAAGGGCGACCATCCTGCCTGGGGCACCAAGTGCTTCAACTACGGCAAGGATGAGGTGCTGCATTTCCTGCTGTCCAATCTGAAATTCTGGATGACGGAGTACCATTTCGACGGTTTCCGCTTCGATGGCGTTACCTCTATGCTCTACCACGACCATGGCCTGGGCACTGATTTTAACTCCAACGATAAGTATTTTTCCATGAACACCCACACCGAGGCCATTACGTATCTGCAGCTGGCCAATGAGCTGATCCGGCAGGTCAATCCCAATGCCATCACCGTGGCAGAGGATATGTCCGGCATGCCCGGTATGTGCCTGCCCATCGAGCAGGGTGGTATCGGCTTTGACTACCGGCTGGGCATGGGCCTTCCCGATATGTGGACCCGCAAGACCAAGCAGCAGGATGAATTCTGGGATATTAACCAGATGTGGGGTGATATGTGCCTGCGCCGTCCCGGCGAGGGTACGGTGGCCTATGTGGAGAGCCACGACCAGGCGCTGGTGGGCGATAAGACCATGATCTTCCGTCTGGCCGATGCGGCTATGTACACCGATATGGAAAAGACCACCCACAACCCGGTGATCGACCGGGCGGTCGCGCTGCACAAGATGATCCGGCTCTTTACCCTCAGCGCAGGCGGCGAAGCTTGGCTGAACTTCATGGGCAACGAGTTCGGTCACCCGGAATGGATCGACTTCCCCCGGGAGGGCAACGGCTGGAGTTTCCATTACTGCCGCCGACAATGGAGCCTGCGGGATAACCCGCTGCTCAAATACAGCTGGCTGGGTGACTTCGATGAGGACATGGTGAAGCTGACCAAGGAAAACGCTCTGTTCTCTCAGCGGATGGGTGATCTGCGGCTGATGAAGGCGCCGGAGCAGACTCTGGCGTACGAGCGCAGCAATTTGCTCTTTGCTTTCAATTTCCACAGCACCAATTCTCTTACCGGTGTGTTGGTCCCCGTCGGCGGAGAGAAGGATTATCAGGTGGTGCTGACCACCGACGACAGTAAGTACGGCGGCTGGGACCGGGTGGCGCATACCACCTATCCTGTCAAACAGTTTAACGGACAAAACTATGTGGAGCTATACCTGCCTGCCCGCACCGGCGTGGTACTCAAGGCTCTGTGAGCCATCAATCCGAAAAGAAAGAACCCTGGAAACCCAGGGTTCTTTTTTGTGGGGGATAGCAAGCACAATGATTCCTGCCTGTACTGCGCCGCTGCGGGAAAGCAAATAAAGAATATGGCATAATAGCCAAAAAATAGGGAAGAATTACAGCAAAATCAAGAGGAAATCGAGCGAAAATATGCAAAAATATCTTGAAATAAGCAGCCTATGGTGCTATAATGTATCCACCGATAGTAGTTTTATTAGGCATATCTATGAAGCTGTGTTCTAAGCGCCGCATAACCGGTGAGAATACCCGGCAAAATGCGGAGATTTCTTCGGGTTCGGCTTTGCGGCTTTCCGGGAAGTTGGGCAGCGAGATGCGAACGAACAGCGATAGATGGCGTTATCGAAAATGTAAGCGGAAGCTATGAAAATGGAGAGGTAATTATGGAAGATAAAAACAGAGACAGAATGGAAGAAATAGAGATCGATGTTGGGCGGGTCTTCCGTGCGGTGATGGATAAGGGATGGCTGGTTGCCATCGTTGCCGTGCTGTGCGCTGTGCTGACTTTCGTCGGAACATTCTTCTTCGTTACACCCCAGTATCAATCTGCGGCAATGTTCTATGTAAATAACAGCAATCTGTCCCTGGGCGATGCGTCTTTGAGCATTTCCAGTGGTGACTTGCTCACATCCCGTAATCTGGTCGATTCCTACATCGTCATTCTGAACACCAGAGAAACCCTTGCGGATGTGATCGACTATGCCGGTGCTCCTTACACATATAAGCAGCTGCGGGGTATGATTACGGCGACCTCTGTGAATGAAACAGAAATCTTTAAGGTGACCGTTACCAGCCCGAACCCCCAGGAGGCAGAGCGGCTGGCCAATGCCATAGCTTATATTCTGCCGAAGCGGATTGCGACCATCATTGATGGTACCTCCGCAAGAGTTGCCGATGCGGCCATTGTTCCCTCCAGCCCCAGCTCCCCCAGCTATACCCAGAATACCATGATCGGTTTCCTGCTGAGTGCGGTTGTTGCGATTGCGATTATCGCCCTGCGAGAGATCTTTGATACCACCATTCGGTCGGAAGGTGACATTAGCCAAAGCTGTAAGCATCCCATCCTGGCGGCTGTTCCCGATATGACGGCTCCCAGTAAAGGCAGCGCTTATTATGGCTCCGGCCGGAGCAAGAAGGGCAAGTACACAGCGTCGGTGCAGCAGGCAAAGCAAGGCCTGATAGGTCCTAACATCAGCTTTGCTGCCTCCGAGTCATATAAGCTGCTGCGTACCAAGCTGCAGTTCTCCTTTGCCGACGAGCACGATTGCCATATCATTGGCCTGTCCAGTGCCCTCAGCGGCGAAGGTAAGAGCTTGACTGCTGTAAATTTGGCATATACCCTGTCCCAACTGGATAAGAAGGTTCTGCTTGTGGACTGCGATATGCGCCGTCCTACTCTGGCAGAAAAGCTGGGAATTCGCAAATATCCCGGTCTTTCCAATTATTTGACCAGACAGAACCATTTGGATGAGTTGGTTCAGATCTGTGAATTGAAGAAGGGTGAAAATGCATTCCATGTGATCACAGCCGGACAGAATCCCCCCAATCCCATGGAACTGCTGAGCTCTGCCCGCATGAAGAAAGCGCTGGATCAGCTGCGTCAGACCTATGACTATGTGATCCTGGACCTGCCTCCCGTTGGCGAAGTCAGCGACGCTATGACCGTTGCTAAGGAGACCGACGGAATGCTGCTGGTGGTTCGCCAGAACTACTG
>JAZPXW010000123.1:0-2825 GCA_045543895.1 Faecousia sp.
GGTGGTTCCGGCCAGTTCGGTGACGTTTGGGTCCGCTTCGAGCCTCAGGAAGAGCAGGACGATCTGATCTTCGAAGTGGCCGTTGTTGGTGGCGCTGGTCCCAAGAACTTCAACCCCGCTGTTGAAAAGGGTTTGCAGGAAGCCGTCCAGAGAGGCTTCCTGGCCGGTTACCCCATGGTTGGCCTGAAGGCTACCCTGTACGATGGTTCCTACCACCCCGTCGACTCCAACGAAATGGCCTTTAAGCTGGCTGCCATCCTTGCCTACAAGGAGGCTATGCCCAATGCGATGGTCACCCTGCTGGAGCCCGTGGGCACATTGGCCGTTACCGTTCCTGAGGACTATGTGGGCGATGTGATGGGCGACCTGAGCAAGCGCCGTGGCCGTCCCATGGGCATGAACCCCGACTCCGATGGCAACACCGTCATCGAGGCCGAAGTTCCCATGGCTGAAATGAGCTCCTACGCCATTGATCTGCGTGCTATGACCCAGGCAAGAGGTTCCTTCACCCTCAGCTTTGAGCGTTACGAGGAAGTCCCCAAGGGCAATCAGCAGAAGATCATCGACGAAGCTAAGAACGAAGAGTAACTCAATTACTGTGCGGTGCAGGTTTTTCCTGCACCGCATTTTTTATGCCTGTGGGATGGTTCTTGCAAGGGGAGCCTTCTTGTGCTAGAATGGAAACAGAACAGGAGGGGTCGTATGCTGCCCGAGAAATTTTTGGAAAGAATGCAAGCTCAGCTGGGGGAGGAATACCCTGGTTTTTTGGAGAGCTTGGAAAGGCCCCGTGCCGTGGCTCTGCGTTTTAATCCCTTGAAGGGAGAGCAGCCTACGCTGCCCTTTGTGCTGTCGCAAGTACTCTGGGAGCCAATGGGGTTTTATTACGATCCCCAATCCCGCCCCGGTCTGCACCCTTATCACGAAGCCGGCGTATATTATTTGCAGGAGGCAAGCGCTATGTCGGCGGTGGCTCTTTTACAGCCCCAGCCGGGGGAGTGGGTGTGTGACCTATGCGCTGCGCCCGGCGGCAAAACCACCCAGATCGCAGGCCATATGGGCGGTGATGGCTTCTTGCTGTGCAATGAGATAAATCCCAAGCGTGCAAAGATCCTCAGCCGCAATATAGAACGGATGGGCGTTGCCAATGCCTTGGTGACCAATGAGCATCCGGAAAAGCTGGCAAAGCGGTTTGCAAGCTGCTTTGACCGGGTGCTGATCGACGCGCCCTGCTCCGGCGAGGGTATGTTCCGCAAAGAGGAAGCTGCGGTGACGGACTGGAGCGAAGAGACCGTAGAAATGTGCGCCCGTCGCCAGCGGGAGATCCTGCACAGCGGTGCGGCTATGGTGCGACCCGGAGGACGGCTGGTGTATTCCACCTGCACTTTTGCGCCCCAGGAAAACGAGGAGACCATTGCGTCCTTTCTGGGTGATCACCCGGATTTTGTTCCGGAATATGTGGATGCCCCCTGGTTCACCCCCAGCCAGCATAGCTCTTGGCGAATCTGGCCTCATAAGGTATTGGGCGAGGGACATTTTGCCGCCGTGCTGCGCAAGCTGGGAGAGGAAGAGAGGGAAAGCACCAAAGCGATTGTTGGGCAGCCACTGCCCAGGGAATGGGCGGGTTTTTCAAAGGAGTTGGGCATTGCGCTGCCAAAGGGGAAAGCCATCTCCTTTGGGCAGAGCCTTTACTGGGTGCCGGAGGATTTTCCCGACTTAGGAGGGCTGAAGGTGGAGCGACCCGGTCTGGAGCTGGGAACCGCCAAAAAGGGAAGATTCGAACCTGCCCACGCCTTGGCGTTGTGGCTGCGTGACTGCCGGAGCAAGCAAGACTACACCGCTGACAGCAAGGAGGTTGCATCCTATCTCCACGGAGATGTAGTTCCTTCCGCCATAAGAGGCTGGTGTCTGGTGACCGTGGATGGCTATAGTTTGGGCTGGGGCAAGGGCGATGGCACCGTGCTGAAGAATCACTACCCCAAAGGACTCCGCCGCTTGAATTAACACTTTACATAACGCGAAGAATGTGGTATAATTCTTCGGAGGAATGCACAAAATTCCTGACAATTCATCGCAAGGAGAGGATTTCCTTGGCCAGATATGAGATCGTCGGCGGCACACCCCTTCAGGGTGAGGTCACCATCAGCGGCGCAAAAAATGCGGCAGTTGCCATTTTGCCCGCCGCACTGCTGGTTTCCGGTACCTGCCGAATTGAAAATGTTCCCGATATTTCTGACGTTCGGATCCTGGTGGATATTCTGCGGGACCTGGGCGCTAAAATTGAATACGAAGAGCGTAACACCCTGATCATCGACAGCACTAACATCACCGGTACCCATCCCAATCCCGCATTGGTGCGGAAAATGCGCGCCAGCTATTATCTGATGGGTGTGCTGCTGGGCCGTTTCGGTCATGCGGATGTGGCGCTTCCCGGCGGCTGCAACTTTGCCTCCCGCCCTATCGACCAGCATATCAAGGGCTTCCTGGCCTTGGGTGCTGATGTGGAAGAAACCGAGGACTATGTGTTGCTGCAGCCCGGTGAGGAAGGTCTGCGCGGCGCAAAGATCATGCTGGATATGGCCAGCGTAGGCGCAACGGCCAATATTATGATGGCAGCTGTACTGCTTCCCGGTCAGACCGTCATTGAAAACGCGGCGAAGGAACCCCACATCGTGGACCTTGCCAACTTCCTCAATACCATGGGTGCCCATGTTTCCGGTGCGGGTACCGACACCGTGAAGATCCGTGGCGTGGAGAAACTCCAGGGCGGCAATTATGCCATCATTCCCGACCAGATCGAAGCAGGCACCTATATGGCAGCCGCAGCT
>JAZPXW010000124.1:0-17457 GCA_045543895.1 Faecousia sp.
GATTTTTTCTACGCAGGAAAGGTTTTTCTCCTTGCAAGGAGCGAAAACTGTGTTACAATAGAAATATAGAGAAAAAGTGGAGGGAATGGCTATGTCGATTGATATGTTGCAGGAAAAAGTTCGCAAGACGAAAAATCCGTCGGTGCTTTACTTTGATGGTGTGACTGATTGGATCCCAGCGCACATCCGAAGTGCCGCACAGAGCGATTGCGCAGCCTACGGCGAATTTTGCCGCAGCCTGCTGAGTGAACTCAAGGGCATTATTCCGGCGGTTCGGTTCAGCTTCGGCGGATTCTCTCTGCTGGGGGCGGAGGGCATCGGGCTGCTGTCTGCCCTTTTGGGCGAAGCGGATCGGCTTGGCTACTATGTTTTGCTGGATGCGCCGGAGCTGCTCAATGTGCAAAGCGCTAAGCAGACTGTAGCGATCCTTGGGGATAAAAATAGCGAATTTTTCTTTGACGGACTTGTGATCTCGTCTTATTTGGGTACAGATATTTTGAAGCAATTCCTGCCTCTGTGTCAGATGGGCAAAACCCTGTTCCCTGTGGTTCGTACAGCCAACCGCTCTGCTTCCGAGGTGCAGGATCTGATCACCGGCGGCCGCCTGGTACATACAGCTGTGGCAGATCTTACCAATCGTCTGGGCGAACCGGCGATCGGAAAATGCGGCTACAGCAATGTGGGCGCTGTTGCTTCTGCTAGTGCGCCCGACAGTCTGCGCACCTTGCGCGCTAAGTACAGCCGCCTGTTTTTGCTGCTGGATGGCTATGATTATCCCAACGCCAATGCCAAAAATTGCAGCTTTGCCTTTGATAAGCTGGGACACGGCGCCGTTGCCTGCGCCAGCGAATCCATACTGTGTGCATGGAAAGAGGGGGAGGCAGAGAATTATCTGTCGCTTGCGCAGGAAGCAGCCCAGCGGATGAAGAAGAATCTTACCCGGTATATCACTGTTCTGTAGTATGTAACGGGGCGATGCCCCGGTGGGTTAAAACCCTGTCATACCTTGACCATTACCGTTGGTGCCACCGTTGGTTCCACCCTGGTTTGCGCCGCTGGTAGGATCTACAGTATCTTCGGTACCGGGCAGCATATCCTCCATACCGGGCTCCGTAGTTGTGGGTACAGTGGGAGGATTGGTGACAGGGGGAAGCGTGGGTCTGGAAGTGGGTTGTGTTGTGGTGCTGGGAGTGGTGGTCATATCGGTGTCAGTTCTGCGGCAGCCGGTCAGCATGCACAGAGTAAGAACAAGCACCAACGCAATAATGCCAGTTTTTTTCATGATGAAACCTCCTGAAATTTCTGATTTCAAGGCTAGTATTTCCAAACACATGGCTTTTAAACTGGGAACATTTGTCGAGCCAGCGGTTTTTGTCATAATTTTATAAAAAAACAATTTTTGGCATTGCTATTTTCCGTTCTGTCTAGTATAATATTCGAGTAAAATATAAGAAGAGGGGAAACCTTTATTATGAAGAAGCTTGCAGTTAAGAAGAATATCGAGTGTATGGCTTGCCTGGAGTGCGTCCGTGCTTGCTCTACCGCTTTCTACAAAGAATTTGATCCGGCTCTCAGCTGTATCCAGATCGTTGCAAAGGGTAACGGAGCTAAGCCTATGACCTGCATTTCCTGCGGCAAGTGCATGAAGGTCTGTGAGCACGGTGCCATCACCCAGAACCCCAAGACCGGTGTTTACATGATCAACAAGAAGCTTTGTGTCAGCTGCGGCAAGTGCGCCGAGGCCTGCCCCATGAAGGTCATCGTCATGAAGCCCGATAGCCCCGCATCCAAGTGCATCGCCTGCGGCATCTGCGCCAAGGCCTGCCCCATGGAGCTGCTGGAGATCGTAGAAAAATAAAAAGTTACATATGAGGGTGGCTGATGCAGCCACCCTTTTTCTTTATGCCTGGATCTGTAACCGGAAAGAAGTTTCTGTAACGGAAAATTCATTTGTAATAATTGCAATTTCGGGTAAAGTATGATATAGTAACAAAGATTGAACACCCGGAGGTGTGTATGTCCATGACTACCGAATTACAAAGCAAAATTGCCGCTTTACTCCCAAGTGTGGAGCTGCGGTTTGATGAACCTATGGCCGCTCATACTTCTTTTCGAATTGGTGGCCCTGCTGAAATCATGGCATTTCCTAAGAATGCCGACGAGCTTTCGCAAATTCTAAAAGTGTCCAAAGTATTGGACTGTAGAACAGCTATATTAGGAGCAGGAACCAATGTACTGGCACCGGATGCAGGGATCCCCGGTCTGGTGATCTGCCTGAAGGACGCTATGGATGGAATGGAACGGCTGAATGCTGCCACCATTCGTGTAATGGCCGGTGTTACCATGACCCGCGCGGCTGTATTTGCGGCAAATCTGGGGCTTTCCGGCCTGGAATTTGCCCACGGCATTCCCGGATCGGTTGGCGGCGGCGTTTACATGAATGCCGGTGCCTATGGCGGTGAGATCTGCCAGGTCTGCACAAAGGTCGCTGTAATGGATATGGAGGGAAACAGCCGTATCCTCACGAACAAAGAAATGGAGTTTTCCTACCGCCATAGCCGATTGGAGGAGACTGGTGAGATCGTGCTGTATGCGGAATTTGAACTGTTGCCTGCCGAAACCGAGCAGGTGCGGGAGAAAATGCAGGAGCTGATGGGTAAGCGCAAGGCTTCCCAGCCCCTGGATCTGCCCTCTGCCGGTTCTGCCTTTAAGCGTCCTGTAGGCGGTTATGCTGCAGCACTCATCGATCAAACAGGGCTGAAGGGCTTCCAGATAGGCGGCGCAGCAGTTTCCCAGAAGCACGCGGGCTTCGTGGTGAATCTGGGCGGCGCAACCGCGGAGAATGTAAAGGAACTTTTATCACAGGTATCGGATAAGGTGTTTGATGCCACCGGCATCCGACTGGAACCGGAGGTTCGCATCTGGTAATCTAACTCGCACGAAAGCAACCTCTCAGTCTAACGAAAGGAGAAGCAAAATGGCTGTATCGTTTTCTGCGTCCGTGAAGGCGGAGATCTGCAAGGCGAATATGCAAAGAAGCTGCTGCGCACTGGCGGAATGCTTTGGTATCCTGCTGTTTTGCAACAGCTTTTCGTCGGATTCGATCCGCATCATTACCGAGAGCCGGGAATTTGGGCAACTGATCCCCAAGCTTTTCCGCAAGGCGTTTTCTCTGCAGTTTGATGTGCTGCCGGAAGAGGATGCCGCAGGCAAGCTGATTTTCCAGATCACGGACCCGGCTAAAATTGAAACTATTATGCAGGCTTACGGTTTTTCCCCGAAAGACACCATGGTGCTGCACGTGAATCTTCCCGTGGTGGAAGAGGATTGCTGCAGAGCAGCTTTTTTGCGTGGCGCTTACCTGGCTGGCGGCTCGGTGACGGACCCGGATAAGGGCTATCACATGGAACTGACAACCACCCATTCCTGTGTTTCCAGAGAAACCTATGCGCTGATACAGGAAGTTATGGGCTTTTATCCTAAGTCTGCCAAGCGGGGCGGCGGTCAGGTGCTGTACATCAAGCAAAGTGACCTGATCTCCGATTTTCTGACCTATTTGGGTGCGCCGGTGGCTGCGATGCGGATCATGGAGACCCGCCTGGAAAAAGAGATCAACAATAAGGTCAACCGCCGCTGCAACTGTGATGAAGCGAATACCTCCAAGGTCGTGGAGGCCGCTCAGGAACAGCTGGCTGCGATCCGCATTCTCCGGGAAGCCGGAAAACTGGAGCATCTTCCCAATAAGCTGCAGCAGGCGGCTATGGCAAGGGAGGAGAATCCTGCCGCATCTCTGACAGAATTGGCGGAGATGATGGAGCCGCCAATTACAAAACCAGCCATGAACCATCGGCTGAAAAAGCTGGTGCTGGCATCGAAGGAGGGGTAATATGAGTTTTGCCCATTTGCATGTGCATACGGAATATAGCCTCCTGGACGGTGCCTGCCGCATCGATTCCATGATGGATCGTGTCAAGGAGCTGGGACAAAGCGCCATTGCCATTACCGACCACGGTGTTATGTATGGCTGCATCGATTTTTACAAGGCAGCGAAGGCTGCCGGAATCAAACCCATCATCGGCTGCGAGGTCTATGTGGCCCGGCGTCTCATGAGCGACCGTGTTCATGGCATTGATAATGATCCTTACCATCTGGTGCTGCTGTGCGAGAACCGCAAGGGCTACGAAAACCTGTGCCTGATGGTGTCTGAAGCCTATATGCACGGCTTTTACGGAAAACCCCGTGTGGATATCCCACTTCTAGAAAAGTACCACGAGGGCCTGATCGCCCTTTCCGCCTGCTTGGCTGGCGGTGTGCAGCAATACCTGCTGGACGAGGAATACGAAAATGCCCGGGACTATGCGCTGAGGATGGAAAGCATCTTCGGTAAGGGCAATTTCTACCTGGAGCTCCAGGATCACGGCATCCAGGAGCAGCAGGCGGTGAACCAGGGCGTGCTGCGCATCTCCCGTGAGACCGGCATCCCTCTGGTAGTCACCAACGATGCCCACTACCTGCGCCGTGAGGATGCGGCTATGCAGGATGTTCTGCTGTGCGTCCAGACCGGTAAGACCGTGGACGACGAAAACCGCATGAAATTTCAGACAGAGGAATTCTACCTCAAGAGCGAGGAGGAGCTGCGCCAGCTGTTCCCCAATGTGCCGGAGGCCTTTGAAAACACCGTTAAGATTTCTGATCGGTGTAACCTGGAATTTGTGTTTAACGAGTATCATTTGCCCTCGTTCCCTGTGCCGGAGGGCTATACCAACGAAGAATACTTCCGCAAGCTGTGTATGGACGGCTTCCGGGAGCGGTATACCGATCCGCCTGCCCATTATCTGGAGCGGCTGGAATATGAGATCGGTGTCATCAGCCGGATGGGGTATGTGAACTACTACCTCATTGTGTGGGATTTCATCCGTTATGCCAAGGAATCTGGCATTCCTGTGGGTCCCGGCCGTGGCTCCGGCGCGGCTTCCATCGTGGCATACTGCATGCACATCACCGAAGTGGATCCTATGAAGTATGCGCTGATCTTCGAGCGTTTTTTGAACCCCGAGCGTGTCAGCATGCCCGACTTTGATACGGACTTCTGCCAGGAGCGCCGTGGCGAAGTGATCGACTATGTGGTGCGCAAGTACGGCTCTGACCATGTGGCGCAGATCGCTACCTTCGGTACCATGGCTGCCCGTGGCGCAATCCGGGATGTGGGCCGTGCGCTGAACTTTACTTATGCGGAAACCGATGTTGTGGCAAAGCTGGTGCCAACCATGCCGCTGCACATCACCTTGAAGGAAGCATTGAATGTGTCGCCCAAGCTCAAGGAAATGTACGATGGCGATGAACGGATCCGTCTGCTTATCGACACGGCTATGAGCCTGGAGGGTATGCCCCGCAACACCTCCACCCACGCAGCCGGTGTTGTGATCACGGCAGATCCGGTGTGCAGCTATGTACCGCTGTCCTGTAATGACGATACCATCGTCACTCAGTACACCATGACTACCATCGAGGAGCTGGGGCTTCTGAAGATGGATTTCCTGGGCCTTCGCAACCTCACGGTGATTGAGGATGCCCAGAAGCAGATCCGTAAGTTTGACCCGGATTTCGATATTTCCAAAGTGCCGGATAACGACCCCGAGACCTTTGCCATGCTTGCTGAGGGTAAGACCCAGGGCGTGTTCCAGCTGGAATCCGCAGGCATTACCTCGGTGTGCGTCAACATGAAACCCACTTCTATCGAAGATATGACGGCTATCGTGGCGCTGTACCGACCCGGTCCGATGGATTCCATCCCTACCTTCATTGCCAATAAGCTGGATCCCCGGAAGATCACCTATAAGACTCCGCTGCTGGAGCCGATTTTGAAAGTTACTTACGGCTGCATCGTATACCAGGAGCAGGTCATTGAGATATTCCGAAGCTTGGGCGGTTATACCATGGGTCAGGCAGATAATATCCGCCGGGCGATCTCTAAAAAGAAGATGAAGGTCATTGAAGCTGAGCGCAAGGTGTTCGTCTACGGCGATCCTGCCCAGAATATCCCCGGCGCCATGGCAAAAGGCGTCAGCGAGTCTGTGGCACAGTCTATCTACGATGAGATCGTCGACTTTGCAAATTATGCTTTCAACAAGGCCCATGCCGTGTGCTATGCGGTGGTCTCTTACCAAACCGCTTACCTTAAGTGCCACTATCCCAAGCAGTATATGGCGGCGCTGATGACCTCGGTGCTGGATTCCGCAGCCAAGGTCTCCGGCTATATTGCCGAATGTAAAGAACTGGGCATTGCCACCTTACCCCCGGATATCAACCATTCTGACGATCCCTTCACCGTGGAGGGTGACAGCATACGCTTCGGCCTTGGCGCTGTGAAGAATGTGGGTCACGGCTTGATCCGTGCCATGGTAGCCAAGAGGGAAGAAGGCGGCCCCTTCCGCAGCCTGGAGGACTTCCTGGAAAGGATGGGCGAAGGGGAAATCAATAAGCGTGCCGTAGAAAACTTCATCAAATGCGGCGCAATGGATTGCTTCGGGCACCACCGCAGCGAGCTGCTGGCGGTGTACGACACGATGATGGACAGCGTTGCCAGCTCCCGCAAGAAGAATCTGGAGGGTCAGATCGGCCTTTTCGGCCTTCTTGAGGACGAAGCCAGCGCCAAGATCCCCATTCCCAAGCTGCCGGAGCTGAACCGTGCGGACTTGATGCTGATGGAGAAGGAAACCACCGGAATCTACCTGTCCGGTCACCCCATGGACGATTACCGGGGATATTTGCGTAATACCCATGTGGTCCCCATCGGTTCGCTGATGGAGGAGGAAAATCCTTACACCGACGACCAGATCATCAGCGTGGCGGGCATTGTCCAGGGCGTCAAGATGAAGACCACCCGCAATAATTCCATGATGGCGTATGTGACTGTGGAGGATGATACCGCATCTATCGAAATGCTGGCATTTTCCAATGTGATCACCCAGTACGGCAGCTATCTCCGGGAAAATGAGCCGGTTGTCATTACCGGAAGGCTTTCCCTGCGGGATGATAAAGAACCCCAGATCGTCATCAACCGGGCAAGGCCCATGTCCGACTTTGCGGATAGTAAGCAGCCAGCACCTGCCCCTGCGCAAGCACCTCAGGTGCTGACAGGAACGCTGTATCTGCGGCTTCCTACAGAGGAGGGTACGCTGTTTCCCAAGATCCGGGCGATCCTCAATATGTTCCCCGGTGACAGCCAGACCGTTGTGTACTTTGCGGATACCAAGCAGCGCAGAGGCACCCGATGCAGCCTGGACACCCGGATGCTCAGCGAACTGAAAAATGTTCTGGGTGAAGAGAATGTTGTGGTGAAATAACTTCCTTTATTTAGGAAAATGTGCTATAATAAAGCATTCTGTTCCAAAACCCTTCTAAATATTTGCACCATCCGTGGCAAATTGGGATGGTAAAAAGATAAGAGGTAGAAAGATGAAGAAAATTTTGATTTTGGAGGACGAAGCCAATATCCGCAGCTTCGTGGTGATTAACCTTAAGCGTGCCGGTTACGATGCCATTGAGGCTGCAACCGGACAGGAAGCGCTGGACCGGCTCCAGGAAAACCCGGATATCGGTGTTGCCATTCTGGATATTATGCTGCCCGATATTGATGGCTTTGAGGTGTGCCGCCGTATTCGTGCCACCAGCAAGCAGATCGGCATCATTATGCTCACTGCCCGCACCCAGGAGATGGACAAGATCACCGGCCTTATGACCGGCGCGGATGACTATGTGACAAAGCCCTTTTCTCCTGCGGAGCTGACCGCCCGTATCGATGCGCTGTATCGCCGTATCGGCGGCGACAGCACTGCAAACAGCGAGCTGCTTACCCAGGGACCCTTTGTGATGAACACCCGTAACCATACCCTGGAAAAGGCCGGTAACCGCATCCGCCTGACTCAGGTGGAGTATTCCATTATGAAGCTCTTTATGCAGAACCCCGGCAGAGCCCTCTCCCGTGAGGATATCCTTTCTGCGGTTTGGGGCAGAGATTACGAGGGCGAGCTGAAGATCGTGGATGTAAACATCCGCCGCTTGCGTATCAAGATCGAGGACGATACCTCCAATCCTACATATATCACGACAGTTTGGGGCTTCGGCTATAAGTGGGGCGCCTAAGAACTATGAAGAAAACAATTGGACTTCGCAAGCGCTGGCTGCGTAATACAGTTGGCACCATTGCGATCCTGGGTCTTGTGTTTGCGCTGCTGGTAACAGGCGTGTATGCCTATTCCCGGTACGACCGTATGAAGAACGATCTGCGGCAGCGGGCACAGGCGACGACCGAATATTTTGCTGCGTACGAAAACCAGAGCTTTGAGGAGTTCTATGGTGCCTGCATGACCTATGCCCAGACCTTTTTGGATCGGGATGCGGTGCAGCTGCAGCTGCTGGACGCAAACGGAAAGATCGTGGCTGCTTCCCGGATGGCATGGGTCGGCAGTACCCCTGGTACATCTGAGATCGCTGCCTCTAGGGAAACCTGCAGCGCCGCAACATTTGTAGGTCACGATCCTGTGGCAGGGGAGCGCGTGGTGACACTCAGTAGCCCTATTACCTACGGCGGTGAGACCGTTGCGGTCTTTCGCTATGTTACATCTACACAGCAGATGGACCAGCGAATCCTATGGGTGGGTGTCTGCGTACTGGCGTGCCTGCTTGCTATGCTGTGTGTCATTGTGATGGTCAATAGCCTGTATATCCAGTCAGTTTTGAACTCCATCACGGATATTTCAGAGAAGGCAAAGCGTATTGCCGGCGGTGCCTATGGCATCCAGATCCAAACGAAATATCACGATGAGATCGGTCAGCTGGCGGACACCATTAACGAGCTGTCCTCCAAGATCAACCAGAACGAGAAGATGCAGGCGGAATTCATTTCCTCCCTGTCCCACGAGCTGCGCACTCCGCTGACCGCCATTACCGGCTGGAGCGAAACGCTGATCGCCGATGAAAGTCTGGATAGCGAAACCCAGCGAGGCATGAAGATCATCCTCCGGGAAGCCAAACGGCTGACGGAGATGGTGGTGGATCTGCTGGATTTCACCCGCATCCAGGATGGACAGATGACACTGAATGTGGAGACTACCGATATCCGCGGCGAGTTTGAAGACACGGTGTTTATGTATGGAGGCAGACTCTCCCAGGATGGCATTACCCTGGAATATCTGGACACCGATGAGGAGATTCCGGAGATCACCTGCGATCCCAAACGGATGCGCCAGGTGTTCCTGAATGTGCTGGACAATGCTGCAAAGCATGGCGGTGAGGGTAAGCGGATCGAAGCCTCCATCGCATTTGAGAAAAAATATGTTGTAGTTCGGATCCGGGACTATGGCCCCGGCATTCCTGAGGATGAAATTCCTCTTGTGAAAAAGAAATTCTATAAGGGCAGCTCCAAGGCCCGTGGTACCGGAATCGGTCTTGCGGTGTGCGAAGAGATCGTGCAGATGCACGGCGGTAAGCTGATCCTTTCCAATGCGGAAGGCGGCGGCACGCTGGTGACCATTATGCTCCCGGCTGACCAGTAAGAAAGGGAACCCTATGTCTGAAAAATTCAAAACAATGATTGGCGGACAGGCCCTCATTGAGGGCATCATGATGCGTGGTCCTGAGAAGGATGCCATCGTGGTGCGCACCAAGGATGGCCTTTGCGTGGATGTAAAGCCCCGTCATATCCGCCCAAAGAAATCTCCGCTGAATTTGCCGTTTCTCCGGGGTGTTTGCAATTTCTTTGACTCCCAGGTGGTTGGTGTGAAGGCGCTGATGCACTCTGCTGACCTTTCCCCGGAGGAAAGCCAGGAGGAGCCTTCCAAGTTTGATCTGTGGCTGGAAAAGAAGCTGGGCAACGAAAAAGCGCAGAAGATCGTGATCGGCTGTGCGGTGGCGATGGGCCTGGGACTTTCCATTTTGCTGTTCTTCCTGCTGCCAATGATCGTAAGCGGCTTCTTCGACCGCTGGATCCAAAGCGCTTTGGCGCTGAACCTGGTGGAAGGCGTTGTGCGTATGGCGATCTTTATGGGCTATATGCTGCTGGTCTCCAGAATGCAGGAAATGAAGCGGGTGTTTGCCTACCATGGCGCGGAGCATAAGACCATCCGCTGCTATGAGGCAGGCTTGCCGCTGACAGTTGAGAATGTAAAAGAGCAGACCCGCTTGCATCCCCGCTGCGGCACCAGCTTCCTGCTGGTGGTGATGATCCTTTCCATTCTGGTGTTCTCCGTGGCATCCTCTTTGCTGCTGACGCTGATCCCCGGATTAGAAGCTATGCGCGGCACATTCCTGTTCCGGCTGATTATGATCGTCTGCAAGCTGCTGCTTTTGCCATTGGTGGTGTCCATCAGCTATGAGATCAACCGCCTGGTGGGAAGATACGATAACTGGCTTACCCGGCTTATGACAGCGCCCGGTATGTGGTTTCAGAATTTTACTACCAATGAACCGGACGACAGCATGATCGAAGTCGGCATTGCTGCGCTGGAGGCTGTGCTTCCGGAGCAGGAGGGGGCAGACCGGTGGTAAAGAAGATTTCAGATCTCTATCTGGATACCAGAAGGGCATTTCTGGACACCGAGGATCAGCAAACCGCCAGCCTATATGCCAGAAATATCGTATGTAAATTCACCGGGAGAAGTCAGGAGCAGATCCTGGCAGACCGTGACAAGTATGTGACAGAGGAAACCTGTGAAGCGGTAGAAAATGCCGTAGCCCGGATTCTGGGTGGAGAGCCCCTTGCCTATGTGCTGGAGGAATGGGATTTTTACGGCATGCGGCTGTATGTCAACCGCAATGTTCTGATCCCCCGCGACGATACCTGTGCGGTGACAGCACTTGCCATTGAAAAGGCCTTGTTTTTAGGCAAAGACCCCCGGATTCTGGACCTTTGCACCGGCTCCGGCTGCATCGGACTTGCCCTTGCCCATCGGATCAAGGATGCCCGAGTCACGCTTGCGGATATCTCCCCGGAAGCTCTGGCGGTTGCCAAGAAGAATGTGGTAAACCAAAAGCTTTCCGCAAGAGTATCCTGTGTGCAGGTGGATGCGCTGAAAGAGCCGGCGCCATTTCTCGGTAAGTTTGATTTGATCATATCGAATCCACCCTATATCACAGGGAAAGAGATGCAGGAGCTTGATGCCAGCGTCAAGGACTATGAGCCCCATCTGGCCCTTTACGGCGGTGAGGACGGTCTGGATTTTTACCGGTCCATTGCGTCCAAGTACGCCCAGGCACTGAAGCCCGGCGGCTACCTGTGCTTTGAATTTGGCGATGACCAGGCAGACGCTGTGTGCGAAATTTTGAAAATGAATCAGTATACCATTCTGGAGCGTTCCAGAGATTATAATGACAGAGAACGGGCAGTGATTGCCCAGTACGGCAGGAAGGAATTTTGATTATGGCTACAAAGAAATCTATGTATGAAGCACCCGCACCTGCAACCGACCGTAAGAAGGCGTTGCAGACCGCTCTGGCTCAGCTGGAAAAGAGCTACGGCAAAGGCACCGTTATGCGCCTGGGCGACCGCCCTGATATGAACGTGGAAGCAGTTCCCACCGGCTCTCTGGCACTGGATGCCGCGCTGGGAATCGGCGGCGTACCCAAGGGTCGTATTATTGAGATCTACGGACCGGAATCCTCCGGTAAGACCACCCTGGCACTGCACATCCTGGCAGAGTGCCAGAAGCAGGGCGGTGAAGTCGCCTTCGTGGACGCTGAGCACGCGCTGGATCCTGTGTACGCAGCTGCTCTGGGCGTAGACACCGATAATATGCTGGTATCCCAGCCCGATACCGGTGAGCAGGCTTTGGAAATCACCGATGCTCTGGTCCGCAGCGGCGCTGTGGATGCTGTGGTCGTCGACTCCGTTGCCGCGCTGACTCCCCGTGCCGAAATCGAGGGCGAGATGGGCGATACCTTCGTTGGTCTGCAGGCAAGACTCATGTCCCAGGCTCTGCGCAAGCTGGCAGGTACCATCTCCAAGACCAACTGTGTGGTCATCTTCATCAACCAGCTGCGTATGAAGATCGGTGTGATGTACGGCAACCCCGAAACCACCACCGGCGGTAACGCGCTGAAGTTCTATTCCTCTGTTCGTCTGGATGTGCGCCGTGTGGAGAGCATCAAGGATGGCGGCAATGTGGTTGGCAATAAGACCAGAGTCAAGGTGGTCAAGAATAAGGTTGCTCCTCCTTTCCGCGAGGCGTACTTCGATATCCTCTACGGTCAGGGCATCAGCAAGTGGGGCGAGCTTGTGGACCTGGCTGTACAGATGAACATTGTTCAAAAGAGCGGCAGCTGGTTCAGCATGGGCGACGAGCGCATCGGTCAGGGCAAGGACAGCGTCAAGTCCTATCTGATGGCCAATGCCGATATCGCCGAAAAGGTGGAGGCACAGGTGCGTGAGAATCTGCTCAAGCAGAGCAGCGCTGCGCCCAGCGCTCCTGCCAAAGCTGCCGAGCGGCCCATTGCTGTAAGCGCAGACGATTTTGACGATGAGGATTGATGCCTTAGCGGCCCGGGCTGACCGGGCCGGTCGGCATACTGTCACCTTTTCCGATGGCAGCGTGATGCGGCTCTACCGCCGAACCATCGAGGATTTTGGACTCTATGTCGGTCTGGAATTGACCGACGCTGAGATGAAAACCCTGCGCTCCTCTGCGGAAAAGATGTCTGCCAAAATGCGTGCTGTGCGGATCGTAGCCGCTTCCAATGTGTCCAAGACAGATCTGGAGCAGCGGCTGGTTCGAAAAGGGGAGAGCAAATCCTCTGCCCGGGAAGCGGTGCAGTGGATGGAAGACCTGAATCTGGTGGACGATGGGGAAACTGCCCGCCAACTGGTTCAGCAGTGTATCCGCAAGGGTTACGGCAAGGCTCGTGCCAAACAGGCACTTTACGAAAAGCAGATCCCCAAGGATCTGTGGGAGGACGCTCTGGCAGATTACCCCGATATGATCGACACCATTGCGGCATACCTGCGATCCCATCTGCAGGATCCCGAAGATCAAAAGCAAAAAAAGAAAGCAGTGGATGCACTGCTTCGCAGAGGACATAGTTATTCCCAAATCTCCAGAGCTATGCGGGCGCTGGATTTGGATACCGATGAATTCCCGGAGGAATAGATATGTGTAAACTCGTTGAAACCTGGATTGACAATCTTGAATTGAATGATATTCCCGAAGAAGTTATAGCATTCAACTTTAATCTGTACGATGGTTGTGACCACCTGCACTGGTCCATGGATTTGATTGGAGCCGATAGCTTTGATTTGGAGGATTCTGACTGGGCCTGCGGGGAAGTAGCAGATTTTGCTTCCAGAGATCCGAAGTTTGAATGGGAAGAAGCTTGTGATTGGGAAACTGCGTATGATCGGATTGTAACCGCTCTGAAGGAGTACCTGGAAAAAGGTAAGTATGCGTCTGCGTTGAAGGGAAAAACAGCGGTAGCGGTCGGCTTTGATGACGGCGATTTAGAGCTGCTCTTTACAAATTTAGCATAAAATGTAATTGGAGATTACTTATGGCAAATATAGGCTTTATTAGTCTTGGCTGCGCGAAGAACCAGGTGGATTGCGAGCGGATGATGTACCGCCTGCAGGAGGCAGGACACACCATCTGCCCGGATGTGGTGAATTGCGATGCGGTGGTGATCAACACCTGCGGCTTTATCGATTCGGCAAAGACCGAGGCCATCGACCATATCCTGCAGGTTGGACAACTGAAGCAGGAAGGGCTTGTGGGAAAAATCCTGGTCCCCGGCTGCCTTTCCCAGCGCTACCAGCAGGAGATCCTGGACGAAATGCCCGAGGTGGATGCGGTGCTGGGTACCGGCAGCTACACCAAGATCGTGGCTGCGGTAGAGCAGGTGCTGGAAGGGGATACGGTGGCGGATTTCGGTTCCATCGATGCCCCGGAGGAAGAAACCGGGCGTGTGGTCACCACCCCGGAGCATTATGCCTTTATTAAGATCGCAGAGGGCTGCGACAACCGCTGCTCCTACTGCATCATCCCGTATCTTCGGGGTAAGTTCCGCAGCCGGCAGCTGGACGATGTGCTTTATGAAGCCCGGATGCTGGCAAAAAGCGGTGTTAAGGAGCTGATCGTGGTTGCCCAGGATACCAGCCGTTACGGCACCGATTTCCCGGCGCATACCCGGCTGCTGCCCACGCTGCTGAAGGAGCTGTGCAAGATCGAAAAGCTCCATTGGATCCGCCTGCATTACCTCTATCCCGATGAGATCGACGACGAGCTGATCGATACCATTGCGGGAGAACCCAAGATCGTTAAATATCTGGACATTCCCATCCAGCACTGCAATGACAAAGTTCTGAAGCTTATGAACCGCAGAGGTGACCACGATTTCCTGTGCCAGCTGTTTGCGAAGCTTCGCAGCCGTATTCCCGGTCTTGTGATCCGCACAAGCGTGATCACCGGTCTGCCCGGTGAAGGCGAGGAGGAATTCACACAGCTGTGTCAGTTCCTCAAGGAGCAGAAGCTGGAGCGCACCGGCGCGTTTGCCTTCTCTCCGGAGGAGGGAACACCCGCTGCTGAAATGAAATTTGTAGACGCGGAAATTGCCCGCAGCCGTGCGGAAATGGTGGAAACGATCCAGTCCCGCATTATGGACGAATACAACGCGTCCTTCGTCGGTAAGACTTTGGAAGTGTTGGTAGACGGCTATGATGAGGAATACGAGCAATTCTACGGCAGAACCTATGCCGATTCTCCGGATATCGACGGCAGGGTTTGGATCGCATCGGAGGAAGCCCTCAGCGAAGGCAGCTTTGTTTTGGTGACCATCGATGGCGTAATTGACGGAGATCTCTCCGGTTACATTGTGGAGGAAGAGTAATGACAACAGCAAGTAAAATCACTTTGATCCGGGTGGCGTTTATCCCGGTATTTATGGCACTGATGTATTTGAGCGGCGGTCAGCCCGGCCTGTATCTGTGGCTGTCTTTGGCGGTGTTTATCATTGCCAGCGTGACAGACTGGGTGGATGGCTACATTGCCAGAAAATACGGGCAGGTCAGCGATTTCGGCAAGTTCCTGGATCCTCTGGCGGATAAGCTGCTGGTGATCGCGGCAATGGCAATGTTCTGCGAGTGGAAGATCATTCCTGCCTGGGCGCTGATGATCGTGTTGACCCGTGAATTTGCCGTCACCGGCCTGCGTCTGGTGGCCGTTGGTAAGGGCAAGGTGATTGCAGCCGGCTTTAGCGGCAAGGTCAAGACTGCCTCTACCATGATCGGTCTGTGCGCGATGATGGCCTTTCCCACCGAGACCATTCTTTGTTGGGCGGTGCTTGGCGTGATCGTTGTCACTACCGTCTACTCCGGTGTGGAATATTTCATCCAGAACTGGAAATGTCTGTGGGATTAAGCGGAGGGGAACCGAACCCCGATAGGTTTTCACGGGCTACTTTCCGGGAGTATGCGGAAAAACCCTTGAAAATACCAACGGGTATTCTCTTCGCGCTTTTCCTTGTCTTGCCGGAAAGCAGCTCCGTGAAAACTGCTGCGCACCCCACAGCAAGGTTTTTTGCTTTGGATTTTTGCGCAGATGACGAGAGCTTGCTGGCGCAAGCCGAGGAAGATAAGGAAAAATACAAACGAAAGGACAGCTGTGGGGCTGTCGGTGTTCGACTCCCCTCCGCTTAAGCTATGACAGAAAAGGAAATCAGTGAGATCCGGCGCCGTGTGCGCCGTGAACGCAGCAATATGACCGCCATTTACGGCTGCTTTGTCAACGAACAAAGTGAGATTGTCACCGAGTACCGGCAGTCCGTTGCGATGATGTCGGAAAATGAGGCAGAGCGGTATTTTGGGCTGATGAAGCGGATCCTTTCCGGCACGTTGGGCAAGAATCTGCTGGATATCTCCTTCCGCACCGCCCAGGTGGCAAACAGCCCGGAGCATACATTGCTTATGGAGCTGCGGAGCACCGGGCTTAAGGACGATGGAAAGCGTTTGGAGCTTTACCGCAAGATCATCGAAAATACGCATCTGGACACCGGATATTTGATCCTCCTGGGCTGCGACAGCTACGATGTGCCCTTTAAAAATAAAGAGCAGGGGGACTCCGGCGAGGTTTATACCTATGTGATGTGTGCAGTCTGCCCGGTGAAGCAGACTAAGGCGACGCTGCACTATGTGGCGGAGGAGAAGGAATTCCGTGACGGCGGAATTTCCCAGGTTGCGCAAGCTCCTGCGCTGGGCTTCCTGTTCCCGGCATTTGATGACCGTGCGACCAATATCTATAATGCCATGTTCTACACTCATGATGTAAAGAGCGCCCATGCGGAGTTGATCGATGCTCTGTTTAAGGTGGAGGCTCCTAAGGCAGCAGCAGAGCAGAAGAAGTCCTTTGAGGCGCTGCTGAGTACCAGCCTGGACAGCGAGTGCAGCATGGAAGTGGTGCAGAATGTCCACGAGCAGCTTTGCCAGTGCATCGAGCTGCATAAGGAGGACAAAACCCCAGACACCTTAATGGTGAGCAAGGAGCAGGTGAAAAGCGCTTTGGTAGCCAGCGGCGTTTCCGAAAACCGCATTGCCAAATTCAGCGTGGATTACGATGAAGTATTCGGCTTCGAAGCGGATCTGCATCCCAAGAATGTTATCGATAACAGAAAGTTTGAGATCCGCACCCCGGATGTTTCTATCAAAGTATCTCCCGAACGGAGCGATCTGATCGAAACACGGGTTATCGGCGGTGTAAAGTACATTCTCATCTGCGCCGATGAAGATGTGGAAGTAAACGGTGTGAGCATCCACATTGGCGAGCAGGAAGAGGCACTTGTATAATAAAAAACCGGCAGTCACTAAGACTGCCGGTTTAAACTTTTCTCTTACTTTGCGCTGTTTACTGCGGAGAGTATGATCTCCACGCAGGCATCGATGCCGATATTGCCGCTGTTGAGGCAAATATCATAGTTCTGGGCAGTACGCCAGGTGCGGCCGGTGTAGTGCTGGTAGTGAACACGGCGCCGCTTATCCTTTTCTGCCAGACGGGCTTCAGGGCTCTTTTCGGATTCGCCGTAGAGCCGGACGATGCGGTCGGCACGATAATCCATGTCTGCGTGGATGAAAACATCCAGCACATCCTTGCGGTCCTTGAGTATGTAGTCGGCGTTGCGGCCCACGATGACGCAGGGGCCCTGATCGGCCAGCTGCAGGATCACATTGCACTGGATGTTCCAGAGGAAATCCGCAGTGGACAGACCGTTCATGATGCCGGGAACACCCTGGGGGGCGAAGGCATAGGAGAAGAAGCTGCCGGTGGGGGAGTGCTCACCGTGCTCTTCCACGAACTTGGGTGCGAAGCCGGACTCCACAGCGATCTGGTCAACCAGCTCCTTGTCATAGAAGGGGATGCCCAGCTTTTCTGCGATCTTGCGGCCCATGGTACGGCCGCCGGAGCCAAACTCACGGCTGATGGT
>JAZPXW010000125.1:0-26015 GCA_045543895.1 Faecousia sp.
GGTCTCAGCCAATGGGGCAGTCAAAACCTCGCACAGCAGGGATACAATTCCACCCAGATCCTGCAAAGCTACTATGGCAATGTGGAGATCGTGCGGGATGCTCCCATCCGTGGGATCACCTCTTCCTATCCCGGCACACCGCTCCAGCAAGGCAGCACAGGACCCAATGTGGTGGTGCTGCAAGTGGCGCTCAACCGCATCGCCCAAAGCTACCCGGCGATTCCCAAGATCCCTGCGGCCGACGGAATATTCGGTCCCCGCACCGAAGCCACGGTGCGGGCTTTTCAACGGATCTTCGGTCTGTCGCCTGATGGCATCGTTGGTCCTGCCACCTGGAATGCTGTTGTCCGGCTCTATACCGCTGTCACCCGCCTTGCAGAACTTCGCAGCCAGGGGCAGCAGTTTTATGCCATCAACTGGTCACCACCCAACACCCTGCAGGTAGGCAATTCCGGGGAAAAGGTGCGGCAGCTGCAATATATGCTGGCGGTCCTTTCCTCTTACATTGCCGGAATCCCTTCGGTAAGTGTGGATGGGATCTATGGACCGGCAACACGCGCTGCCGTGTTGGCATCCCAGCGGCGGTTTGGTCTGCCGGAGACAGGTGTCGTGGATGCCAGGACCTGGAATGAGATCTACGACCAGTTTTCCGGCATCGAGAACACGACCCTCCGAAGTCGGGAAGCCTTCCCAGAGAATCGTGCTGTCGCTTCGCAGGCAGTACCGGCAGGCAATTTCCGCAGTTCACGCCCCGCAGTAAGAACCGCAGCACCCCAACCTACTAACGGCGCGACTCCCTACCACCGCACTACAACACTCAAACAATTCCCAGGGTTTGATCTTCGGATGGGACTGCAGGATCCGGTAAGCCAGGAGGTGGTAAGATGAGACCCAATGAATCCTTTGTGGGACAGCCGATCCGAAGCCTGCAAACCATGCTGCGGGTCCTTGCGGAGGATGACCGCTCATTGCCTACGGTAATTCCCGACGGTGTCTACGGGCCGGAGACTATCACAGCTATATCTGCCTTTCAGCGCAGAAATGGTCTTCCCGTAACAGGAGTTGTAAATCAAGAGACCTGGGAAGCGGTCGTCGCAGCTTACGAGCCTGCGCTTATCCGTATCGACAGGGCAACGCCAATAGAGATCATCATGGATCCCGGCAAGATTTACCGCCGGGGCGACAGCAGCGCAAACCTGTATCTTCTACAGGCGATGCTGGCATTTCTTTCCCGCTATCATAGTGACATTGGTGCTCCGGGGCAAAGCGGTGTTTTGGATTCACCCACCGCCGAAGCTCTTGCCGCTTTCCAACTGCTGGCAGGTCTGCCACCCACAGGTGAGCTGGATAAGATCACCTGGAAATACCTAGTAAATCAATTTACATTGAATGCGAACCTCCGGGAAAGGCAATAATTGTTAAGGAATCTTAAATTTTGGAACTATTTTCACTTTACCCTTGATTATCTGATTTTGAACCTATATAATGGAACCAATGGTGTGCGCTTAAGCGCGCGTCGGAGGATTAATGATGTTCAAAAAGAATTGGAAAAAAGAAATATTCACCATACCCAATGTGCTGAGCTTATTCCGTTTGGCGCTGATTCCGGTGTATATGGACATTTACCTGAGTGCGGAAGGTGCCCGAGATTATTATCTGGCTGCTGCTATCCTGGCTGTGTCCTGCCTGACCGATCTGATCGACGGAAAGATCGCCCGGCATTTCAATATGATGACCACCCTGGGCAAGTTTTTGGACCCCGTTGCGGATAAGGCCACTCAGTTTACGCTGATCGTGTGTCTGGCGATCCGCTATCCCATTTTGTGGTACCTTACTGCCCTTTTCGTGGTGAAGGAAGGCTTCCAGCTGATCGCCGGTGCCATCAAGTGGCGCAAGGGAAAAATTTTGAACCGTGCGCTGCTGTCCGGGAAGATCTGCACCACCATCCTGTTTGTCAGCCTGATCCTGATGGTTATGGTGCCCACCTTCAGCCAGGAGACTGTCACGGTTATAGCCATCGTGGATGCATTCTTTATGCTTGTCTCCTTTGTCCATTATATTCTTGCCTATTGCGGCAAGGTAAAAAAGGCTTTTGATGACAGAGATTACTGATATAATTTCAGCCCGGAGAATATTCTCCGGGCTGTTTTCTCTTTGGTTCTGTATGTCTGGGAGCTGGCCTGTCACAAGAATCTCCGTCGCCATATCCGCAGATCTTTCCGCGGCATCGAAGCTCTCCACCCTCTCCATCCCATTTTGGCACTGTATTTATATATGCGTGAGGTGGGTGGAATATGACTAGAAGTATCTAATAAATTTTGGGTTTGAACATGGCCATGGATTTTCCCACATGCTAAGCCGCCCTTTCAAATTCCTCCAAGAGCAAAAATAATAACACCCCATCCTATTGGATGGGGTGTTATTATTTGGCGGAGAAGGAGGGATTTGAACCCGCTTGAGATTCCCGCAAACCTGTTGCGCCGCAACGGGTTTATATTTTCTGTTACAAATTTCATTACAAATTTACGCAAAATGACGCCCTTTTGTGTCATACTACACACAGAAAAACCGGCACCAAAGCGGTGCCGGTTCCCTTTTTTAATTGTGCCAAGAGGTCTTACTGAGGTCCGCTTTAGGGTATTGTGTGAGGAATAGTACATCCTTTTGGTGCTCAGTCAGGTTAAGACCGTTAATATATTCATCAATCTTTTCCGAAAGTTTCTTGATCTCCCTGCCGTTGGCATCCCGATCAGATCCCCATCCTCGAATGTCATAAAGGAATGTGACATAAATGTAGGTTCTAATGCCTGCATCCGTAACCGCACGGAGCTCCTCCTGCTCGGCCTCGTCCATCTTGCCTTCTAGTTGGATGATCTTATAGCTCTCGGGCAGTGGCCGTTCCGCGATCACTAGCCACTCTTGGATCTCACTGACCTTTTTATAGCCCTTCATCGGTTCCAACTTGCTTATGTCGATGGTCAGTTCAAAGGCGTCGTCTGCATCCTTGCTTGCCTTGACATTCTCCAAGAATTTATCCGTGCTAATATCCTTAAGTCGCAGTTCCAGATATTGATCCACCTTCAAGCCCAGGCTCGTTGCTTCCAGCATCTTTGCGTACTCTGTAGGACCGCCGGTATCTGTCTCCATCTCTGTGCCGAGCACATAGCCGATGGCAGCTTTCTTTTGATCCTCCGTCAGCTTCCAGGTTTTCAGCTCTTCGTATTGCGCCTTCCGTTTCTCCAAATCGGCAGATACAGCAGCCCAGCTGATACTGTCAGCCATTGTTAGACCAGCAGCCAGCAGCTCATCAATTTTCTTTTTGCTGTCTTCAAGCTGGTAATCACCAAACAGCTGTTCCTTACTCTTGGCAGATGCGTATTCATACAGTCGGTTAAGCATCTTGGACTGCAATTCTTGATTGGCTCCCACAAACGCATCACAGTTGACCAACGCATCCACATTTTCCGCCACAAAGCTATTCCAAACTGATTCGTAGTTCTTACTGTCGGCCTTGTTCAGTTTGTGCTTCTCGTCACCAACGGTCACAGTTTCCGGAATTGCCGTCGGCACCGCATCGGTAAACCCTGCTTCATACAGAGTCGCCAGAATATCAATGGTCTCATCCGCGCAGTCGATCCCTCTGTCATTCAAAAGATTCCCTACGCGAACCTGCAATGCTTCTCCCTGCAAACCCTTCAAACTAGCCTTCGTGGGATTTTCAAACAGATCTTCCCAGGCAACGCCCACTTCCGGGAAAAACCAGCTCAGCGCACCGATCACGGTCTTTTCCACATTTGCAAGAGGTATACCGAATAAGGTGGCAGCGGCATCTCCAGCAATCTTTCCTGCTCCCATCCACTCTCCGGAAGCCGCAGCATCGGCAATTTTTTCAGGGAGTTCCTTCACCAGTTTGTTGAATTGATCGAAGATAAGGGATTCCTCGTCGTAGGAAAACCGGTCAAAAGCAACGCTGCCTACGACATCCGCAATGGTATCGCCGTACACAAATGTACCGGCAATAGAGGAGAACATATCCCACACCATTTCCGATGCAACGCTGCCGGCAGTCAACTCGTCCTCATCGTTTCTGTAGGAGGCAGCTTTCTTCTCCAGCAAATTCTTGAAGAAATCAACGGTACCGCTACAAAACGCATTCAAGATCATCGCCAGTATCGCCCAACCCAGCTTTCGCTGAGTAGCGCCCACCAGTTTTTTATCTCCAATCCGCTTGTAGTACGATGCCTCGCCCAACATTTGCCGGATAACATTATAGGTCTGTGCTGAGTCCGAGCGGAACATTGTAAAAGCTTTTGTGAAGAGATTCTTGCTCTTTCGCAGCGTGCTTTGATGCATCGCATCCGAAACAGATTGGCTCCTTGACAAAGCATTGTTGAATTCCTCCGCCACCTTCTTGTAGAAGGGGCTCTGCCCGGCATCGATCATCTCCTGATCGCCAACCAGCAGATCCGGGAATTCCTTTGCAACCTTTTTCTCTGCCCAGGGCCACAGCACTTTGGCCGCTTGACTATCCATCCAGGTGATTGCTCCACCGCCAAACAGGAATTGCACAGTCTTGTTGGTCTGTAGCTTGTTGGGATTCTCCTTTAAGACCTTTGTCTCCGGGGTGGCATAGCCCATACCTCTCCACGCCAGTTCCTGAGTATACTTGGCGATCAGCTCATTATTCACCTTTTGTGGCTTGGGGAAGTTTTTGAAACCAAGGTACGGTGCTGCCATAGGGATGCTGCCTAGCTGCTTCACCACGATGCCCCAGTTGGCACCGAACACAGAGGAGATGTACTGCGATTGCAGCTTGCTGCCAAACTCGCTGACTGCATCTCTTTCCTCAATACTTCCTCCGGATTCCAGTTCAGTAATGAGATTCTGGATGTAATCAACCGTCTGGACACCGCCATTATTGGAGATCTCCTGGGTCATAGATGTGTTAGCATCCCGCCAGTTCATCAGTGTCTTTGCGTTTCTTGCCGGAATTGCCATACCCACAAAGCGGGCAGTCTGCTCTACATTCCGCTCAAATGCATCCAGGCAGCTGATCATCAAGCTGGGATTCTTGGATACGACACGCTCCTTCAGGTGACCTGCTCCTTCTGCCGTCCGGTCCAGCTTGCCCAGCTCCTTTTTGGTGTAGAATTCGTTAGTGCAAATAGGTGCATAGCTCTTTCCTATGGCCTTAGCAAATCCGTAAAGAATATTGGATACCCGGTTGATATCATCGTGGGCCATACCGTTGTAGTAGCTGTCCAGTAGATCTGCAAGAGCCTTTTCCTCTGCGGTCAGCTCCGCCACCATTTTCTTCACCGTCTCCGGTGCCAGACGCACGGTGCGACCATTTGCAAATGCCTGCCGCCGTTCTCCCTTGCTATAAAGCTCCTTGTCGGCGAAGGTTCTGCCGCCGGTCATATGCCGCAGGTTGTCGTAGTTCTTGCTCTCTAGGTACAAATGAACTTTTTGCAATGGGGTAAAGTAAACGGTCACCGTTTCGCCGAAGATGGGCTTATCACCCATGTGCAGTTCCAGCAGCTCCGGCACCTCCAGGCTGTACCATATGCCGTCCTTGCCCTGGCCATCTGCCTTTTTCACCCACGCCTCGTTCTCTTTCAGAAACTCCTCCAGAAGTCTGTTGGCCTTAACGGTGTGTGCTCGCACTCCCCGCTCGCCTTCCTCCAGCTGCTTTGCGATCAACGAGAAGAATTGGCTGTTGGGATTCCATCCCACAAGACGCTGGATCACATTCATAGGCGTAAGCTGCTGCAGGTTGAACAGTTTGTCAGCTGACCCTTTCACCTTGCCGCGCTTCGCTGTCTTGGGAGCTTCCCGCAGTTCCGCCTTGGAGTCTGCGTAAACCTCAGAGAAGAGGCGGTGTTCTTCGTCGTTGATAACATTGTTCCGGTTATAAAACTCCGTTCTCAATGCCACAGCAGCCCTGTACAGTTCCTGTAGTGCCTCGATGTCCATATCGCCCAGCTTCCTGCCTCTGATACGGGTCACGATCTTCTCCAGCTCATCCGATGGCATAAAGTTAGGATCCGTCTCCCTGGCCTTATCGTACATATCCGCAAGGTCTGCCCAGGTCGCGTCATACTTGTCGCTCCAGTTCATAGCGTTGGCTGCGCCAACCGCCAGAATATCGATGTCGCTCAGCACCTCGTTCCAGGTGTCCCGCAGCTCCTCCGGTGCTCTGCGCTGGTTTTTGTGCAGCCATTGCAAAGCCTTGAGAGTCTTCTGCTGCAGTTCCGAAAGCTCCTTGCGTTCCCGCTGCTGTTGGGACATCTGCCGACGGCGATCCTTCTCCCGTGCTCTGCGCTGCTCTTCGGCATAAGCCTTCTTGTAAAGCCGCTCGTTCCCCTTCTGGTGCTCCCGCTCTACCCGCCTGTCGGCCCGATCTCGTAGTTGCACCTCCAGGCTGGCGTTTTCACCGAAGATCCGCAGAGCCGTTTCCAGTTGCCGTTCCATATTCTCCAGGATTTCGTTTTCGGAAACATACTCCTGCTGCGCCAGCAATGCCGTATATTCAGGAAGGCTCATCTGCTCATCCTTACCGGCCTCCGCCACCGAGATGATCCGCTCCAGGATAGCCCGCATATCGGTCTCTTCCGGATCAAACAATCCGGGCAGCATATCATCCGAAGCCAATGTTCTGTTCCATTGGTCGATTCCGGAGGCGCTCCTGTCGTTGACCAGGTAAACGCCCGCAGCAAAGGCTCTCTTGCGGATGTCCGCCCAATCGTCACCGAAGTCTGCCTTCACGCTGTCGCTTACATAGATCCTGCCCTTGGCGACCATACTCCGGGCATAACTGTTGTACTCGTCAGCTTCCACGGTCATAACGCCGGAGGAATACAGCCGGTCAAACAGATCCCGCAGGTCTTCCTGCTGAACACCGCCCTTGCGCTGCATTCTGTCTGCAAAGTTCTCGATCACGGTTTTGATCTCGTCTCTGGACTCGGTTGGAATGGAGAAAGTATCAAAGAGGCCTTTCACCAGCCGTTGCTTTGCGATCACCGGCTTATTTTCCGGTTTCTTCTGCTTGTCGTTGTATTCCTTCTGAAGCCAGGCCTGCCGTTCCCGCTCCAGCTCCTGCTGGGAAGGTGCGATCTTGTCGGTACCCTGCGCCTGCCGCTCCGCGATCTCCTCCTCGTCCATATCATCCACAGAGAAACGATAGTCAGCATCATCACCGGAGAAATTTTCCTTGACAGAATCCTTATCGCTATGTATAATGCTCCCAAAAGGACTTCCTTGTACGACGCTGGAGTATTCATTGCTCTCAGTGTTGGTAGGGAGTCCTTTTTTTACGGTAAACATAGTCGGATTCATATCCACAATATCATAAAAGACATATTCTCCGGCTTTGGTAATTCCTACAACCGTATCAGCTTTGTATTTATTTGCTCCCGCCTGAATCAAAACTGTACCATGTGCAAAATCAACAAAGTTGTCTTTTCTTGGATGTTTTAATCCCCCGTCTCTTGCCCACGCAGTTGTGGCAACAATAATTTCATCCACGTTTTCTGCTGCACGCATCTTATCAGCGAATACATCTGGAGAATTACGGTATGCTGTTTCCGTGTATTGGGATCGAGTAAATTCCCTTCTTGATTTTTGATTCACTATGTAATGAATACCATTTACCTGAACACCGTTTCTAAATGCAAGCATAGCCTTCCGCGCCTCTGTTTTTGCTTGTTCCTTTACCGCATTGCTCCACGTTCCTATGTTCAGGCTCGACAGAATATCACTATCAACCACGACAACAGCTCTTCCATCATCTGTTTCGGCAATAGAATTTGCTGTTCCCATACCATCAGCAAACACCGTATCTTCACCGCCTAAAATAGGTGGTGTTTTTTTGCGCTGTTCCGCAGTAAGGTTTCTTCTTCCGGCGACGTTTCTAGCTTCGATCTCACCTGCAGTGTCCCAGTAAAGTTCCTCTGCTGTCCGGGCAGGACGCTTGCGAACCCTCTGAAGATCGTGCAAAGCACTATCGAAATCCCACATCTTATCCCCATAGATTTCATCCAGTTCATCCCGTCTGGCATCGTAAGCCTTCCATTCTGGAGGATCTTCTTCGATCTGCTCCAGTGTATCCCAGTTAATTGCGCCTCTGGGCAGATCCGGAGCCATCGCATCCAGCTCCATCATTTCTGCATAAAACACAGGATCTTCCTCCTGGAACCTCTTCAGCCGGTTTTCTGCTTCCTGAGCCTCACGTATGTCAGAAGCTTTTCTGGAATCAAAGCCAGCCCTGATTTTCTTGTCCCAAGCCTTTACATTTGTTCCGGTAGAAAAACCTTCCCGTCTTTGGATCACGTGCTGAATTTCGTGTAGCACTGCAGCTCGAATATCCTCCGGCTTGCCCTTAAGTCGATAGCTAACATTGATGCTGTCCATCTGCGGGTCATACGATGCGTTCACTCCCGGCTCAAGGCTTTGGAAAACTACACTAATATCCGCAATGTTGGGATACGCTCTTAGAACCTCAGCTCCTTGCAGCAATTCTCCAAGGGTAATATAGTTACTCGTCTGGTCTATAACCCGTGTGCTGCTGTCATCCACTTCAAACCGCCACTTTCGGTCCTTTCCTCTGAACCAGCCTGTTTCGCGTCTGATCATATCAGCATCAATGTCTGATACTTCCATCTGCTTTGCCGTTTCCAGAGCCTCCATATCAGCGGTCCGCGCATTTCTTCCGGCGAAGGAATACCGGGTATCTGTATTGGGTCCATTGGTCTGCCGGGTGCCGTTGCTCTGCTGCCTTGCCTGCTGGAGCATATTCTCCTCCACCCAGGGTCGCACGATCTCCTGCAGCTGCTCTGCGTGGGCGCCAAAGGCATTGATCCCCGCATAGGCATCCGCGAATATCTCCTCCATTACCCGGAGCAGAGCATCTTCCCAAGCCTCTTGGGACATATTCTCTGTGACATCTACAATGCCGGTTAGGCCTGCAATGTACTTGTCCATAATTCTGTTAAAGCTATCCGCATCATACCGTTCCAGGATATACTCACGCAGTTTCGTGATCATCCGATAGCGACCACCGTTCGCATCGATCAGAGCGTGATATGTTTCGTGATCAGCGATCTGATCAATGCTGAGGCGCATATGATCTGCCCGGATGATGATCTGATTGCCGTCATAAACACCGTTCACGGTTTTAGTGCCGTGCTTGGTCTTGACCTCGATACCGCCCAACACATACACGACCTCTTTTCCGGTCTCCTGCTTCACCCGCTGCGCAACCTCCTGCATTTGGTTGTCCCAGGTTTCCGCCGGGAGGATCGTGTTCTTTTTGCCTTCGGTACCTCTGCCTGGCACCAGCTCCTCGCTGCTTACTTTGTCGAGCCGAAGATTCTGCGCAAGATTTCTTCTTTGAATCGCTGCTCTGCCGGGGTTAGCTTTGGCTGTCTGTTCTGCTGCGCTTCCAGAAAACTGTCCAGCTTCTCCTCGGGTACCCGCACCTGCAGCCCGTTGGCTGCCTCCATCAGGAACACTCTTCCGGATGAACCCGCCGACGAGGCCGCCGTTACCGATAAGGGTCGGTTCAAATTCTTCTGATTCATAGTTTGCTCCTTCCTTCTGGCTTTCTGCAAGCCGCTGCTGCTGAGCAAAACTCAGCTCCTGATTCTTATTCTCCTTGTATTGGATCTGCTCATCCACAGCGGGGGCTGTGCCCAGCTGCTCCTGCTGCTCCCGGTAAGCGTCCTCGATCTGGTAGTAGGTGTCCTCGTCGATCTCGCCTGCCTCGTATGCAGCACGCGCCCGGTCGATGTCCACCCGGTCCGTCTCGGGGATGGTGTTGGTGATATTGAGGGCTTCCGCCTCCCGCCGAACCTTCCGCAGTTCCTTCTTGCTGATCACACCGGTCTTGTAGGCTTCCTCCGCCGCCTGGAGCTTCCGCTGCATCACCTCACGGTTGTTTATGACCGCACTTGTTTCCCCGCTCTGGGACGGTGTCTGGGCCTGCTGTTCCGTTTTTACGGTGGTTTGTTCCGCTTTGACTGGGTTATGTTCCGCTGCAACGGGATTCTGCACCGCCACCTGGGGAGCATTGGTCACACCTGCAGGCGTCTGCACCGTGCCCGGCTCCACCGGCTGCTGCACCGCCGGGGTCGTTCCCTGGTTCTGGGTATTGCTCACAAGGCCTGCGCCCTTCAGCACCACACCAGGCAGCGCAATGGTGCTACCGCTGGCAAAGCCGCCCAGGGCATCCAGTCCCAGACTTGCCGCCTGGTCACCCATAGCCTTCCAGAACGCCTCGCTATCGCTGTACCCTTTATCCTTGTAGGCCTGCACGCTCTGTGCCCATTGGGATTTATCCTTGGAGATCATCACATCCGCAAAGGTGTTAATGAGGCTGCTGGCCACTTCTTCCGAGCCTTCTGCAAGAGCGTTCTTGAGCCAGTAGCCCAAGGCACTCTTGGTAAGGGCTGTCTTATCCAGCAGAGCATCCAGGCTGAATTTCTCTGTCAGCGCCTCGGCAACACCGGCAATCACACCAAGGGTGTAGGCCTGGCTGCTGCTAAGGCCTCTGTCCAGCGCCTCCAGGGTGGTGTCCGCTGCGGCGCCGCTGCCCATGATGGTCATAGCCAGAGTAGGATTACCGCCCGCCACCGCCGTGGTTGTGAGGAAGTCTGCCATGCTCATACCTGTCTGATATGCAAAGCTGCCCACCGGTCCCCAGTTCTTTGGCACTTCCTCCCGGATCGCCTTGCTGGTGTAGAGATTACGGTTGTATGCTGCGTTAGGATCGATTGTGCCATCCAACCCATCAATGGTCTGACCCACAAAGGCCAAAGGCTTCAAGGGCGCAGCCAATACAGTTGCGATCGAAGTTCCCCACGGATCCTCCTGTGCATCCCACCGGGCAAACCGCTCCTCATCCTCTCTCTGCCGTTTTAGCAAAACAGGCTCTAATTCTGAAAGAAATTCATTTGCCTTGGCCCTTCCTGCCGTATTGTACAGGTAGTTGTAGATCTTCTTCTCATTCTCCCGCATCCGGGTCACCCAGGATCTATCCATACCCAAGAGCTTCTGCCTGGGATTGTTTAATGTATAATCGTAAAGGTCCTCCGCACGCTTATCCCCATTGATATAGCCGTAGTCTGAATCAGCGAGTATGTTTTTCATACCGGCATACTGGCTGTTCTTCTCAAAATCAGGGGCTTCTATTACATAGGCATATTTGTTTTCCAGAAGATCCTCCGCCAGGATCGCCGCTCTTTTCTGCATAAGCTGCGTTTGCTTGGCTTCCAGGTCTTCTGTTTTTTTGCTCTTTGATGCCAGTGCAACTCCCATATCGGCTGCACGTCTAAGGTCATTGGCAAAAGAAAAATTGATTTCTTCCTTGATCCGCGCAAGCTCCGCATCGATCTCCGCCACTGTGTCCGGCAGCTTGGGTGCAGAGGCTGCCCGTTCCTGGCTCACCGCCGCCTGCCGCTCGGCCTCAAGCTCAGCCAGCCGTTTCTGCATGGCTTGTGTTTCCTCACTTACACCTCCGTTGGCAGGTGCCTTTGCATACGGTGAGGAAGCACCCTCTGCGCTAAACCATAAGGACCATTTCTCTAGGGCTTCTAAATCCTTTTCCTCCTGCTGTTTCAGCTGCTCTTTGACCGTCTCAAGCTCCCCATCGATCACATCCAGCGCCCTGGGTGCCTTGTACTCCAGCGCAGCCGCACGTTTTTCCATCCAGTCCCGGGTCTCCCAGTCCTGCTCGGTCTTGGCCTTGACCCGCAGATCCTCCGCAGAGGTGTCCTTGTAGGTGTCGTAGAGAGTATAGTCCTTCTCGCTGATGAAGGAATCGTAAAAGCCCTTCTGCTGGTCAAGGCCGGCACCCACGTTCTGCAGATAGCTTTTGTTCCCCTCCAGCCACTCCAGCATCCCGTCCAGAGATTCCTTCTCGTACAGATCCGCATTCTCGTTCAGGTAGCCGATCAGCTCATTGGTGCGCTGCAGCAGCTGCTCCCGCTGCCCGGTATAATCCCGGATGGTATCCTGGTAGTTGTAGTAGTCCATCCCCTCCCAGGCAGTACCTACTTTTTTGCTGAAGTCAATGATGTCCGTCTGATAAGACTCCACCTTGTCCATCGCTTCGATCTGGCGGCTTTGATTCTGCATACCGAACATCCGCCGAATCGCCTCAAACCCGGATTCCTTGCCCTGCTGCGGTGCAGCAGGGCTTTTTCTTTCCTCCGTAAATCCAAACCGCTTGCGAATATCCTCAAAGCTCTCACCAGCTCCGGTGTTATTCTCAACGGTGCCACCGGTTGTCCCGGTGGTCTGACCGGTCATACCGAATCTCTTCCGGATCTCCTCAAATGTCTCCATATCTTGCCCCCATTTTACTTGATTGCCGGCTTCGATAATCCTGCAATATGTCCCCTATTCGGATTTGCGGTGGGTGTATTGTTAGGTTGCAACTGCTGTTTGCAGTATTCCTCCAAGAGTGCCTTCTGTTCTTGGTTGATATATCCTCTCTCAGCCATTGTCTGGATATACAACATCGCATTGTTGTAGTCGCCACCCATTCGTATTGCACCCTGGATATCCTGTAGCAAGGTATTATAATTCCCCTCCTGGTAGGAACCCATATTCAAAATACCGGGTAACGCAGCACGCTCCAGAGCTAACTGAAGCGCTGTCTTTCCTTGCTGACCGCCGGGAATGGGATCGCCCGTCGGCACGATGCCGGTATACTGTCCGCCCTGGGCATTGCCCTCCGGGATGCCCAGGATCTTGGCGATCTCCGGGGTGGCGTAGCCCATCTGATACAGTCCCAGAGCGTTCTGGTAAATCTGCTGGTGCTGAATTCTTTCTGCCTCCCGGTCACCCTGCAGCTGAGAAAGTGCCGCCTGATCAGCGCTCTGCTGGGCGAGAAACTTGTTGAATGCATCACCGTACAGGCCGGGGATCTCCTTGGCCAGGCCTGCGGTATATTCCGCGCCGGCCTGCTGCGCTGCGGCGATGGCATAGGAATTGGGCTGCCCGCCGGTGGCAGTGCTGGCCCTTGCCAGAGTATCCCGGGTGGCCTTCTCGCCGCCCTCCAGATACACCTTCTTCAGCGCGCCGTACACAGGGTCGCTCTCCAGGTCGTACTGGAATTTTTCCGGGTTGGTCACCTTGTCCAGCAGCTGATTGTACTGATCCTGCTTGCTGTACACAAAGCCCGGAGTCTCCTGCTTCATAGTGCCGTAGCTGGTGCGCAGCTGCTTGGCAGCTTCACCGGCAAGCAGCCGCTGCTCCTCGGTCTGGGCGTTGTCCATATCGCCCATGAGGCTCAGCAGGCTCAAGCCGTATTCCGGGCTTTTCTGTGCGGTCTGCAGGTCTGTCTCATCAAACCGCTCCATCATCCCGGCTTTGGTAGCAGCGTTGATAAAGTCCTCATATGTATAGGCCATTTAGTATTTCCCCTTTCTGCCCTGCTTTCCAGAGCCTACATAATATTCTCTCGTGATTGAATGAATGGTGGCGCCGCCCACGCCCTCCAGCTTCAGCCGGAAGTGGTCGCACCGTCTGGGCGGTACCGGCAGGTAATAGCTGCGCTTGTAACCCTCGCTGCGAATATCCCCCACCTTCATCCATTTGCCGTCGCTGTCGTACTGCATCCATACCGTTGCCCTGGCGTCCTTCTCCAGCTCCATCCGCAGCAGCAGCTTGGTCACGCCCTTTTGGTAGGGGCTTCCCTCGATGAAGTCACCGAATTCGCACATCCAGGGGATCACCTCACCGCTGCTGTTTGCAGGATCCGTGTCCTCGGTGGTCACGATCTGCCCGTCCGCAAGGAGCATATAGAGCTTCCCATCATACCGGGCAAAGCTCAGCGCCTGAGAATCGTCCTCAATGTGCCACAGGCCGCTCTGGGTGTCGTACACATACAGCCGCCACCGGCCGGAGCTGTCGCACATACTGGCGTAATACTTGAGTCCGTCGCTGCCAGCCACCGCCTTGGTGAACCGCAGGTCACCGAACACCCGGCTGATGATCTGGGGGATACCGCCGGTATAGGCTGCAGGTCCGTTTTCGCTCAGGTAGTAAAGGGTCTCGTTTGCGATAGCCAGGCTGTCCGCTGCGCCGGCAGCAAGGCCCATACTGGCAGAGGACAGCACCTGGAAGTTGCTTGGGATGTTGCCGTACACCTTGAAGATGTGATGCTCCTTGAAGAACACCGGGTAGCCACGGTAGCTGATGCAGCCGGTAAAGCTGCCTGCGGTGCCGGTAGGCGTAAACCACGCATTATCAGCTGCACCGTCATACACCTGCCAGTTCTTGGGGTCTCCCAGCATACTGGCATAGATCACATCACCGGCACAGCCCCACATCCGGTTTTCATTTACGCAGGCAAATTCCAGGTCCGGCATCGTGCGCTCCACCTTCATTTCCCCGGTTTCGGTGTATGCCTCGTCCTTGTTCTCTCCGGAGAGGGTAAATCTGTGCTCGGCGATCCGCAGGTAGTCTCCGTCGATCTCCTTGATGACCGCGCTCATATTGTTTTCCGGTCTTACGGTGCAGCCGCTGATCTGCACACCGTCACCTACCGCAAACAGAGCTGCCCAGTTTGCGCCGGCGCTGTAGATGCAGTTCGTTTCCGCCGGCACGCCAAAACGCTCACCGTTTCTAAACTCCAGGCTTTCTCCCGCCCACTTCGCTTCCAGGGATCCAAAGTCTCCGGTGTAGGTGTCATAGTATAGCTTGTCCGGCAGGATGATCACCTTGCCGGCAAAGGGCACGAACCGCTTTTGCCCCGGGCTGACAGTTCCTTTCTCCACCCCATCGTAAAAGAATTTGTCCCCGTCTACCCAGTAAAGCTTTTCATAAGCGCCGATCCCCCCGGGAGTCTCAAGCGCTTGGTAATTTCCCCGTTTTTTCCGGGTACTGAGCACCGGGTAATCGTCTGCGCACATATTCACCATATCGTACAGGGTGCCTTCCTTGGCGCCTGCCGTATGGTCAAGACCCGCAAACTTCACCTGGGTGCTGCTTTTGATCTTTCCGCCGTAGCGCATGCTCGGAAGCTCGATCATACTTGTCCCTCCTCATATTGCACTCCGTTTATGCTCACTTCACCCACAAGGCGCAGAGGCACATTCTCCTTACCGATGGTCACCGCTTCCGGCTCCTCCTCTAGCTGGATCACGCCCTCGATCTTCTCAAGCCGCTCGCCCAGCTTTACGATCTCTTCCAGCAAGTAGTCCAGGTCACTTGTGCGTCCCTCCAGATCCATCACACGGTCCTTTGTGCTACCCATATCCCGCGACAGATCGTTCACGGAAATGCTGTGCTGCGCCACCACAGTGGCAAGGCGGCTCAATTCCTGCGCCAGCTTTGTCACCGGTGCCTGCGCCTCATCGGTCATTTCATTCCACGCAACTGTGTTCCAGTTGTCTGCCGACAGATTGGCCAGCGTATAGTCCAGCGATTCCTTCATCACGAACAGATAGTTCACGATTTTAGAAAACATTTCCCTTGGGCTTTCGTCTCCTCTTAGTGCCGGAAACTGATCGTCCAAAGAAGGGATCGCAGATGGCATATTTCTCCCTCCTTATTTTGAAATGCGGAGCCGGTCACCCGACCCCGCATTTTAATTAAACCTTTTTGTATTCCTTCAGCTTATCGAAGGCTTCCTTCAGTTTGTCAAAACCGAACATCGCAGCGTAGGCAACAAACAAACCGAGAATAAACGCCGCAACGATGTAATACCAAACGATTGCCAAATTGATGTAGGATGCCCAGGCCCAGAATGCCACCATCGTGATCACTACCGCCAGGATCAGCGTGAGGATAGTGGTGGGCAGCTTGGGGAATGCCTTCTTGAAGATCTCCACGATGATGTTCACGGTGAACACCAGAGCGGCGATGACAAACAAAAGGGTAGATGCGTAGTTGATAAGTACATTGTAATCCATAAAATTTCCTCCTAAATCATTTACTTGTCAAATGCTGGGCCAACTCCTGCTTGGCCTCTTTCATTTGCTCTATGTTGTTACCGGCGATGCCGTGATCCAGCAGGGCGATCAGCGCCAAGCCGGTCACTCGGTTCGCCTCGTCTACCTTCTGCAAATGCTCATAGTCATTTTGCAGTTTGCGGTCCACGCCTTCCTTCCAGACCTGAAACTCACCGGTTTTCCACTTTTCCAGATCATCGATCCGGCTATCCTGTTTGGCGTTTGGTGCCTTGGCTGCCTGCCATATGCCTGCTATTGATTTTGCAGCATTTGACAGCAGCACAATGGCAGACGCCACACCCAGTATTGTGGGCCAATCCATTGGACTCACCCCTTACTTGACATCCATGTGGACATAGTTCTTGTCGATGGCGTAGGCGTAGCGCACACCGGGCAGGCTCTGGACATAGGCCAGCGTCTTGGTTGCGGAGCTGCCATCAATGCGGAAGTCCATTGCCTTGCCCTGCAGGTGCCGGGAATTGGGAACGCTTCCAGGCAGCGAATCATTGTGCTGCTGGCACCGGACGCCGCTGGAGACGATGCATGGTGCGCCGAAATGGCTTCGCACCTTGTCTGCCAGGCGCAGGAGCCGGGGATCTACCGGGGTATCGCAGCCGCAGCCGCATTTGCAGGCGAATTCGCCGGGGGTAAAATACTTCACCGTGTCCCACACATCCTCCCCGGCAACAGCCACCCGCAAGGCATTTTCCAGTGGAGCATCCGGGCAGTTCCGGGCGGCGCGGAATTCCTTCTCCGCCTGCTGGGAGCGCTTGCCCCAGATGCCATCCACGCCGCCGGTGTCATAGCCCAGGTAATTCAGCAGATGCTGCTTTTGTGTAATGGTCATATTGTTCCTCCTTGTTTTCGTGTAGCACCACCCAACCGGGCGGTGCTTTTTGTTATCGACGATTATTGGCCGCACACAGTGCCATACAGAACGCACCGGCCAGCATGGCCACCGGCACGATCAGAAGCAGCCATAATGGATTCATTGATCCACCTCCTATGTGACGATTGTTCCCGTGCTGTCCGTGTATGTGCCAGCCGGGATGGTCTGTAATGTAGTATCCAGCCAGTAGGATGCAATTAGGCAAGGACTTTCAGAATCGGCATATAGTGAAGCATAGGCAGATTTTGCGTGTTCCGGCACTGCGAGTGTCGGTACTTTAATTAACGGAATATGTCCGGGCGTGTTCGGATTGTACCTTGTATCCCAGGCGTGCTTAATACGCATGATTCTCCTCCTAATTATGCGACTCTGATAGTTCCCGTGGGGTCTGTATACGCACCGGCCGGAATAATCTGCAAGGTGGTATCCAGCCAGTAGGATGCAATGGGTAGAAATTCTCCCTTTACAAAGTCACGACCACGCAGATGGATGCCGTTTTCGTATACATCCACCACATAGCCCTCGCTGTCCGCATAGACTTCTTTTCTGGAAGATGCGCCAGATGGGTCACCGTCTCTCGGTACAGACAGAGATGGAATGTGAATCGACCAGCCACCGAAAAGGTGGTCGATGTTCGCCACATCCGAACCGTATTGCAGATAAAACTTCAAATGGCTGTGACCGTGGAATTGATGGGCGTTCTTGTAGTGATGCATTAGGCTTTCAAAAACGCTCTGATCTTTTCCGCCCCAGATATCATTTGCATAGATACCAAAAGCGTTACCGCATCCGTCCTGCGGACGAACATGGTTGAACACAAAGCATCTTTTGTTTCGGTTTGATTCAAGGGTTTCATACAGCCATTGCAGAGATTCTACGGTAAACAAATTCCCTTGCGTGTACCCGCTTTCGCCAAACATGATAAACACATCGTTGCCATATTCCACCGTGTAGTACAACGGTTTCCCGGTATACTGTGCGATCACACTCGCCACATCCTCAATGACATAACAATCGTGATTTCCTGTGATGGAATAAACGGGCGTATTGGGGGAATAGGTGTCCACATAGGTCTTATACTCGGCAAGCTGATAATCGTGACCTCCAGAAGTCAAGTCACCGCACACGCAAGTAAAAGCCACATCTTCCACTTCATTCAAATAGGTCAATGCTTTTTGAAAATCTGCCTGTGCCGTATCATATCCCAGATGTACATCGGACAGCGCACCAAAAGAATACAGCTTTTCGCCCTTATCCGTCTTTTGCAGATTGCCAAGTGGAATATAGCCAAGCCTGCGTCCTGCGCTGTTATACACACCGATTCTTTTTGCGTTCAATGGAGCAATGTTTTCGGGTATAAAATCCTCATACTTTGCCATAATCTCACCCCCTTACTCAATCGGCTCATTGACTGTGATTATTAGATTTTCACCAGTACCGACGAGGGACATTCTGAAATACTTTGCGCTTGTGTTTGCCTTGCTGTCTGCAAGCAGCTTCGAATTGTCACCAGAAGCAATAGGTGTCAGTTTTGTAACACCATTGGAAAGTGTTTCAATTGTAAAATAAGTCGATAACACAGTACCCTGAACGCCAGAGCCCGTCATTGTTTTTGATTCACCGAAGAAATAAATGCGGCAATGACTAATAGCCTGCACTTCTGCACCGCTGATATAGATTGTCCCGGGAAGTCCTGTCGCTGGGACAGTATACGGCATATAGCCAGTCAAAACAGTTGCTGTGTCCGTGCCTTCATAGGGAGCAGAACCGGACAGATAACAACCGTTTTTATAACCAGTGCCGTTATATGGATCGGTGCTGTCATACGCTTCCGCTGTGGGGATCAGGTTGGTGTATTGCGCTTCGCCTGCAATTTTCAGCGAACAAAGTTCCGTCCGTGAACCGTCATCATTTTCAAACCAAAGATAATATGTTTTAGGCGGCAAATCGCCACTCAAAACAATGTTCTTATCGTCCTCAATAGATCCAAGCACAGGAGAACCAAGGGCTTCCATAACAGCCTGCACCATTGCCTGCTTGTCTGCTTCCGTCCAGTAGTCCGTACCACGCACAGGAGTTTTGCCATCGGCACCTGCAGGCCCCTGGGGACCAACGGGTCCGGTGGGACCTTCCGGACCCTCCGGACCGGTTTCACCCGCAGGACCCTGAGGGCCTTGCGGGCCGGCGGGGCCAACTTCACCCTGCAGACCCTGAGGACCGACAGAACCGGTATCACCCTTGTCGCCTTTGTCTCCCTTCTCGCCCTTCGCACCATCGGCACCGACCGGACCTTGTGGACCTGCGGCACCGGTGTCGCCTTTGGGACCTTGCGGGCCGGCGGGACCCACTTCACCTGCAGGACCGACTTCTCCTTGTGGACCTCTCAGATCCACAGAAGAGGTTCCGCTTGCAGAAGTAATCGTCAAAACAGTTCCATCCCATCTATGGGTTGCGGATATGCCGTCTTTTCCAATAAGGCCTGTAAGGCCAAGATTGGCAATTACCTGAGCCCGCTCCGCCTCAGACAGATTCTGAGGTGTAAAGCGTACAGCAAACGGATCCGTCACCAGCAAGACCATACCATTTTCTTCAATGATCAGGGTTTTCATTGGAATTTTGTCCATTAAATACCTCCTTTGATGGTCACACTTCCATCTTCATACGCAGTTACCACAACACCGGAAAGTTTCACATTTCCGTTTCCGTCGTGGGTTACGGAAATTTTCCCGTGAAGAGTTACATTACCCTCCCCGTCGTGCGTCACGGTTAGGCTTATTGTCCTGGTCTCCAGGCGCAGCATATACGGTTTCCCACCGATCAGCACCCGGTAAGGCCGGAACCTTCCCCTTGCATACACCATAGCCTGTGTCCGTGCCACGTCCAGCACCAGCGCTTCCCAAACAGCATATAGGGTAACACCTTCGCTCTGTGGCAAATAGCTGCCACTGATTCCCTCCTGTTCCTGTGGATCCGTAGCCCAACCCCGAAATCGGTACCCGGCACGCTCCGGCTTGGGCAGCTCCGCAGGAGCAAACTCCACCGGCTCCTTGCGATACCAGGCGCTGATCTGCAGATCGTTATCATAGATCCACTTGCCTTCCTGCCAAAATTGCCCCTCTACGCAGTCGCCGTTCTCGTCATACACTCTGTTCCCCTGCTGGTCATACCAGCCGGTAAAGATGTGCGCTACGGTACCGCTGGACACGACCTTCTCTTCCAGGCAGCTGCCGCCGTTTGCATCCAGGATCACCGTCCATTCTTCGGTGGTGATTCCCTTCTCAGCCGGACCGACAGAAGCAATGCTGTCGGAACCAAGTTTGGTCGTCAGCTGCTCCACTTGTTCGCTGCCCCGGAAGATACCCCCGTTAGGGTCACAGCTTATGGTGTATGTCCGTATTTTCCATTGTGCATATGCCGTATCGTTGCTGGCATTGTGGATAATGGTCTGTCCCGGATTTGCCACCTTGTTGCCGCCGGTCTTTGCAGACCACCAACCGCTTATCAGATAACCGGCTCTTTTGGCACTGGGGGCAATATAGCTGGATTCATAATCACCGGTGAAGCTGCCGCCACCGGTGCCGCCGTTGGGGTCGAAGGTGTCCGTGTATTGGTTCACCTTCCACACCGCGTACAAGGTCACTGCCGCGTCTGTGGCATAGGTATCTCCCGGCTGGTATGCAGCCTCACCGTTTGCCGATGTCGCCCAGCCCTGGAAGCTGTGTCCCTTCCTGGTAGGTACCGTACCGGAAAGCACCAGGTCTCCTCCGTGGTACTTGCTCTGCGCCTCCGGTTCGCCGCTGCCGCCGTTTGCGTCATAGGTCACCGTATAGGTAGCCGCCACACCGCTCAGTGTCAGCGATATGTCCAGCCCATCCACCCATCCAAGTCTATTAGAGCAATAGCTGGGAGAATAGGCATCGAACTTATGGAATAGCCACAGATAGTAGGTTTCGCCCTCGTATAAATGGTGTTCAACCGCATCACACTTGACTATATATCCATCTGAATTTTGCGGATGCTTCTCAATAATAAGCGGACATCCAACCGGAGTATTGCTGGCAGCCACATAGGCGTTTTCATCTTCCGAAATAGCACAGCGGAACAGCTCACCGTTTTTGCTGATCATTCCGTTACCTATATCGTCTATCAGGTAAAGAGATGCATAATCCTTTTGTCCGCCGATTTGGAATGCCAGTTTGCTACCGGATTCCTGCTCTATGTCCAGCTGGTAGCGGAGGCAGTAGGAAACTGCATTTAGCACACCCAGGTTTTTTTGCTCGAACACCTCGCCGTTCTGAAAACAGGTGAGATTGCTTAACCTAGCCAAATCCCCACCGCCTTACTTCCATTTGCCAACGGCGCGGATGGAGATGGCAATCTGCATATCCTGGTCCGGCTGCTTATAGGTGCAAAGCCGGTAAGAGTCCGTCCTGTCCTTCTGCAAGGAGGTAGTTCGGATCATCTCAATAGGGAACCACACCGTGCCGTTGGACATATTGGCATTCTCCACAGGATGCTCTGTAAACAGAAATGGGTATTCCAGTTCGATCTGCCTGTCCCTCGTCCAGAACAGGCCGTAGCCCAGGAATGACATCATACCGCTGTCCTTCCATTCCCCCTTGCCCACCGTAGCCGTCACAGTTCTCCAGCACTCCGCATGGCCATTGGCCCACTTGCGGTAATACCAGCCGTCCTTGATACCTTCCTCCAGGATATAATCATCCACCGGCAGCTCCACCAGGAACACCTGCCCCTCGTTCATCGTGTCCGGAGGTTCGGTGCCATAGTCCACATCCTTGGTCAGCCGTACACCATTCATGGTCACCTGTCCGGTAAACTTACCGCCGGCGGTAGCCATAGCGCCGATCTGACCGGGCTTCACTCCGTGAGGATTGTTCTTATCATTCAGATGGTTTTGGATAGCGGTTCTTGCCTGCCCGTCCTCTGCAGGCTGCACCACGAACTTTCCATCGTCGATCATACCCTGCATTTGGTCTGCAAGGGCATCGATCTCATCTCTGCCCTCCGCCACCACCTGGTCGATCTCTGCCTTGCCGCCCTTGAGCAGCTGCGAGATGTTCTCCACCGTCTTCTCGATCAGCTTCTGCGCCCATTTCCAGATAGGCAGCGTAGGATCTGCGGTGGGATCCTTGGAAGGATTGGCGCCCTGCTGGATCTCGCCCATCTCCGCTTCCAGAGTAGGTGTCACCACGGTGCCGGTCTCGTCGGTACCCTGTATGCCGATCATCAGCATCGGACCCGGCTCCACCAGCACCTCCCAGGGGATCTCGCATTCGTTTTCCAGGTCCATCACATTCCGGCTCATGCTTCCGGCACGGAACACCGCAATGCGCCGAAGCTGCTGCCATTCTCCGCCCCAGGTAAAGCTGACCTTCACGCCCCGGAGTCCGCTGACCAGCTCGCCTCTGACCTTCTCGCAGGTGATGTGTTGTCCCTGCACCGATACAGCAAATTCGATCATTCAGCATCCTCCTCCCGGAACATTTCCAAATACCCCTGGGGATTATCGTCAAAGGTCATCCGCAGCCACTGCTTGAAGCCCAGAAATGCCTGGTTGAACCGATCCATGGTGTTCTGGTACCGGTCCGGTTCTCCGTTGTGGAAATCGATCATCGCCTCCAGATACAGCGCATAGATCTCTTCATTTGGGAAACGGACCAGCAGCACCTTGTCCTGATCCTTCGGCCAGCTGTGGCGCACAGCCTGGGCCTCCTTGGGGGACATCAGAAAACAGTCCAGAGCGATCTTGCCTTCCAGCTCCGTCAGCCATTTTGCCTTGACGTCGCTGGAATAGCCGTCGTGTTTTTCCTGCTCCACCCGTTGAATAATTTCCTTGAGTGTTGCCATAGGCTCCTCCCTTCTTCTCTTAAGTGAAAACGGCATGGGCGCAGTGGCCCACGCCGTTTTATTTTGTTGTGGTTCCTTACAGAGCCGTACCGGAGGAGACGCCGCCCAGGCAGGCGAAGCGCCAGTCGTTAAACACTGCGTTGAAGCGGGCGCGGCCGTTCCACACGTTGGCATCGTTACCGTTTTCGATGTAGCTCTTGATGGTCAGGGGCACACGATCGTTCCACACCGCGCCGCCATACATATCGTTGAAGCGGCTGTCCATCAGGATCCAGGGATGGTCGGTACCGGTAATGAACTCGTTGAGGTAGGGGTTCACGATCACGGTCCAGCGGCCAAAATGGTAGTTGAAGGCATTGTTGGCGGTAGCGGGATCCTTATCCGCGCCGATGACGCCGAACACTTCCTTCTTCAGAGCGGGATCCTCACCGATCACGATGGTATTGGGAGAAACGCTGAGCACCTCGCCGTTGTCACCCTTGAACAGGTGCATAGCAGACTCTGCTGCGCTCAGTGCATCGGTGCTGAAAGCATCCTTGAACTTGTTGCACTGGGTGCCGCCCTTGACCTTGTTCTTGTGGGCAGTGTGGAACACAGCCAGGCCGTCGGCACCGGTCACATCCCACTTCTTACCTTCAAAGGTGCTGTGGGTGCTGCCCATAATGGCAGCGCCGTACAGGCTGGCACCGAAGCGCTCACGGGTGCGGTAGTAGGCGGAGATGAACCTCTCGGGGCGCTGACTCAGATCCATCAGCTTGTTATCCTCCATCATCTCCTGGGAAATGGAGAACTGATCCTTCCAGGTTTCGTACTGCAGCAGCTTCTCATAGCCCTGCTCCATCTCGTCCTTGGGATAGGCGCCGTTCTCGCCTACGGGCTTAAAGCCGTTCATAGCGGTCATAGTGGTGAGCAGATCAGCAAAATTCTCGCTCTTGCCCATCTTGAATAGATAGGGCAGCAGGCTCAGCTGCTGAAAAGCCTCACCACGCTGCTCCAGGAACAGCTGGATGGGTGCCTGGCACTTGCCGAACACCGCATTGTTCTTGGCAGAATTTTCAGAAAAAATAATACCACCCATATTGTCTTACCTCTCTTTCCGTTCTCGCTTACAGGAAGCGGCCGATGACGGCTGCGCCTGCGGCGGTACCTGCGTACTCCTTCACCTCGAAGGAGCCCTCGGCGGCAGCATCCACCTGCAGGCCGCCCTTGCTGATCTCCAGCTTGGTGCCCATCACCATGGCGGTGGCAGCGGCACTCAGGCTGGTCTCCAGCTCGATGTCCTTATCTACCCGGATCACGGGGATCAGCGTGTCGGCAGTGACGGTGCCGTCCATCATACAGATATATTCGGGGCTGGTAGCTCTCGCTGCGGAGATGGCTGCCAGCTTACCGGAGGCCACGGTCAGCGCCTGGCCTGCTACATAGGTACCCGCAGCTGCGGGGAGATATTCCCAGCCACGGTTACCCTTATGGTCAACATGAATCTTGAACATAGTTCCTCCTTATTTGTTAGCCTTGAATTTTGCGTAATGTCTTTGGATCTGCTCGTCGGTCATACCGGGATTCATCATCCGATAGATCGCCATCTCCTCCCGGGGCACCGTGGGGGCGCCAGCGCCAACAGAGCCGGTGGCCTGCAGATGCTCCTTGCTGCGCATACTGGCCTGGGCCTGGAGCCGGGCAGCCTCCTGATTGTGCTGCTGGATCCGCTCTCTGTTCTCGCTGTGCCAGGCGTCAGAAAGGGAGTAACCCTTCATCACCTTGTCATAGATGGCAGCGCCGTTGGGGCCGTTAAAAACATCCTGGGCGCTCTTGATGGTGGGATCGCTCTTGGCAATGATAGCGATCTCCGCCTCAATTGCCTGGCGGGCCTTTTCCTCCTTTGCCTGCTGCACCTGCTGCTGATTCTGCCTAACCAACTGCTGGGCAGCCTGCACCGTGGGATGCTGGCTGATGGCCTGGTTCAGGACATCGGGCGTCAGCTTGCCGTTTTTCAGATCCCGCTCCAGCTGCTGCTGGGCGAAGCTCTGCTGCCAGGCGTTAAACTGCTCCGCCGTGGTAATGGGTTTTCCGGTGGCAGCATCAGTAAGGCCTGCCGCAGCGAAGATTTTCTCTAACTCAGCGTTGTGCTTTGCCTCTGCCTCTGCGGTTGCCTTCTGCACCGCCTGGTCAATGGCCATCTGCATCTCCTGCTGCCGCCTGCGAGCAGCGTTCTCGCGACGCTGCTGGGGAGTCTGCTCCACCGGTTCTGCGGGATCGGTATCCTGGGTTTGGGGTTCTGTGGGCGTTTCTGCGCCACTATCGGCAGCGGGTTCTGTAGCCACGGCAGCTGCAGGATCGGCGATCTCCTGCCCGTTTGCGCCTACCTCTGCCTGGGGCTGAAGATCTTCCTGTGCGGGAGCCTCCAGGCCCATAGCTTCATAAACCTGCTTTTCTGTGAATTTCTCCATATTTCCTCCTTGAGATTCGGGATTTTTCCGCGTTCCCCTGCGTAAATATTATTGGTTGCCCAGTATTCCCAGGCGCTTGGGATTTTTCCGCGTTCCCCTGCGAGGATTCGGTCAGCCTGGCTGACCAGGGCATTACTTACCGCCCTTGCCGGTACGCAGATCGGTGCCGGTCTTAACCTTGCCCTTATCGGGGGCGACGCTCTGATTGGGCGCCTTCACCACCTGCGGGCCGCTGTTGCTGATGCGGCCTACATAGCCGTTCTTCTCTGCCATGCCTGGTTCCTCCTTTTTTCAAATTTCACCGGCATTGCCGGGTGATTTCGTTACATCGTGCCCATTCCGGGCATCATAGTGCCTCCGGGAGCGCCGGGGACGCCGGGTACGGGAGGCTGATTCTTTGCATCCTCCATACGGGCCTTCAGCGCCTTCTTGGCCTGGGCGGCCAGGGGATAGTGCAGCTCCTCCATCACCGTCCAGAACAGCATCTGCGTTCTGGGGTCCTGGGGATTGCCGTAGGCGCCCTGCTGGAAGTTCATTCTTGCTTCCTGCCACATCGCCGCCCGGTTGTTTTCCAGCGGTGCGCTGGTGTCGGTGCTGAACAGGAAGCGGTCATTCCATTGCCACTTTCCGTTGGCATCCTTCACCAGGAAATCGTACCGGTTAAACTCCTCGTACACCGTCTCTCCGTCAGAATCCCGGTAGCTGATCACACGGGGTTCATCAGAATAAGCCAGGGCAAACTTGAAGATCAGCTCAAACAGCTGGGCGTATGCCGCATTCTTCATCACCCGCTTGCTCTCCAGGCGGCCGGCTGCCTGCCCTGCCGCGAATTCTTTGGCGGCACCGGAG
>JAZPXW010000126.1:0-4053 GCA_045543895.1 Faecousia sp.
CCCAAATAACCCACGCACCCCAACGCCTTCCCCTTGAGGGGAAGGTGCCCCCGCAGGGGGCGGATGAGGTGAACCAGCCTCCCCTCGCAGGACCGGAGGGGTTATCCCCTCATCAGTCACCTTCGGTGACAGCTTCCCCCCAGGGGGAAGCCTTTCCCTCCCTCCAAAAGCACCTGCGGCGCATCCACCGGGCGGTCACCGACCTGCAAAATTCCGGCATCGCCGCCACCTTCACCCGCGAGGAGACCCCCACCCACATCACCATCACCCTCACCCTGCCCAAATAACCCACGCACCCCAACGCCTTCCCCTTGAGGGGAAGGTGCCCCCGCAGGGGGCGGATGAGGTGAACCAGCCTCCCCTCGCAGGACCGGAGGGGTTATCCCCTCATCAGTCATTTGCTCGTACCTCGCAAATGCCAGCTTCCCCCCAGGGGGAAGCCTTTTACCGCACCATCGCCAGAATCCGTAGGGGTCGTGTTGCAGAGCGCAGCGGATCTTCCAATATAATGCCTGCCGGGGGCAGGCATACCACAATTCCTTGCCCTCGACGACCCCTACCTATTACCTTATTACTTATTCCCTCAATTCCCCCTCTTCCATTTTTTGCAGCTTTGTGATATAATGTGCGCAACTATTGCAAAAAAGGGGGAGTAGCTTTGATATTCGGCAAGCATATCAACCGATACTACTTAAAATACGCCCTGTGGCTCCTCTTTGGCCTGCTGTCTCTGGTGATGGTGGACTTCCTCCAGCTGGAGATCCCCAAGCTCTACCGCATGGTCATCGACGGCATGTCCTACGGCTATATCAAGGATGGGGCAGACACCATCCCGTTCACCATGGACCTGGTGCTGGATAAGATCTGTATGCCCATGCTGGGCGTGATCCTGGCCATGGTCATTGGCCGTTTTTTGTGGCGCATCTGCTTCTTCGGCAGCGCTGTGCGGCTGGAAGCGGACCTGCGCAACCGGATGTTCGACCGTGCCCGGAACCTGAGCCGGGAATACTACCAGGTCAACAAAGTGGGCGATCTGATGAGCCTCTTTACCAACGACCTGGACACGGTGCAGGAATGCTTCGGCTGGGGCGTGATGATGTTCTTCGACGCGGTGATGCTGGGCATTCTGGCCATCACTGATATGTGGCAGATGAACCCGCTGCTGACCGTGCTTTCCATGATCCCCATGGCCTTCCTGCTGGCCTCCGCCACCATCGTGGGACGCCGGCTGATGAAGAAATGGGACATCCGCCAGGCGGCATTTTCCAAGCTTTCGGACTTCTCCCAGGAGAGCTTCTCCGGCATCGCCGTGATCAAGGCCTTCGTCAAAGAAGGTAAAGAGCTGTGGAACTTCAAAAAGCTCAATGTGGAAAATGAAGAAGCCAACATCGACCACACCAAGACTTCCGTGCTGTTCCGTGTGCTGGTGACCCTCTTTGTGGAGTGCGTCATCTGCATCATCCTGCGCTACGGCGGCTATCTGGTACACGAGGGCGTGTTCACCGCCGGTCAGCTGATGGAGTTCATCGGCTACTTCAACGCGGTGATCTGGCCCATCATGGCAGTCTCCGAGCTAATCGACATGACCTCCCGTGGCAAGGCATCGCTGGAGCGCATCGGCCAGCTGCTGGACGCTGAGGTCAATGTAAAGGACCGCGCCGATGTCAAGCCCCTGCCCGAAATCCGCGGCGACATCGAGTTCCGCAACCTCACCTTCCGCTACCCCGACGGCGAATTCGATTGCCTCAAGGATATCTCCTTCAAGATCAGCGCAGGCGAAAATGTGGGTCTGGTGGGCAAAACCGGCTCCGGCAAGACCACCCTGGTGGACCTGATCCTGCGCACCTACAATGTGCCGGACGGCACGCTGTTTATCGACGGTCACGATGTAAACGATGTGTCCATCCGGGATCTCCGGGAGGGCTGCGCCTATGTGCCCCAGGATAACTTCCTGTTCTCCGACACCATCGAAAATAACATCGCCTTCGGCGTGCAAAGCAGCACCACCGCCGCCGTGACCAACGCCGCCCGTCTTGCGGATGTGCACAGCAACATCAAGGAATTCCAGCAGGGCTACGGCACGGTGCTGGGCGAGCGCGGCGTCACCGTCTCCGGCGGTCAGAAGCAGCGCATCTCCATCGCCCGTGCGCTGATGAAGGATGCTCCCATCCTCATTCTGGATGACTCCGTATCCGCGGTGGACACCAAGACCGAGACCACCATCCTGCAGAACCTGCGCCAGACCCGCGCCGGCAAGACCACCATTTTGATCGCGCACCGGATCTCCACCATCGAGAAGATGGATAAGATCCTGTTCATCGACGACGGCTGCCTTGCCGCAGTCGGCACCCACCAGGAGCTGTACGAAACCAACGCAGAGTACCGCAAGATGGTGGAGCTGCAGCGTCTGGAAGAGGAAGGAGGCGAGCAGTAATGCATGAATACCTGCCTATTTTGATCGCCGGCGGCATCATCGGCGTGTTCGCCACCCTTGCCATCGTGGCCTACTGCATCATCCGCCGCCAGAAAGAGGATATGACCGACCGGGAGCGGCATATGTCCGACCGGGAGATCATCACCCGTCTGCTGCGCTACGCAAAGCCCTATAAGAAAAATTTCGTAGCGGTGTTCTTCATCATGCTCTTTTCCATCGCCTACGACCTGATCGCCCCGCTGATGATGGCCCACATCCAGGACACCATCAAGGAAGACGGCTTTAGCCTTACCTACCTCTTTACCGTGGTGGCTGTCTACGCGGGCATTCTGATCGTATCGCTGATCTGCACCTACTTCCAGGCCATGATCCTGCAAAAGACCGGTCAGAAGATCCTCTCCCAGATCCGCCTGGATGTGTTCACCCACGCCGAGAAGCTGAGCCACGAGCAGCTGAACAACATCCCCGTGGGTAAATTGGTCACCAGAGTCACCAACGACCCCAACGCCATCAGCTTCATGTTCACCAACATCATCGTCACCCTGGCGAAGAACTCCATGGTCATCATCGGCATTCTGGTGGTGATGCTGGCGGTCAACTATGTGCTCACCTTAATGGTGCTGTGCTTCGTGCCGTTTGTGGTGCTGTTTACGGTGGTGTTCCGCCGGTTCTCCCGTAAGGTCCACCGCCAGGTGAGCAACGCCACCACCGACATCAATACCTACCTCTCCGAGAACCTCTCCGGCATGAAGATCACCCAGATCTTCAACCGGGAAGACCGGAAGATGGAGGATTTCGTGACCCGCAGCGAGAAGCTCAAAAAGGCGAAATTCAACCGGATGTATGTGTTCGGCATCTTCCGCCCCATGGTGTACATGCTGTTCGTCACCTCCAATATGTGCCTTTTCTACTTCGGCGCCAAGGGCTATATTCAGGATACTGCGTTTTTGGGTCAGACCATCACCAGCTTCACCGTGGTGGCCTTCTACGGCTACATTTCCCGGTTCTTTAACCCCATCCAGACCCTGGCGGAGCAGTTCGATATGCTCCAGCGGTCCTTTGCCTCCGCCGAGAAGATCTTCACCGTGCTGGATATGATCCCCGGCGTGGTGGACGAAGAAGACGCCATTGAACTCCCCGAGATCAAGGGCGAAATTGAATTTAAGAATGTTTGGTTTGCGTATAAGCCCGGCGAATGGGTGCTGCAGGATGTCTCCTTCCATGTCAATCCCAAGGAAACGGTCGCCTTCGTTGGCTCCACCGGCTCCGGCAAGACCACCATTCTGAGCCTTATCTGCCGCAATTACGACATCCAAAAGGGTCAAATTCTCATCGACGGCATCGACATCAAGAAGATCAAGATCTCGTCGCTGCGCCGCCACTTCGGTCAGATGCTCCAGGATGTGTTCCTGTTCTCCGGCACCATCCGCAGCAATATTTTGCTGAATCTGGAGGGTGTCACCGACCAGCAGGTTTGGGAAGCCTGTAAGTATGTAAACGCCGATTCCTTTATCGGAAAATTGGAAAACGGCCTTGACGATGTGGTCCGTGAGCGGGGCAATAACTTCTCCGCAGGCCAGCGGCAGCTGCTTTCCTTCGCCCGTACCATCATCCATAAG
>JAZPXW010000127.1:0-10946 GCA_045543895.1 Faecousia sp.
TGACGCTCGAATTCCGAATTCCAAATTCCGAATTCCGAATTGAGGTATCGCCTACGGCGATGATTCAAATAAGTGCGCGTAGCGCACACCTTAATTCGGCATTTCGGCATTACGGCATTCGGCATTCATCGGAACGATAAATCGGAATTTATCCACTTCTTCTGTATTCTCTGGGGGATACTCCCAGGACTCGTTTGAACACGTTGCTGAAATAGGCCGCATCGTGAAAGCCGCAAAGCAGCGCGATCTCCGCCACATCCTTTTTACTGGAGCGCAGGTAGCGGCAGGCATTCTGGATGCGCACACGGTTCAAATACTCCACCACGGTCATCTTCATGGCCGTCTTAAACACCCGGCACAGGTGGTATTTGGATATGTAGAACTGACGGGCGATCTGCTCGATATTGGTAATGCTGGCAAAATTGGCATTGATATATGCCACCATCGTACTGACCGGATCTCTGGAAACGCAGGCCTGCTCACAATCACCCAGCTCCTGCAAAAGCCTTGCCAAAGCAAGTGCAAAGGCAAGTTCCTCATTGGCCTGCTCCACCTGATTTAATAACATAGAAAAAACATTTCGCCGTTCCTGCGGAGGCGTGACTTTCAGCTTTTGAAATACATGCAGCAGCTTGGCAGTGGCATCCCGCGTAAAGGTACGCAGCAGAAAGCTTTTGGAAAAACACACCAGCGAACGCATACCGTATTCACCGCCGGTACGATGCAGCTTCCCCGGAGCGATCAGCACAAAATCGCCGGCCTCCACCGAGAAAATGGTATCCTCCACAAAATATTCCCGGCTTCCGGCCTCCAGATAATACAGCTCATAATAGTCATGCTGGTGCATATCAGGCATGGCCATACTGCCTTCACTACGGCTAAACTCGTGATCTCGGTTTGGATCCTGAAACATACTGTCGCTCCTTCCTTTTATATCAATATATTACAACCATCCCCTTAAATAAGCAATATATTATTTTTCTTTTTTATTATATTGTTGTATAATGTTGGTATCAAGCAAAAGGAGCAAGGAAGCTTATGCACTACCTTTCCCACGAACTTACCATGGCTCGCACCGCCGAGAGCGCCCCTTCCCTATCCTACCGCAACGATCCCACCTGGCCCACAGCTGCCCGTGAGACACTTACGCAGCTGCTGGGTATGCCCTCAGCGCGCTGCGATGACCTTTTTATCATCCGCGAAACCACAAAGCACGATGGCTTCACAGAAGTGATCTTTGAATTTCAAAGTGAGCCCGGCTACCTGATCCCCTGTCATCTGCTGATCCCGGCAGGTGCAGCCGGACCGCTCCCTGTTATGATCTGTCTGCAAGGGCACAGCACCGGCATGCATTTCTCTCTTGGACGCAAGAAATTTGAGGGCGACACCGACGAAGCCATCATCCCACGCAGCTTTGCTTTGCAGGCGGTCAGCCACGGCATGTGCGCCATCGCCATGGATCAACGCTATATGGGTGCTGCCGGTCAAACCGCCAAGGGTTCTCCCATCTGCCTTTCCGCCTACCCGGCTCTGTCTGCCCTCATGTGGGGGCGTACCGCCATTGGCGAACGGGTGTGGGACATCATGCAGCTGATCAATGTGATCGAGGCACATCTGCAGCAGTACATTGACCCTGCCAATGTGTTGTGCATGGGCACCTCCGGCGGCGGCACCGCCACCATCTATGCTTCCGCGCTGGAGCCTCGCATTCGCACAGCGGTCGTCTCCTGCGCTCTGTGCACCTACGAAACCTCCATTATGGCCATGTACCATTGTCCCTGCAACTACATTCCCAGCATCCGCAAGTATTTTGAGATGGGCGATGTAGCCGCCCTGATCGCCCCACGCAAATTGGTGGTCTACAGTGGGGCCAGCGACAATATTTTCCCATTGGACGGCTCCAGAAAAGCATTTGAAACCGTTCAAAAAGCCTTTGCCGATGCCGGCAAGCCCCATAATTGCCACCATCTGGTAGGCCCCGGCGGCCACGGCTTCGACCCGGAGCTGGTTTGGCCCGTGATCATGAAAACGCAGGAGGAATCCATATGAAAATCGAAAACGGAATTGCCCAAAATGTAAAGATCGCCTACATCGGCGGCGGCAGCCGCGGCTGGGCATGGACACTGATGAACGATCTGGCCCGCTGCCCCGATATGAACGGCGAGGTGGCACTCTATGATATCGATTATCAGGCCGCTCTGGACAACGAAGCCATCGGTATGCTCTACGCCCGACATCCCGATGCAACCGCCAAGTGGACATACAAAGCCTGCCGCACCATTGGTGATGCGCTGACTGGCGCGGATTTCGTGGTGGTGTCCATTCTCCCCGGCACCTTCGACGAGATGGAAAGTGATGTCCACGCCCCTGAAAAATACGGCATCTATCAGTCCGTTGGCGACACCTCCGGCCCCGGCGGCATCGTGCGTGCCATGCGCACCATTCCTATGTTTGAGGAAATCGGCCTTGCCATCCGCGAATACGCCCCCGATGCCTGGGTCATCAACTACACCAATCCCATGACCCTGGGCGTAAAAACGCTGTACCGGGTGTTCCCGGAAATCAAGGCCTTCGGCTGCTGCCACGAGGTCTTCGGCACCCAAAAGGTGCTGCGCTCCGCGCTGGAGGATATCTGCGGCATCACCGCACGCAGCCGCAGCGATATCAAGGTCAATGTGATCGGCGTGAACCACTTCACATGGCTCACAAGCGCCCGGTATCAGGATTTGGATCTGCTGCCGATATACAAAGAGTTTGCCAAGCAATTTGCCGCCACCGGCTACCTCAAGGGCAAGGATGCCAACTGGATGAACAACTCCTTTGCCTGCAGCCACAAGGTGAAATTTGACCTGTTCCTGCGCTACGGTGCCATTGCGGCTGCCGGTGACCGCCATCTTGCGGAGTTCTGCCCCGGCAAGTGGTATCTTTCCGATCCGGAAACCGTACGGAGCTGGGGCTTCGGTCTGACCACCGTGGCATGGCGCAAGCAGGACCTGCAAACCAGGCTGGAGAAGAGCCGCATGCTCCGCGCCGGGGAAACACCCATCGTTCTGAAGGATTCCGGCGAAGAGGGCGTGGGCCAGATGCGTGCCCTGCTGGGTCTTTGTCCGCCCCTGGTGACCAATGTGAACATCCCCAACGCAGGTCAGATCCCCAATCTGCCTCTGGGTGCCGTGGTGGAGACCAATGCCGTATTCTCCGGCGGCAGCATTATGCCGGTGCAGGCAGGGCAAGTGCCTGCGCAGCTGATGCCCCTCATCGGCCGCATCTGTCTGGAGCAGGAGGCCGTGAGCGATGCCATCGCAAACCGTGATCTGCACGCCATCTTCGATGTGTTCGCTGCCGATCCGCTGGTGACCTGCACTTTGGCAGAAGCCAAGGAACTTTTCAAGGAAATGGTACGCGCCACCGCTGCCTACCTGCCCGATTACGATTTATCTGGCCTGTAAATTCAAATTTATCGCACCAATAGCTCCCCTTTAGGGGAGCTGTCAGCGAAGCTGACTGAGGGGTTACTTTCTACAACCCCTCCGTCTTTGCTCCGCAAACCCACCTCCCCTAAAGGGGAGGTTAGCGCGTTAAATCGGAATTTGAACACTATCCACCAGGAGGTCCATTATGAGCTTTTCCACCCTACCTGTACGGGTGCTGCAATTTGGCGAGGGTAACTTTCTGCGCGCCTTTGCGGATTTTCTCATCGACCGCAGCAACGAAAGCGGCGATTTTGGCGGCAGCATTGCCGTCATTAAGCCCCGTGGCGACAAGCCCTTGGAGGTCTTTGATGCCCAAAGCTGCCGTTACACCGTGGCTGTTCGGGGCATGGACGAAGACGGCATCGTGGAGGAAGACCGCACCGTCACCTCCTTGCGCTGCGCCATCAACCCCAATTTGGAGCCGGAGCGCTACGACGCTTTGTGCATTGCGCCGCAGCTGCGCTTTATCCTCTCCAACACCACGGAGGCCGGCATTCGGTTCGACGAAACTGACTCCATGGACGCTGTTCCCTTCACCTTCCCCGGCCGCGTCACCAAGCTGCTGCACCGACGCTTTGTGCATTTCTCCGGTGATGAAAGCAAGGGTCTGTATCTGCTTCCCTGCGAGCTCATCGACCACAACGGCGAAGCGCTGAAGGCCTGCGTGCTGCGTTACGCCGCTCTTTGGGGCTTGGACGACGGTTTTACCCGTTGGGTTGAGAAAGCCTGCTTTTTCTGTGACACGCTGGTGGATCGCATCGTGTCCGGCTATCCGGCTGACCCCACACCCTTCCACGAGAGGCTGGGCTGGGAGGATCAGCTTCTGACCGTGTGCGAGCCATTTTATCTGTGGGTCATTCAGGAAATGGGGGACGTCCGCAGAGAATTCCCTGTGGACAGAGCAAACAGCGGCGTACTGTTTGCCGCCGATGTGACAGCCTACAAAGAGCGCAAGGTGCGCCTGCTCAACGGCGCCCACACGGCTCTGACCCCCATTGCGCTGCTTTCCGGCAAGGAATGTGTGGACGAAGTGATGTCCGACCCCGATCTTGCGCCCTTTTTGGATGGACTTTACAGCGAAGAGATCCTGCCTGCCTTCCGCAGCCTGCCCCGTGGGGAGCTGGAGGGCTTTGCAGAGGCTGTAAAGCTCCGCTTCCGCAACCCCTTCCTCCACCACCGCTGGGAGGCCATCAGCCTGAACAGCTGGTCAAAATTCGTTGCCCGTCTGATGCCCACCGTGCGTGATTCCCAAGCCGTACCCCATCGCGTCGCCCTGGCCTTTGCGGCGCTGGCGGAGCTGTACTGCAAAACACAGCGCAATGATGACGGGGCGATTCTGGAATTTTTCAAGCACGCCGACCGTTCCCGGCTTTTGGACGCGCTGGTGGACGAGCCTGCCTTCGGTCTTGAAGAGCTGAAGGACACAGAATTTCTGTCCGCCGCCCGTTACTGGCTGGAGCAGCTGCGCTCGGTCGGTCCTGCCGCCTGCGTGCGTTCCTTTCGCAGTGTGATCTGCATCCACCCCGAAGACAGCGTGGCAGTTGCCGTCCGTGACCTGCCGCCACAGACACCGCTGTGCGTAAACAGCCGGCCGGTGGTTACCGGTCAGGCCATTCCCACAGGTCACAAGGTCGCCCTTCGCCCCATAGAAATGGAAGAAGCGGTTATCAAGTACGGCTGTCCCATCGGCATCGCCACCCAAAAGATCAATCCGGGTGACCACGTTCACAGCCACAATATGCGCTCTGCCCTCACCGGCACAGAGGTCTTTACCTATGCCCCCGGCAGCATCGCGCAGACGGGCGCAAAAGCGCCCACCTTCCGTGGCTATGTGCGCAAGGACGGCAAGGTTGGCATCCGCAATGAGATTTGGATCATTCCCACCGTGGGCTGTGTGAGCGGCACCGCCCAGAAGCTGGCTGACCTCGCCAATGCCGAAAAGCCCAGGTATATCGATGCCGTGGTGGCTTTGACGCACCCCTACGGCTGCTCCCAGCTGGGGGAAGACCATGCCGCCACCCGTCAGCTTTTGGCAGATCTGGCAAGCCATCCCAACGCCGCCGGCGTTCTGCTGCTGGGTCTGGGGTGCGAGAACAATCAGCTGGCAGAGCTTTTGCCGCTGGTCAGCCATCCCAATGTGAAAAGCATGATCTGTCAGGAAGAAGCGGACGAGCTGGAGCAAGGCTTGACCCTTCTGCGTCAGCTGATGGACAGCGCCGAGACCGCGCGTACGGAGATTTCCGCGGACAAGCTGATCATCGGTGTAAAGTGCGGCGGCAGCGATGCCTTCTCCGGCATCACCGCCAACCCCCTGGTGGGCAGGCTTTCCGAGGCCGTTTGCGGCTTTGGCGGCAGCATCGTCATGGGCGAGGTGCCGGAGATGTTCGGTGCGGAGACCGCGCTTCTGAACCGCTGTATTTCTGCTCTGGTCTTTGACAAAGCCCTTGCCGCCATCAACGAATTCAAGGATTATTACCTTTCCAAAAACCTGCCCATCTGCGAGAATCCCTCCCCCGGCAACCGGGCAGGCGGTATTACCACCCTGGAGGAAAAGAGCCTTGGCTGCACCCAGAAAAGCGGCCTTGCCCCCATCACCGATTGTCTGCCCTACGGCGGTCAGGTGCAAAGTGGCGGCGTGACTCTGCTTTCCACCCCCGGCAACGATCTGGTAGCCTCCACCGCGCTGGCCGCCGCCGGCTGTCATATGGTGCTGTTCACCACCGGACGGGGCACGCCCTTCGGCACCTGTGTGCCCACGGTAAAGATCGCCACCAACTCTGAGCTGACACGCAGGAAGCCGGGCTGGATCGATTTTGATGCAGGACGTCTGCTCACCGGCAGCACCATGGAATTCATGACGAAAGAGCTGCTGGAATATGTACTGTCGGCAGCATCCGGCCAGCAGACCAGGAGCGAACTGCTGGGCGACCGGCAGATCGCTATATTCAAAAATGGTGTCACTCTCTAAATTTCTATTTAACGCGCTGACGCTCGAATTCCGAATTCCAAATTCCGAATTCCGAATTGTGGTATTTCCTTCGGAAATAATTTCAATTCGTGCGCTTGCGCACACCTTAATTTGGCATTTGGCATTCATCGGACCGATAAATTTAAATTTACCACACTTTTAGGAGGTTTCCCATGATCAACGCTACCATCAAAACTACCCCCAAGCATACCATCTCCCCCTATCTGTACATGCAGTTCATGGAGCCCTTGGGCGCGCAGGACGCGTCTATGGACGCAGGCTGGGATTTCTGGAACAACTGCTGGAAGCCGGTGCTCATTCAGAAGGTACGTCAGCTGAATCCCGGAATGGTTCGTTTTGGCGGCTGCTTTGCCTCTTACTACCACTGGCGTGAGGGCGTCGGTCCCCGTGAGAAACGGGTGCAGATGCTCAATCAGGACTGGGAAGCGCTGTACCACAACCAGATGGGCACCGCGGAGGTCATGGACTTCTGCCGACAGGTAAATGCCGAGCCTTTGTTTGTGGTGAATTTCGAGTCTGACGGCCGTATGGACTGGGCATACCCCAGCTGCGGCGGTGACCGGCTTGGCACTGCCGAAGAGGCTGCACAATGGGTGGCCTACTGTAACCATGCTGACAATCCAGAGCGCCTTGCCCACGGTGTAACCGAGCCATACAACATCCGCTGGTGGCAGCTGGGCAATGAGACCTCCTACACAAAGCGCGGTCACACCAGCGACTACAACGCGGAGCTGGCCAAGCGGTTTTCCGATGCCATGCGTCGGGAGGACCCTGATCTGAAGCTCATCGGCTGGGGCGATCTGGGTCAGAAAATGCGCCCCGACGATAGCTGGACCCGGAAGATCGCAGCCGTGGACGGCATCGATCTGATCGCATTCCACCATCACTTCGGCTCGGGGCTTCCCGATTCTCCCCTTTACGGCACTGCCTACCGGGACGATCCGGACAAGACATGGCTGCATCTGATGAATGCATACAAGTCGCTGGAGGCGCACATCGCCCAAATGCGTGCCGATTGCGGCGGCAAGCATCTGGCCATGACCGAGGGCCATTATAATCTGCCCGGCCGCAACCGCTGCGAGGTGCTGTCCACATGGGGCGCAGGTGTCAGCTACGCCCGGTGCCTCAATGTGATCCATCGCAACAGCGACATCATCGACATCGCCACCATGGCAGATTTCTTCGGCAATGTGTGGCAGGTGAACGCCATTCTGCTGGCCGGACGCAAGGATAAAATGATTGCCTACTTCCAGCCCGTGGCCACGGTGATGTATCTGTTCCACAAGTATCAGGGTGAGCAGGCCATCGATGTGAGCATCCCCGGCGTGGACTGCGTGGCTTCCCGTACGGGCAACAAGGTATTTCTCCATCTGGTGAACACCGATCTGTACGCAGCCAAGGAGATCCGTCTGGATGTGGATGTACCTATTGCCGGCGTGAAGCTGTATGGTGTGACAGAAGACATTCTCACAGAGATCACTCCCAGCAACCCGGAGGTCTTTGATGTGCAGGAATGGCCCGTCAACGGCAGCTGCATCACACTGCCCAAGGCCGCCGTTGCCGTGGCAGAGATCACACTTGCATAATTGGTAAATTCCGATTTATCGCTCCAATAGCTCCCCTTTAGGGGAGCTGTCAGCGAAGCTGACTGAGGGGTTAAACCCTATTCTACAACCCCTCCGTCGCCTTCGGCGACACCTCCCCTAAAGGGGAGGTTGTTAGATAAATCGGAATTATAAAAAAAGACATCCGGAAGGCTATGTGCCTTCCGGATGCTTTTTGTACAGCGATCAATAGTTCTCTGCGTGGACTTCGAAGAAGCTCTGGGGATGGGCGCAGGTGGGGCACAGCTCGGGTGCCTTGGTGCCAACTACCAGATGACCGCAGTTGCGGCATTCCCAGACCTTGACCTCGGACTTTTCAAAGACCTTGGCAGTCTCCACATTCTCCAGCAGCTTGCGGTAGCGCTCCTCGTGGCTCTTCTCGATGGCGGCCACCAGACGGAACTTGGCAGCCAGCTCGGGGAAGCCCTCCTCATCAGCGGTCTTGGCGAAGCCGTCATACATATCGGTCCACTCGTAGTTCTCGCCCTCGGCGGCGTGGAGCAGGTTCTCGGCAGTGTCGCCGATGCCGTCCAGCTCCTTGAACCACAGCTTGGCATGCTCCTTCTCGTTGTCGGCGGTCTTCAGGAACAGAGCCGCGATCTGCTCAAAGCCCTCCTTCTTCGCCTTGGAAGCAAAATAGGTGTACTTGTTGCGAGCCATGGATTCGCCGGCAAAGGCGGCCTCCAGGTTCTTGTAGGTCTGTGTGCCTTCGTATTTATTTGCCATGGTAATAACCTCCTTAAATGGTTTTCTTCAGTATAGCACAAGTTTCTGCTCAGTTCAATACATAAATGCCAAAATTCAGGTAAAGCGCAAAGCTTAACCACAGAATATAGGGTATGAGCAAGTCCCCTGCCTTATCCGAAAGCTCTGAAAATTCCCGGATGGTCAGCAGCACCAGCACCCACAGCACCGCCAGCAGCGCCAGCGCAACGCCGATCTGCTCAAACCGGAAGAAAAAGATGGGCCAGAGAAAATTCACCAGCAGCTGTGCGCCGTAGAGAACGAAAGGGCGTGTCTTGCTTCCCTCGGACTGGGCAACAAGGAAGCTGGCGTAACCCATGAGGGCGTAGAGGATAGGCCACACCACCCCAAACACCCAGCCCGGCGGTGACAGCGGCGGCTTCAAATAATCCCCGTAGGTCTGTCCCATCCCTCCGGACAGCAGCGCCGCCAAGCCGCCCACACCAAGGGGAATGGCAATAAACAACAGCAGTTTCTTCCAGTTTGTGCGCATAAAGATCCCTCCCATAACCATACTATAGTATATGGGAGGGCTGTCCGCTTATTCCAGTATTTTCAAAATGTCCGCCTTGGGACGGTAGCCCACCGCTGTAGCAGCCACCTTGCCGTCACGCATCAGGATGAGCGTGGGGATACTGACGATGCCGAAACGGGCGGCCAAAGCGGCGTTTTCATCCACATCCACCTTGCCCACGGCAATATCCTCCCGTTCCGCAGAGATCTCCTCCACAATGGGCGCCACCATACGGCAAGGGCCGCACCAGGTAGCCCAGAAGTCCAGCAGCACGGGCTTGGGGGACTGCAGCACCAGCTGCTCAAAGTTTTCTTCATTAATGTGTAAAACGGCCATGTTCATCACTCCTTTTTCTTATATTGTACACCCTTTCCCCTTGCTTGACAAGCCCCCACAGGGGCTGATATAATAAATTCCGGTTTCTCTCACCGATGGTGCGATAAACCGGAATTCGAAAGGCAGGTATGCTTATGGCACATTGTGATAACTGTACGGGCTGCAGCAATTGCGGCGGCTGCAGCGGCTGTGGCGGTGCGCTGGAGCTTACCGGTGCCGAACTCGCTTTTTTACAGATCTTTGCCCAGTATCCCTTCCTGCCTGTGGCACGAAAGGCATCTGACGAGCGCCCCGTATATCTGGAAAGCGGAGATGCGGAAAAAAATGCTGCCGTTCTGGTTTGTCTGGAAAAGAAGGCGCTCATCGACATCGACTACCGGCAAAAGCTTCAGGGCTTTGATTACAGTGCCTATTCCGCCTATCCTCTCCACGGCAGCATGGCGTTGACCGTCCGTGGTCAGCAGGTGCTGGAGCTTCTGGAGGTCCAAGGCCTGCAGGACGAATAGGCGCAAGTTCTGATTTATCGCTCTAATAGCTCCCCTGCAGGGGAGGTTAGTATGATAAACCGGAATTTGTCTTTTCCTACTGCGTTTTTAGCAATTCAAACTCTGTGCGTGACAAGCCTGCGCCTACAGTTTATAATTTTCATATCAACTGTCGGAGGCTTTACTATGGAGTATTTGGGTATTACATACGAAATGGGTCACACCCCCAGACTGGACCCGGAGTTTATCCCCTTTGGCATTTGGCGTGAGGCGTACCTGAAAAACGCCACGCAGCCCGTTGCCATTGCCGTGCGGCGAAACGGTGATCGTGTTTCCGTGCATCGCACCTTTATTTACGGCTCGGAAAGCATGGCGGAGGCGGACTACCGCTATATCGAACGCTATGTGAAATTTCTGCTGTGGTCGGTGGGTGGCTATGAGATCAGCATTTGCGGCTGTCCGGCTCTGGCACGCCGCCTGCAGGCTGACTACAGTCCCGACGGCAAGCGCAGCTTTGACTGCACCTTTTTCGCGCAGCTTTACGAGCGTCCTCTCACTGTGGTGGCACTGCCCCTGGAGCGCTGCCCCGAAGCCAACGAAAAGCCCGTACCCATGGGCGGACATCTGGACGGCTGCCGCATCGGCTTTGACGCCGGCGGGTCCGACCGCAAGGTCTCCGCTGTTATCGACGGCGAATGCGTCTATTCCGAAGAGGTGGTATGGTTCCCCAAGCTGAACCCCGATCCCAGCTATCAGTACAACGAGATCCTGGCAGCCTTCCGCACCGCCGCCTCCAAAATG
>JAZPXW010000128.1:0-10876 GCA_045543895.1 Faecousia sp.
TATCGGCATCCTGCAGCGGCATGACCTGCAGCAGAAGATGCCCATTCTGGACAGCGAGGTGCATATCGTCCGGCTGGGCAATATCGCCTTTGCCTCCAACCCCTTTGAGCTGTTTTTGGACTACGGCAACCAGATCAAGGCCTGGTCCCCGGCAGAGCAGACCTTCCTGGTGCAGCTGGCTAACGGCGCCGAGGGTTACCTGCCTACCGAGAAGGCAGAAAAGGGCGGTCACTACAGCGCCTTTGTTTCCAGCGGTATGGTGGGTCACGAGGGCGGTAACCAGCTGGTGAAGGAAACTCTGGAACATATCAACGAACTTTTTAAGTAAGATAGAAAGACCCGGCAGGGAACATTCCCCGCCGGGTCTGCTTTGTAATGCAATGTACTTGTCATTCTGAGCGGAGCATCGTTAGATGCGGAGTCGAAGAATCCGTTCTCCTTGGGAATGCGGATCCTTCGGCGCGGCTTCGCCTTGCTCAGGATGACGGGTTAGAATACAATCAAGCTTCCGGCGCCATGCCGCAGGCCTCGATGCGCTTTTTCATCCAGCTGCCCCGGAAATACACCAGGAAGAACACCAGCGCCGCCAGCGCCCAGCTGATGGGGTAGGCGATGGCAAGCATCTCGATGGTGTGGATGCGCTTGACCAGCACCGTGACCCACAGCACCCGGAACAGGCACACGCAGGAGCCTGTGATCAGCGTAGGAGTCAGCGAGCTGCCCACGCCACGCATCGTACCGGCAAACACCTCCACCGGCACGAATATAAAGTTAAAGGGCATCATAAACAGCATAATATGGGCGCCGGAGCGGATAACCTCCAGGTCGTCGGTGTAGATGCCCAGGATGAAGGAGCGCAGCGGCAGCACAATGGCGCTGACGCCTGCCACCACCGGGATGGCCATAGCCATGCACACCCAAACGCTTTTGCGGACACGGGCATATTTCTGGGCGCCGAAGTTCTGCCCCACGAAGGTGGTGATCGCCACGCCGAACGCGCCGCAGATCATCCAGTTGATGGAGTCGGTCTTGCCGATGGCGGTCCAGGCGGCGATGGTCACATCACCGAAGGAATTGACGGAGGATTGGATCAGCACATTGGCAAGGTCAAAGGTGATAAACTGCAGGCCTGCCGGGACACCGATGCTGAGGATGCGGCCCATATAGCTTTTGTGCAGCTGCAGGTGGCTAAATTCCAGCTTCTGCTCCCTGGGCAGCCGCAGCAGCACCACAAGCACCAAAATTGCGCTGATGATCTGGGACAGCACCGTTGCCAGCGCAGCGCCGGCAGCGCCAAGGTCCAGCCATACCACGCACACAAAGTCCAGAGCGATGTTCACAAAGCAGGCGACGATCAAAAAGATCATAGGCCTCTTGCTGTCGCCCATGGCCCGGAGGATGCCTGCGCCCATGTTATAGATCATAGAAGCCACCGCGCCGGAAAAATAGATGCGGATATAGGTCAGCGCGTCTTCAATGCAGTTTTCGGGGATCTGGGTCAGCTGCAGGATCTGAGGGCCTGCCAGCACACCCACCGCCGTGGTGATAAGGCCCAAAATCAGCGACAGGGTCACCGCGGTGTGGAGGATGTCGTGAACACCCTTGCGGTCGTCAGCGCCGTAGGCCTGGGACAGGATCACCGTTGCGCCGGAGCTCAGGCCGATGAAAAAGCCGTTGATCAGGTTGATCAGCGGACCGGTGGAGCCCACGGCAGCCAGCGCCTGGGTGCCAACAAAGCGGCCCACGATGATGGTATCCACGGTGTTGTACATCTGCTGGAAGAAGGTACCCAGCAGAATGGGGAAGAAGAACAGCAGCAGCTGTTTCCAGATCACGCCTTCGGTGATCTGATTGGTGAGTTTGCGCTGCACAGGCACGCCTCCTTTCGACAGATAAGAAAATAGTAGCACGAAAAAAGCAAACTGTCCACGATTTTTTGGTTTTTCCTTGCAACAGGAGGAAAACCTTGGTATCATAGAAGAAATGTAGAGGCGGCGGGACCAAGGCCCCGCCCTACGGCACCACCGTAAGTACTCTGTAGGGCGGGGGTTTACTCCCGCCGTAAATATGCCATTCATTATTTTTGGGGGAAGACATCTGTTATGACCAATTTGCTTCTGCGCCTGTTTGTGCGCGGCTATCAGGATCCCAAGCAGCCCCGTGTCCGCACCGGGGTGGGCAAGCTGTCCGGCTTTGTGGGCATCCTCTGTAATGCATTGCTCTTTGCCGTGAAGCTGGCGGTGGGTACCCTCTCCGGCTCGGTGGCGATCACGGCGGACGCAATGAATAACCTCTCCGATGCCACCTCCTCGGTGGTGACCCTCATCGGCTTTAAGCTGGCGGAGAAGCCTGCCGACGAGCATCATCCCTACGGTCACGCCCGGTATGAGTATCTTTCCGGGCTTGCGGTGGCGGGTATGATCCTGATCATCGGCTTCGAGCTGGCAAAGACCTCTGTACAGAAGATTTTTGCCCCCACTCCGGTGGATTTTTCCCTGCCTGTGGCGGTGGTGCTGGTGGCCTCCATCGGCATCAAGCTGTGGCTTTGCCTGTTTAACCGCGCTCTGGGTAAGCTCATTGGCTCTACCACCCTCCAGGCCACCGCTGCCGACAGCCGCAACGATGCCATCTCCACCTCCGCGGTGCTGGCGGCAGCGCTGATCGAGGCCTTCACCAGCTGGCAGATCGACGGCTTTATGGGTCTTGCGGTGGCGGTCTTCATTCTCTATAGCGGTGTGAATCTGGCGCGGGAGACCATCAGCCCGCTGCTGGGCGAAAATGCCAGCACCGAGCTGCGTGAGCTGATCATCAGCGTGCTGGATGACCACCCGGAGGTGCTGGGCTACCACGATCTGATGGTCCACGACTACGGTCCCGGTCAGCGGTTTGCCAGTATGCATGTGGAGATGGACCAGCAGGCCGACCCGCTGGAGTGCCACGAGCTGATCGATAATCTGGAGCGGGAATGTCTGAAAAAGCACCGGGTGCATCTGGTGCTGCACTACGACCCCGTGGTCACAGGCGACCCGGAACAGGACCGGCTGCGGGGCTTGGTGGAGGACATCCTGCAAGGCATGGATGCCCGGATCTCTATCCACGATTTCCGCATGGTCCGGGGTAAGGGACATACCAACCTGATCTTCGACATGGCGCTGCCGCCGGAGCGGATGCAGGAGAAAAAGGATATCAAGCGCCGCCTGGACGAAACGCTCAATGCCCGGGAGGAGACCACCTATTACACCGTGATCACCTTCGACATGGCGCTGTTTAATTAAGATAATTTGGGTGCTTGTCATTCTGAGCGGACCCTGAGCGGCTGCAAGGAGTCGAAGGGGAAGTCGAAGAATCCGTATTTTTTGAGGAGCGGATCCTTCGACTCCCCTTCGGCTTTGCTCAGGGTCGCTCAGGATGACTTGCGCTGAATGAGATACCAGCAAAAGGAGGGAAAGCTGATGGTTACCGTCTATCTATGCCCAGCGGGGGAGCGCACCACCGACGCACTGGTCACGCAGCTGGCAAAGCCGTATTTGGATGGCGCTGTGCCGGAAATTCTGCGCCAGAAGCGGGGAAAGCCTTACTTTGCGGGAAATGGGAATGTTCATTTTTCCGTTTCCCACAGCGGGGAATTCGTGGCGGTGGCCTTCGCTTCTTTTCCGGTGGGCATCGACCTGCAGCAGCATAAGCAGCGGGGCTTTGAGACCCGGGAGGATGCTATAGCCCGGCACAAAAAGCTTGCTGCCCGGTACTTCCACCCCCAGGAGCAGGAAATCGTGGCAGCAGACCCCTGGGAAGGGTTTTTCCGCATCTGGACAGCCAAGGAAAGCTTCGTCAAGCGGACCGGGCAGGGCATCGACAAGGACTTTTCCAGGCTGTGCATCCTGCCCCAGGGAGAAGCCTGGCAGGATGCAAACGGCTTTTTCCGCCAGATAGAATTCCCTCAGGGCTACACCCTCACCCTCTGCGCAGAATCCCCCACCGATTGGATAATAAAATAAGGCTCCCTCATCAGAGGGAGCCTTTTTATTTACTGCACATCTGCCAGGTTGTCGCCCTGCAGACGAAGCTGTTTGGCATTTTCCAGGTATTTCTGGCATTCCTCCAGACCCTCTTCCAGGATCTTCATGGTGCGCTTGTAGGAATCCTGCGCCTTCTTCAGCGTATCGTCGGAGATGTCGAACAGCTCCTTCCACTGGCTCTCCTTGCTCTTGTCCAGAGGCAGCACATTGTATTCCTTCACGCCGTCGGTGGTGTGCATATTCACCCAGGTGGGCAGCACCTCCGCGCCTGCCAGATGCACAGAGCCGTCGGAATACTTTTCAAAGGTCACATTGAAGATCACACCGTCCTCGGTGAAGCCGCCTTTAAAGGCAGGATCAATGCCTTCCCGCTGGTTAGAAACCACATTGCCCAGGGAGTAGATGCACACGGTGCGGTGGTTGGGGTCACGCTGGCTGCGCAGCAGCTCGATGGGCTGCACCACATGGGGGTGACCGCCTACGATCACATCCACGCCCATGTTGCACAGATTCTGGGCGATGTCATTCTGTACCTGATTTTCCTCGGTCTTGTATTCCTCACCCCAGTGGATGTAGAACATGATCGCATCCACATTCTGCTTCTTCATAGCGCTGACCTGGGCTTCCGCCTCACCGTAGAACCGCTCCAGCTTGTCCTCCATGTAGTAGTTGACGATATCCGCCTTAGAAAGGAAGGAGTTAAAGTTCAGCTGGGGTCTGCCGTCCTTGGTCTCGTCGGTGGCGTAGGTGTAGCAGCTGACACCGATGCGGATGCCGTTTACCTCGATCACAATGAAGTCCTGCTCTTCTGCATCCTTCTGGGTGCCTACGGTGGCGAGATTCCGCTTGCGCAGTTGCTCCAGGGTACGCAGGATGCCGCTGGCGGTGGTGTCGGCGCAGTGGTTGTTGGCGGTCAGCAGCATATCAAAACCGGTGTCCACCAGGTCGTCCGCAAAGGCATCGGGGGTGTTGAAGCTGGGGTTACCCTGATAGGGGTAGTCGGGACCGCCCAGGGTAGTCTCGAAGTTGGCAACGGCATAGTCGTAGCCGGAAACATAGGATTTCACATAGCGGAAGATGGATTCAAAATCGTAGTTACCATCCTTATCCTTGCAGGTGTCGATCACCGGTTTGTGCATCAGCAGGTCGCCCTGGGAGCTGATGGTGGCAGAGGATACCACGGTGATGGGGGTATTCTCACCGCCCTCGGTCTCACCGGTGGAGGGGGTGGAAGAAATGCTGGTACCCGGCTGACCGGGGATGGAATCCACCAGATCCACAACGCACTTGATAAACAGACCCACCGCCAAAAATGCCAGCATGCAGGTAAGCACCGTGGCAAGGGGCGATGCGAAGAACGGATTGCGCGTGCGGCTGTCCTGCCGCTTCCGCCGGGAATGTTGTTCAGACATAGAGATTGCCTCCTTTTTGCTCTTTGAGAGGTCATTTTCGTCATTATACCATAACTTCCGACGAAAGGCAATAAAAAAGGCTCCCCTTTAGGGGAGCTGTCACGCGAACAGCGTGACTGAGGGCCACGAGCCTACGCGCTGCCGGTGGCAGATAAAGCGCAGGCGCAGTGTGCGCCGCGGTCGGCAAGACGCAAGCACGCTTTGACGGGCGCAGCGGCTGCCGGGCACCGCAAGCGGGATTGTCCGACACCATACATTACAATCCCCCAGTCTTTTTGCGTTGCAAAAATCCACCCCCCTTTACACAAGGGGGCCTTTGGGAACGGTTATTTCTCCATCACATATATGGTAAGCAGCTGGTCTTTTCGCTCCATCTGCCGGGTCTCTACGGTGCGGTAGCCCCGCTTTTCATAGAAGGGTCTTGCGGTGATGGAGGAGTGGAGGGTGTATTTGGGAACGGTCACGGCATTTTCTGCCGCGTCGCAGAGGGCTGTGCCAATGCCAAGCCCCTGGCAGTCCTTGTGGACATAGAGCCTGCCTAGGTAGCCGGAGTCATCCATATCCGCAAAGCCCACTATTTTTCCATCCATTTCTGCCACAAAGCTGTGCCGCGCCAGAAAATAGGCATCCCAATCGTCCAGATTTACCTTGCCGGTGGCCCAGGCATCCAGCTGGGCGGGGGTATAATCGGCAGCGTTGACGGCGTGGATGGTATCGTAATAGATCTGCGCCAGGGTGGGGCAATCGGAGGAAATGTACGGGCGAATGACCATAGCGTTACCTCCTGCCCAGCTGCCAGAATGCCACAGCGCTGGCGGCAGCTACATTGAGGGAATCCACCCCGTGGGACATGGGGATCTTCACGGTGTAGTCGCAGTCGGCGATGGTGGTGTCCGCCAGACCGTCACCCTCGCTGCCCAGCACGATGGCTAATCTTTCTTCCGCCAGAAGGGCGGGGTCGTCGATGCTCACCGAGTCATCCCGCAGCGCCATGGCGGCGGGTTTAAAGCCCATAGCCTGCAGCCGTTCCATGCCGGGGTGGGGCCAGTCGGTAGTTTCCTCTCCGATGAAGGTCCAGGGAATCTGGAACACCGTGCCCATGCTCACCCGGGCGCTGCGGCGGTACAGGGGATTGCTGCAGCCGGGGGTCAGCAGGATGACATCCATATGCAGCGCCGCGGCAGAGCGGAAGATGGCGCCCACATTGGTGGGGTTCATCACATTTTCTAAGATCACGATCCGCTTGGCATCCCGGCAAATTTCTTCTACCGTGGGGAGTTTGGGGCGAAGCATGGCGCACAGCACGCCCCGGGTCAGCTGAAAGCCTGTCAGCTGGCACAGCACATCCCGGTCAGCGGTGAACAGGGGGATGTCGCCGCACTGGGCGATAATTTCTGCCGCCTGTCCCTGGATATCCTTGCGCTCCATCAGCAGCGAAACCGGCTTGCAGCCGGCATCCAGCGCCCGCTGGATCACCTTGGGGCTTTCCGCAATGAACATACCCTTGGCAGGCTCAAAGCGGTTTAATAGCTGGGCTTCCGTCAGCCGGGCGTATACATCCAGCCGGGGGTCTTCAAAGCTGGTTATTTCGATGATATTTGCCATATCAAGTCTCCTCCCAAGGCAGCTTGACTGTGCGGTAGGGATGTCCCATCGCCGGGATCAGGGTCTCCAGCATAGCCTTTGTGGGTATGCGCAGGCTGGAGGTGTTGATGCAGGGGTGGCAGCCGATCCATTGGCCCTGCAGAATATCCTCGTCAATGAGCAGCTGCACCCGCATTTCTTTGTCGTTCATCAGTCCCAGGATGCTCAAGGAGCCGGGGGTGATGTCCAGAAATTCCAGCATATACTCCGGGGATGCAAAGGACAGCCGGGAGGAGCCGATCTGCCGGCTCAGCTCCTTGGTCTTAAAGGGCTTGCCGCCGGGCATCATCAGCAGGTAAAACTCGGTGCATTGCCGGTTGCACAGCAGCAGATTCTTGCAGATGGTAGCCCCCAGGGCTTCATCCACAGCAGCGCAGGCCTCCATGGTCATGGCAGCCTCGTGGTCGATGCGCTGGTAGGGGATGCCCAGGGAATCCAGCAGGTCGTATACCCGTATCTCTTTGCTTAGCCTGCCGGCGCAGTCCGCCGGGCGGCCCTCGTGTAGTGTCATAGCGTTCCCTCTTTCGTCGTTTGCTCCATTATACCCCACCCAAAACCATAAGTCCAGCAATAAAAAAGCCCGATCACACCGAACTGTCATCCTGAGCAAGCCCTGAGCGAAGTGAAACGGAGTCAAAGGGCGCGTCGAAGGATCCGTATCCCAAAGCAGAGAGTGCGGATTCTTCGACTCCCCTTCGATTCCCTGCGGTCACTCCGGGTCGCTCAGAATGACAGGCAGCTGCAAACAAAAAAAGCCCAGCTGTTCCCAGCTGCGCCTGCAAACCCATATAAAATAGAAATGACCCTTGACCACTGCATCGTCCATCGATGCTCCGCAGCCAAGGGTCATTTCTGTTCGTTCTTAGTATCTAACATCCTTGATTAACCTCTCTTTCTGCAGATTTTTTCGACGGCTTCCATCTTCGTTCCTTTTCTTTTCCACAAAAAATCTTCTTCTACATCACAATCATTTTCTCATAAGTTGAGATACTTTATTTCGGGATCTTACTTAACGAAGCTTACCGTCTTTCGGCCCAGTTTACTTTTTATGGTGCCTTAGGATTTTACCTGTACATTGGTATCACCCTTTCTGACTATAATGTAGCACAGGGGTAGGGAAAATGCAAGCCGCAATGTTATACAAATTAAACAAACCCAGTTGGTATAAAATGGAGAAATGAGTGAAAACCACCAAAAAACAATTGACATTTCCTGCCAAGGTATGATATGATACTCGTGTTGGGGCGCAAAAAAGAGAGAGGATTTTCCTCTCTCTTTTCCTTTTGCCATAGATTTTTCCCAAAGGCCCCCTTGTGTAAAGGGCAGATTCCCCCGTCAGCGGGGGAAATGTCCGCATAGCGGACAAAGGGGGCGCGGGCCCGGCAGGGCTGTCAAAAATCTATTTGATTTTTGACTGGGGGATTGTAATGTATGGTGTCGGACAATCCCGCTTGCGGTGCCCGGCAGCCGCTGCGCCCGTCAAAGCGTGCTTGCGTCTTGCCGACCGCGGCGCACACTGCGCCTGCGCTTCATCTGCCACCGGCAGTGCGCAGGCTCGTGGCCCTCCGTCATTTGCTCGTATCTCGCAAATGCCACCTCCCCTTACACAGGGGAGGCTTTTTCGGTTTATTATCCCTTGTTCCGGTTGGCTTCTATGTTCAAAATATCAGACATCAGGTAGTAAACACCGGTGTTTTTGAGGACCTGGTCCTTGTACACCTCGGACTTGGTAAAGTCCACGGTGACACCGTAAACATACAGCGCCACATCGGTCACGGTGTGACCGCCGCTGCGGTATTCGTAGTAAATGGTACCGTTGGGGCCTTCCACGGGATTTGCGCAGGTGCCTTCCTCGCCGCTGCATACCAGACCGCCGGTCTCGTGGTCCGCAGTGATCAGCACAGCGGTGTCGGTGCGGTCACCCAGCCAGGCCATCACCGCTTCCACGGTCTTGTTCAGGTTGGATACGCACACGCAGGTGCTCTCGAAATCCTTGTTGTGGGAGAACTTGTCGATGTGACCCTGCTCGATCATCAGCACAAAGCCCTCGGGATCCCGGTCCAGATAGTTCAGCGCTTCAATGGAAATGTCCTGCAGAGGCGTCAGAGCATCCACACCTGCCAGGGGCAGCTGCCAGTAGGCCTTGTCGCCCTCGAAGTTCAGATTCAGAATGTCGTCGCTGTAGGCATAGCCCTTTTCTTCGATCTGGGGTCTCATAACGGTGCAGGCTTCGTGCAGGTCGCCGCACAGCAGATTCACACCGGAATCCAGCTGGCTCTCCAGAAGCACATTTCTGGAGGAACGGGAGCGGCTGTGGGCAGAGAAAGCGCTGGGGGTAGCGCCGAACAGCTGGTCGGTGGTCACAATGCCGGTGGCCTTGCCCATAGCGCTGGCCTTATCCATAATGGTCTGCAGCTCCGTGCCGTCTGTGAGCATGGCGACGTAATTGTTCACCGTCAGCGTGCCGGTTGCCATAGCGGTGGCAGAAGCGGCAGAGTCAGTGGGTTCGTCGGAAAGCTTGCCGCTGTATTCCACGGGAAGGGTATTCACCCGTACCATAGGCCACTTGGCGAAATCGTATTCCTTGCCGTCGTACAGCTGACCGGCCTTGATATGCTCCACACCCATACCGTCGCCGATGATAAGGATGATGTTTTTGATAGGCTCGGTACTCTCTACCATAGAGATCCGGGGCGCTTCGGTAGGCTCGGTGGTGGCTTCGGTGGTGGCTTCGGTGGTTACTTCCGTGGTCACTTCGGTGGTAGCCTGGGTGGTGGGGTCAGCCGGCAGGGTGCTGCAGGCAGCCAGGAAAAGGCACAGCGCCAGCCACAGGCACAGCAGACGGATCGATGTCTTTTTCATAATGTTTCCTCTCTTTTATGGTTATGTTTTCCTTTTGTCATTGTACCACAAGGGAGATCTTTGTCAAGATGCCATCGTGGTCGTCCAGCCCACCACCCCATCTTTCCTCTGGTCATCCTGAGCGACCGGAGGGAGTCGAAGGATCCGTACTGAAAATAAATCAGGGAGTGCTGCATCGCAGCACTCCCCGTATTTTACTTGGTGTTCATGCTGGCTTCCTGGTCCAGGATCTCAGCCATCAGGTGGTAGATACCGGTGTTCTTCAGAGCCTTCTTCTTGTAGAGGTCAGACTTGGTGAAGTCAACGGTAACGCCGTGGACATACAGCGCCACATTCGTAGAGGTGTGGTTGCCGGAGAGGTATTCATAGTAAATGGTGTTGCCGGTGAGACCAGTGAGGCTGTCCTTATACTTGCCTGCCTTTTCGGTGACCTGCAGACCGCCGGTCTCGTGGTCAGCGGTGATCAGCACAGCAGTATCGGTGCGGCCACCCAGCCACTTCATCACGGCCTCAACGGTCTTGTTCAGGTCGGATACGTTCATACAGGTGCTCAGGAAGTCGTTGCCGTGGCTGAACTTGTCAATGTGACCCTGCTCGATCAGCAGCACAAAGCCGTCGGGATCCTGGTCCAGGTAGCTCAGAGCGTCCATGGAGACGTCTGCCAGACGGATCTCAGCATCCATGCCTGCCTGGGGTGCCAGAGGCAGCTGCCAGTAGGCCTTGGGGCCGTAGAAGGTGCTGTTCAGATTGGTGTATTTGTCGCAGTAGCCGTAGCCGTTGGCCTCGATCTGGGGTTTCAGAACGGTGCAGGCCTCGTGGAGATCACCGCACAGCAGATTCACGCCGGAGAGCAGCTGGCTGTCCAGCAGCACGGCTCTGTTGGTGCGGGACTGGCTGTGTGCAGAGAAGCCGCAGGGGGTAGCACCGAACAGCTGGTCGGTG
>JAZPXW010000129.1:0-2647 GCA_045543895.1 Faecousia sp.
CGCAGCTCTCTAACCGGCTGATCTCCCGGTGGACCGCTTCGTACTTGGCCAGAACCGCTTCCAGCCGCTCTTTTGGAACAAGTCCCACAGCCGCGCCAATTTCTGTAAGCCGCTGATCCGCATTGTCCTGCCGGTGCAGCAGCCGGTACTCCGAGCGGCTGGTCATGATCCGGTAGGGCTCTTCCGTGCCCTTGGTCACCAGGTCGTCGATCAGCGTGCCAATATAGCTGGTGTCCCGGGTGAGGATCATGGGAGGCTTTCCTTGCAGCTTCAGCGCTGCGTTCACACCTGCCACCAGACCCTGGACGGCGGCTTCCTCATAGCCCGAGGAGCCGTTGAACTGTCCTGCACCGTAAAGTCCGGGAATGCGCTTGCTCTCCAGGGTGGGGAGCAGGGAGGTGGGGTCTACGCACTCGTATTCGATGGCATAGGCGGGGCGCATCATCTCGGCGTTTTCAAGGCCGGGGATGGTGCGCAGCATTTTTAGCTGCACATCCTCGGGCAGGCTGGAAGAAAAGCCCTGGATATACATCTCCTCGGTGTTCATGCCGCAGGGCTCGATGAACAGCTGATGGCGGTTTTTATCCGCGAAGCGGACGATCTTCGTTTCGATACTGGGGCAGTACCGGGGACCCACACCCAAGATCGTGCCATCGTACATGGGACTGCGGTGGAGGTTCTCCCGGATGATCTTATGGGTCTCCTCGTTGGTGTAGGTCAGGTAGCACACTGCCCGGTTTTCCACCTTATGCTCCGTGCGGAAGGAGAAGGGCTCGGGGTTTTCGTCGCCGGGCTGCAGCTCCATCTGGGAAAAATCGATGCTGCGGCGGTTGACTCTGGGGGGTGTGCCGGTCTTGAACCGGCGCAGGGGAAGCCCCAGCTTCCGCAGATTCTCCGCAAGCCCCACCGATGCGTGCATTCCGTCGGGACCTGCGCTCTGCACCGATTCGCCGATGACGACGGTGCTGTCTAAGTAGGTGCCGGAGGCGATGACTACCGCCTTGGCATCATACACCGCGCCCAGCTGGGTCACAACACCGGAAACCGCGCCGTTTTCGGTGAGAACCTCTACGATCTGTGCCTGCTTGAGCTGCAGATTCTCCTGCTGCTCCAGGGTGTGCTTCATATATTCCTGGTAGCGGCGGCGGTCAGCCTGCGCACGGAGGGAATGGACGGCGGGACCTTTGCCACGGTTGAGCATCCGGTACTGGATGCAGGCGGCATCCGCTGCCACACCCATCTGTCCGCCCAAGGCGTCCAGCTCCCGCACCAGGTGCCCCTTGCCTGTGCCGCCGATGGCGGGGTTACAGGGCAGGTTTGCTACCGCATCCAGGTTGATGGTGAACAGTATGGTGCGGCATCCCAGACGGGCAGCGGCCAGAGCCGCTTCGATGCCTGCGTGACCTGCGCCGATGACGGCAACATCGCAGCTGCCAGCGTTGTAGTGGGTCATAGGAATTTCTCCTTAGGATCTTGTAGGGGCGGCTATTAGCCGCCCGCGGGCGATTCGTGAATCGCCCTACGAGAGAATTACTCTTCTTCAGAGGTTTTCTTCTCCTCAATGGGGAGCTGGAAGGGCTTGCACACCACTTCGCACCGGTTGATGGGGGTGCCAAGGGCGTGGAACTTTTCTTCGTAGCCGGTCATAATGCCCACGATGCCGTTTTCGTGGAGATTCCGGGTGAGGTTGTTCACCTGCAGGCCGCAGGCGGCAAACTCCTCCACGGAGAACTCAAACAGCGGCGCGTTGTCGGTCTTAAAGTGGAACTCACCGCCGGTGCGCACCACACGGCAGTATTTATCCAAAAAGCCTCTGTGGGTCAGGCGGCGCTTGGCATTCTTCTTCCGGGGCCAGGGATCGGGGAAATTGATGAATAGGCGGTCGATCTCCTGGGGCGCAAAGATCTCTTCAATGTTTGCAACATCCATATCGATGTAAAACACATTAGTAAGCCCCATACTCTGGGCCTTTTCCATAGCCACGACCATTGCCTCCCGGCAGCGCTCCACGGCGATCAGCAGCGCATCCGGATTGGCCTGGGCGGTCTCCGCGGTAAATTTGCCCTTGCCGCAGCCAACCTCCACCCACAGGGCGGTGCAGCCGGGCTTCAGCTGCCGCCAGCTGCCCTTCATCCGGGCAGGCTCCGGGATCCGCAGGGCGGCACATTTCTCCATCCGGGGCTCCAGATTTTTCATTCTGCGCATTCTCATATCTATATTACCTCCAACAGGGAATTGTCCATATTTCTCTAATCTGGCATTATAACAGAAATAGTTCCTGCCGTCAATTTTTTTGCGTATTCTTATCCCCATACGGGGCTTGCAAGTTGGACATAAATGGGGTATGATAAGAAAAACCATCTAAGGAGGCGGCCCTATGGCAGAGCATCATCACGACCAGGAACACGGTCACGGGCATTCCCATGAACACGACCATTCTTATATGCATGCCCACGGCATCGCCCACTCCCACGGCCACGTCCATGAGAACCAGAAGGCGGTCGTGAACCGGCTGGCCCGGGCTATTGGACATCTGGAAAAGGTGAAGCGGATGGTGGAAGAGGGACACGACTGCTCGGAGGTCCTCATTCAGCTGGCCGCGGTCCGCTCCGCACTGGACAATACGGGAAAGGTGATCCTGAAGGAC
>JAZPXW010000130.1:0-3884 GCA_045543895.1 Faecousia sp.
TCAAGTGTTGTCTTCCTAAGACCCGCTTGGCCTTCCGACTTCGCAAGGGTGAGCGCGGCGACTCTCTGGAGCATATCGGCACCGTGCTGCACAAGGTCTTTGACCGGCTGACAGAGCTGAGCCAGTCCGATTCCATGATCCCCGGCATGTCCACAGGGCTCCATGATCTGGATGCCAAGATCAACGGCCTCAACGATTCCGACCTGGTGCTGGTGGCAGCCCGTCCCGCAATGGGTAAGTCTGCCTTTGCCCTGAACCTGGCTGTGAATGTGGCAAAGAAGTATAAGAAGACCGTTGCGGTGTTTAACCTGGAAATGTCCCGGGAGCAGCTGGCGCTGAGACTTCTGGCCAGCGAGGGCTTTTTGGATATGCAGAAGCTTTCCACCGGTAAGCTTTCCGAGGAGGAGTGGGGCAAGCTGTGCATGGCGTCCTCCGCACTCAGCCAGACGGATATCCGTATCGACGATAACCCCACGGTCACCGTGGCGGATATCAATGCCAAGTGCCGCCGGCTGGACAACCTGGGCCTGGTGGTCATCGACTACCTGCAGCTGATGACCGGCTCCGGCTACGGCAAGAACAGCGACAACCGCGTCGCCCTGATCGGTGAGATCTCCCGCTCGCTGAAGATCATGGCCAAGGAGCTGAATGTACCTGTGGTCTGCCTTAGCCAGCTGTCCCGTGCGGTGGAAGGCCGTACCGATAAGCGGCCCATCCTGTCGGACCTACGTGAATCCGGCGCCATCGAGCAGGATGCGGACTGCGTTATGTTCCTGTACCGTGATGAGTACTATAACGAGAATACCGAGGATAAGGGCCTGGCAGAATGTATCGTGGGCAAGAACCGTCACGGCGAGACCGGCACGGTGAAGCTCCAGTGGTTCGGTCAGTTCCAGACCTTTACCAACCGGGAGTGGAAGCATGCTTAATTCGCTGCTTTCCATGCTCCGCAAATATGAGATGCTGCGCCCCGGAGATACGGTCACCTGCGCTGTGTCCGGCGGTGCCGACTCTGTGGCGCTGCTGTTTGCCATGTACCTGCTCCGGGAAAAGCTTGGCATCGATTTGCGTGCTGCCCATTTTAACCACCATCTCCGGGGGGAAGAGTCCCAGCGGGACGAAGCCTTTGTGCGGGATTTCTGCAGCGGCTACGGCATTCCGCTGACCGTTGGGGAAGGGAAGGTCGTTCCCGGCGAAAAGGGTCTCGAGGCTGCTGCCCGGGATGCCCGGTATGCCTTCTTTGCGACGCTGCCCGGGAAAATTGCCACCGCCCATACCGCCGACGATAACAGCGAAACGGTGCTGATGCACCTGGTTCGCGGCACAGGTCTGAAAGGGCTTGGGGGCATTGCGCCGGTGCGTGGCGAGCTGATCCGCCCGATGCTGCTCATTACCCGTCAGCAGGTGATGGATTTTATCCGGGAGTATAGCCTTCCATTTGTGGAGGATAGCTCCAACGCAGCCGATAGCTTCCTTCGTAACCGGCTGCGGCATAAGGTAATGCCCCTGCTGAAGGAGGAAAATCCGAAGCTGGCAGAAAACCTCTCGGCGATGGCGCTGCGCCTGCGCTGCGATGAAGCGGAATTGGCGGGTTCCTGGGATTTCTCCCATGGCCTGCCTGTAGAGGATGTTAAAAATGCCTCTCCCGCCAGAAAGAGCCGTATGCTCACGGCGTTTTTGGAAAGCTGCGGCGTGAGAGAACCGGCAGCCAATCATATTGAATTGCTGGAAGACCTGGCATATTCGGAAAATCCCTCTGCCCGGGCGAGCTTCCCCGGGGGAGTCACCGTTTCCCGGCAATATGACCGGCTTGTGGCGGTGGAGGAGAAGAAACCCCTGGAACCAATCTTTTTAACCTGTCCCGGTGTGACTGAGATCCCGGAGCTGGGACTGCGGGTGACCTGCCGTGAGGCACACGCCATTTGCAATCACAAAACTGTCTTTACGGTCCATCCGAAAGGCAAGCTGATCCTCCGCAGCCGCCAATGCGGAGATGAGCTGAAGCTCCCCGGCGGCACCAAGCGCATCAAGAAACTGTTTATCGACAGGAAGATCCCTGCCCGGGAAAGAGAGCGCATCCCGATCCTTGCGGACGAAGCCGGGGTGCTGGGTGTTTATGGCATTGGGGTCAACGGCCACCGGGCCGCAAGCTCGCTGCCCGCTGTGCAGATCTGTTTTGAACCACTTAGAGAAATATAGGCAAGATGCCGATGGAGGTTTCACTATGAATCGTAACATTGAAAGAGTTTTGCTCTCAGAAGAACAGCTCCAGGCCCGCATACGGGAATTGGGCGAGGAACTGTCCCGGGAGTATGCGGGCAAGGATCCCATCTTCGTAGGCGTACTTAAGGGTGTTGTGGTGTTCTACGCCGACATAGTGCGGGCGGTCACCGTTCCCTGCCAGTTCGACTTTATGTGGATCTCTTCCTACAGCGGTACGGAGTCCACCGGACGCATGGAAGTCAAGCGGGATATTTCCCAGAATAACAAGGGCCGCCATGTGGTGATCCTGGAGGATATTTTCGATACCGGCAATTCCCTTAGCTATACCTACGAGCACCTGCTGAAGAAAGAGCCTGCCTCTTTGAAGATCTGCACTCTGCTGGATAAGCCCGAGCGCAGAAATCCCAATGTTACCCTCAAACCCGATTATACAGGCTTCGTGATCCCCAATGAGTTCGTGGTGGGCTATGGCCTGGATTATAACGAATATTACCGAAACCTGCCCTATGTGGGCATTCTGAAGCCCGAAGCCTATCAATAAGTGAGGAATTACAATTTTGAAAAAACGCAGTTTAACTAGCATTATTCTTTATGTGCTCATTTTGGGCATTGCCCTGTCCTGGATCCTGAGCCTGTTTGACCTGGGCAACAGCGGCCTTACCTATTCCCAGGTGGTGGAGCTGTTTGAAAACCGGCAGGTCAAGGAATTTGTCGTGGAGGATCAGCGTATCTACCTGATGCTTCATGAACCCCTGGATGGGAAAACGGAATTGGTTGCCACTCTTTCCAATCCGGAGAGCTTCCGCAGCGAGCTGTGGAATACCATCCAGGCCCAGCATAAGGAGGGCGTTCTGGAGTCCTACGACTTCTACCCCGAGTCTGCCTGGAGCCCCTTTGATTTCGTGCTGCCTGCATTGCTGGTGGGCATTGTGATCCTGATTCTCTGGGCGGTCATTATGGGCCGTCTGAACAGCAACCACCCTATGGCCAACTTTGGCAGAGCCCGCACCGTCCTGGGTGTGGGTGACAATAAAAAGGTCACCTTCGATGATGTGGCCGGTGCCGATGAAGAAAAGCAGGAGCTGCAGGAGGTGGTGGATTTCCTCCGTGCTCCCGATAAATATACCAAGATCGGTGCCCGCATTCCCCACGGTCTGCTGCTGGTAGGCCCTCCTGGCACCGGTAAGACCCTTCTTGCCCGGGCAACCGCAGGTGAGGCGGATGTGACCTTCCTGTCCATTTCCGGCTCTGACTTTATGGAAATGTATGTGGGCGTGGGCGCAAGCCGTGTCCGTGACCTGTTTGACCAGGCCAAGAAGGCTGCACCTGCCATTATTTTCATCGATGAGATCGATGCTGTGGGCCGCAAGCGTGGCAGCGGTTTGGGCGGCGGTCACGACGAAAGAGAGCAGACTCTCAACCAGCTGCTGGTGGAGATGGATGGCTTTGGACGCACCGAAGGTGTGATCGTCATGGCAGCCACCAACCGGGCGGATATTCTGGATCCTGCACTGCTGCGTCCCGGCCGCTTTGACCGGCAGATCTATGTGGGTATCCCCGATGCAAAGGGACGCCAGGAGATCCTCAAGGTACACACCAAGGATAAGATGTTGGACGAAGGTGTGGACCTCAAGACCGTGGCGCTGACCACCCCCGGCTTT
>JAZPXW010000131.1:0-6497 GCA_045543895.1 Faecousia sp.
CATCGCTCTGCCCTCTGCCGCTGCTTTCAAGGCAGCCGGTGCTGAGGTTACCGTTATTGTCGGTTTCCGCAGCCAGGATATCGTGATCCTGGAAGAGGAATTTAAGGCCGTTGCCGACCGGATGATCCTCATGACCGACGATGGTTCTTACGGCCGCCACGGTCTGGTCACCCAGCCTCTGCAGGAGCTGCTGGAAGCCGGCGAAAACTTCGACGAAGTTCTGGCCATCGGACCCATCCCCATGATGAAGTTCGTTTGCAAGACCACCGAGCCCTTCGGTGTACATACCAGCGTTTCCCTCAACCCCATTATGGTTGACGGCACCGGCATGTGCGGCGGCTGCCGTGTTACCGTAGGCGGCGAGACCAAGTTCGCCTGCGTGGACGGCCCCGAGTTCGACGGTCACAAGGTGGACTTCGCTGAGCTGATGAGCCGAAACAGCCTGTACCGTGGCCGTGAGGCAGAGGTCACCGAGAAGCACGCTTGCCGCATGGAAGCCATGGGCAAGGCACTGATCAAGTAAGGAGGAAATGCAAAATGGCAAATATGACTTTGGTTAAGACCCCCATGCCTGAGCAGGATCCTCAGGTTCGCGCCCGGAACTTTAGCGGAGTTACCCTGGGCTATACCGCCGAAATGGCAATTGAAGGGGCAGGCCGCTGCCTCAAGTGCAAGAACCCCAAGTGTGTGGAAGGCTGCCCCGTCAATGTGCGCATTCCCGAGTTCATCGCAAAGGTGCAGGAGGGCGACTTCAAGGCCGCTTACGAGATCATCACCTCCACCAATGCGCTGCCCGCACTTTCCGGCCGTGTTTGCCCCCAGGAGACTCAGTGCGAGGCTAGATGTGTCCGAGGCATTAAGGGTGAGCCTGTCGCCATCGGCCGTCTGGAGCGTTTCGTTGCTGACTGGTACCGGGAAAACATCAACGCCATGCCCGAGAAGGTTCCCTCCAATGGCATCAAGGTTGCTGTGGTCGGTTCCGGCCCTGCCGGTATGACCGCTGCTTCCGACCTGGCCAAGCTGGGCTACGCTGCCACCATGTTCGAGGCTCTGCACACCGCCGGCGGCGTGCTGGTCTACGGCATCCCCGAGTTCCGTCTGCCCAAGGCCATCGTCGCCAATGAGATCACCAAGCTGGAGGCTCAGGGCGTGGAAGTGATGACCAACATGGTCATCGGCAGAGTTCTGACCATCGACGAGCTGTTCGAAATGGGCTACAAGGCCGTATTCGTTGGCTCCGGCGCAGGTCTGCCCATGTTCATGAACATCCCCGGCGAGGCACTCAAGGGCGTTATGTCCGCCAACGAGTATCTGACCCGTACCAACCTGATGAAGGCCTACGACGAGGATTACGACACTCCCATCGTCCAGTCCAAGGCTGTCGCTGTGGTTGGCGGCGGTAACGTGGCAATGGACGCTGCCCGCTGCGCTATGCGTCTGGGCGCTGAGCATGTTTATGTTGTTTACCGCCGTGGTGAGGCTGAAATGCCCGCCCGTGCTGAGGAAAAGCACCATGCTAAGGAAGAGGGCATCGAGTTTAAGACTCTGTGCAACCCCATTGAAGTGCTGGGCGACGAGAATGGCCGCGCAAGAGCCATCAAGTGCATCCGTATGGAGCTGGGCGAGCCCGATGCTTCCGGCCGCCGCCGTCCTGTGGAGATCCCCGGCTCTGAGTTTGAGCTGGAGGTGGACACTGTGATCATGTCCCTGGGCACCAGCCCCAACCCCCTGATCCGCTCCACCACTCCCGGTCTGGAGACCAACCGCAAGGGCTGCCTGATCGTTAACGAAAACGAGATGACCACCCGTGAGGGCGTGTTCGCCGGCGGCGATGCCGTTACCGGCGCTGCCACCGTCATCCTGGCAATGGGCGCCGGCAAGAAGGGTGCTGCCGCCATCGACGCATTCATTAAGAATCAGTAATTTTCAAGATCTCCGTCACCTCACCGGGTGACGGAGATCTTTCTATTTTCCCGCACCCTAAGCCTCCCTTGTGTAAAGGGAGGTGGCAAAAAGCGGCACTTCTGGGCCGATTTTTGACGGAGGGATTGCCTGCGGCGCTATAGAACAATCCCCCAGTCATTTGCTCGTTCCTCACAAATGACAGCCCCCTTTACACAAGGGGGCCTTAGCTGCTCGCTGTCACACTTCTCGTGTTATGTAAACCTTCAAATCAGAAAACCCATTGACATTCTCCCCGGGAGATGGTATGGTAACCCCCGCAGGAGGTGAAGGTATGAAAAGTCGGATTTTAGCCCGTTGTGCGCTGTTTGCAGCATTGATGTGCCTTTGTGCCTGGATCAGCCTGCCCTTGGGCGATACCGCCATCACCTTGCAGACCTTTGCGCTGTTTCTCACCCTGGAGCTGCTGGGCGGCAAGTACGGCAGCCTGGTATGTATGCTCTATCTGCTTCTGGGCGGTGTGGGACTTCCGGTGTTTTCCGGTTTTCGGGGCGGTGTTGGGATGCTGCTTGGCACCACCGGCGGCTATTTATGGGGTTTTCTGGCCTGCGCACTGCTTTATTGGCTGATTACTGCCGTGTTAGGCAGCCGTTTTCGTCTTTGGGGTCACCTGGCAGGACTCGCTCTTTGCTATGCTCTGGGTACACTTTGGTTTTGTGGGGTGTATCTCCGCGCCGGAAGTGCGATTTCCATCGGTTTTGTTCTGATGAAATGCGTCGTTCCCTTTGTGCTGCCGGACTTACTAAAATTATCCCTTGCCCTGGTGCTTTCCAAAAAACTAAAGCGGATCCTTTCCGCATAAACCCCTCCCGGGACACATAGATTGTCCGCAGGAGGGGATTTTTTATGCGCAAGCGTGATATGTTTCTGCTGCTGTGTGCCGTTCTGGCGGTGACCGGCATGGTATTTGTTCAGTTTACTGCCGAAACCGTGGAGGCTGGTGCATGGGGACTCAGCTTCCGGCAGGAAAATACCGCCCCCATCGGTCCTGCCAGCAGTGAGGAGCTAAGCCGTTTTAACGCCGCCTATTTGGGCAATACCCAGCAAAAGGTGATCTATCTGACCTTTGACGCAGGCTATGAAAACGGCTGCACCGCCAAGATTTTGGATGTGCTGAAAAAGCACGAAGTGCCTGCCGCCTTCTTCCTGGTGGGAAATTATATGGAGAAGAACGCCGATCTGGTGCGCCGTATGGTAGCTGAGGGGCATACCGTGGGCAATCACACCATGCACCACCCGGATATGAGCAAGCTGGAAGCCAAAGAGGATTTTGCCAAGGAGCTGACCGATCTGGAAGAGCTGTTCCGCAGCATCACCGGGGAGGAGCTGCCCAAGTACTATCGCCCGCCCAAGGGGATATACAGCAAGGATAATCTGCGCTACGCCAAGGAGCTGGGCTACAAGACGGTTTTCTGGAGCCTTGCCTATGTGGATTGGAATAACGACAGCCAGCCATCGGCGCAAACCGCTTTTCAGAAGCTCATCCCCCGGATCCACGATGGGGCGGTGGTGCTGCTCCATTCCACCTCGCAAACCAATGCGGAAATTATGGATGAACTGCTGACCCGCTGGAAGGACATGGGCTACCGGTTTGAGAGTATTGATAAATTATTTCCCCAATAGCGCTTGTGGGGCACCCGTCCACGGGTGCCCGCGGACAGCTTCTCCCTTTGGGAGAGGTGGCACGGCATAAGCCGTGACGGAGAGGGCAGCAAAAAAGGGTGCAGAAGATTCTGCACCCTTTTCATTTTATTCCGCAAAGTGGTATGTACCACCGGTAAGGGTAGCGGTGTAGCCGGAGGGCAGCTGCAGCTTTGCGGTAACGCCCTGAGGAACGGTGAATTCGTAGTACACCTTGTCGCCCTTGTAGTACCAGTAAGAGCGGATGAAGCCGCTGCGGGACTCAAAGGTTGTGTCCGCATAGCCCAGCGCCTTATTGGGGTTGGGTTCCAAAGTGATCTCCTGGTAAGCAGGCTTTATGGCCCGAATACCCGCCACGGTGGAGAAGATCCAGTCAAACACCGCGCCGTAGGCATAGTGGTTGAAGGAGTTCATACTGTCGCTCCAGAAAGAGCCGTCCTCCTTAATGCTGTCCCAATGCTCCCACATGGTGGTCGCGCCCTGGTTCACCGAGAACAGCCAGGAGGGATTCTTCTCCTGCAGCAGTAAGGTGTATGCCACATCGGTGTAGCCGTTTTCGGAAAGGGCCTGCAGGATATTGGGGGTTCCCAAAAATCCGGTGCTCATACGGTCACCGAAATCATGGATCAGCTGCACCAGTTTCTCCGCCAGCACAGGCCGTTCTTCCTCCGTGCACAGGTTAAAGTTGAGGATCAGCGCCAGAGAGGTCTGGGTGATGCCCTTATAGCTGTAGTAGGGCCGGTCCGCAGGCCAAGAAAGGTCGGTGATGGGCAGCTCCGCTTTCGGCATGCCGTTTTCCATAAAGTATTCCCGGAACGCGCTCACCACATTGGCGTAGAGCGCCTCGAATTCCGCCACATCCTCGCCCAGCACCTTGCCGGCTTCGATCACCAGGCTGGTGGAATATGCAAAGTAGGCGGTGGCGATCAGATCCTTGGAGGTAGCGCCTGCGGTGATATTTTCGCCTGCGTCCATCGCCAGCCAGTCACCGTAGTGCCGGTAGCCCAGCCACAGGTATTCCTCCGGACCTGCGGTGCGCAGGTAGCGCACCCATTTTTTCATCATGGGAAAATGCTTTTTCAATTCTTTCTTATTGCCGTAGGCCAGGTACATCTGCCAGGGAATAATGCAGGCCGCATCGCCCCAGCCGGCAGAAATGAGGGTCCTCTGTCCGTCCAGCATCACCTCCGGCACGATGCCGTAGATGGAGCCGTCGGGCAGCTGCTCGGATGCCACATCTCCCAGCCACTTTTGGAAGAATTTCTCCACATCGTAGTTGATGGCGGCTGCCTTGCAGAAGACCTGTGCGTCACCGGTCCAGCCCAGCCGCTCGTCACGCTGGGGGCAATCGGGGGGGATATCCAGATAGTTGCTCTTCTGACCCCAGATGATGTTATGGTACAGCTGATTGATCTTCTCATTGCCGCAATGGAAATGGCCGGTGCGCTTCATCTCCGAATGCACCACCACCGCCCGGAAGGCGTTCAGATCCACCGTTTCCATGGGGTATTCCATTAGCTGCACATAGCGGAAGCCCTGGAAGGTGTAGGTGGGCTTATAGGTTTCCTCTTCGCCGCTGAGGATGTAGGTCACCTCATTGGTAGCAGAGCGCATATTGCCCTCGTAGAAATTGCCCTCTTTGTCCAGTACCTCTGCGTGGCGCAGCACGATCTTACCCCCACGGGGTCCGGCAAGGCGAATTTCTACATAGCCGGTCATATTCTGGCCGAAGTCCAGCACCACTTCCCCCTTGGGGGTGTGGATCAGCTCCACAGGCGCAAGCCGCTCCTGCTCGGTGATCCATTCGCCGATCTGGGGGACAAGCTTGTTCTTGTTGTCCACGGTCACGGCCTTGCCCAAAAACTGAGGAATCAAGGTCTTATCCACAGTCTCACCGTAGTAAAATTCCGCGTAGGTCACCTGGGAGGTGTAGGCATCCCAGCTTTCGTCGGTGAGGATGGTCTCCTTTGTGCCGTCAGCATAGAAGATCTCCAGCCAGGCGATGATGGCCTTACCGGGGAAATGGCGGCGGTTCTTGGGGCGCACGCTCTGCTGACCCAATGCCCAGCCAACGCCCACGCCGATCTCCAGCAGGTTTTCCTTTTGGAGCAAATCGGTCACATCATATTCCTGGTACTGCACCCGGGCGCCGTAGTTGGTAAAGCCGGGGGTAAATACGCCCTTTCCGATGCGGCTGCCGTTTAGGTATGCGGCATACACACCTGCAGCGGAGGCATATAGGGTGGCCTTCTTCACTTCGCCCTTGGGGGCAAAGGACTTGCGGAAAGCTGCCGGTGCCTGGTGGGTATCCTGGGGGGTGGCGATCCATTTTGCAGTAATTTTCATAGGAGTTCCTCCTTGCTTTCGTTACCTCCATTATAGGCTCACCGTAACACAAAAACAAGATACATTTGGAAAATTTTCCTACATATTCGCCAATGCTTCCGTCCTTCCTCCGTCATTCCGAGTGGAGCGAAGCGGAATCGAGGAATCTTAGCACTGTCGCTACTGCGAAGATCCCTCGACTCCCGTTGGTCGCTCGGGATGACAAAACGGGCGGCTACTAGCCGCCCCTACGATTTCTACCAGACATTTACCTAATAGCCCGTGGAGGCGGGAGTAAACCCCCGCCCTACGATAACTTCTTGTAGGGCGGGGCCTTGGTCCCGCCGTCTGATGGCATAACAAACGGGCGTGCTGCGGTGCAGCACGCCCGTTATTGATTATTTACTTTCTGCCGGTGGTGGAGCGGAGAGTCACATCGTGGGCGCCGCCTTCTACGATGGAGGTGGCGGACACCAGGGTCAGCTTGGCATCCCCCTGCAGGTCGGGGATGTTGGTCACACCCACATTGCAAAGTCGGATCGTAGCCATGTCGTTCTGTGGGCCAAGGA
>JAZPXW010000132.1:0-21147 GCA_045543895.1 Faecousia sp.
AGTCTGCGTCACCTGGCCGGGCAGGGAAGTAGGCGCCATCTGGCCGCCGGTCATGCCGTAAATGGCGTTATTGACGAAGATGATGGTGATGTTCTCGTTGCGGGCTGCTGCGTGGACGGTCTCGGCCATACCGATGGAGGCCAGGTCACCGTCGCCCTGGTAGGAAAAGACGATGTTCTCCGGCAGTGCCCGCTTTACGCCGGTAGCGACCGCGGGGGCGCGGCCGTGGGCAGCCTCGATCATGTCACAGGCAAAATAGTCATAGGCCATAACGGCACAGCCGACGGGAGCGACACCGATGGTCTTGCCCTCGATGCCCAGTTCGTCGATGACTTCCGCCACCAGGCGATGGATAATGCCATGGGGACAGCCAGGACAATAGTGGAAGGGAGCATCGGTCAATGCCTTGGGCTTTTCAAATACAACTGCCATGGTTAGAACTCTCCTTTCTGTGCCTTGCGGATAGATTCCAGCACCTCATCTGGGCTGGGGATCATACCGCCGCAGCGGTTGCAGAGGGCTACCGGCTTACGGCAGCCTGTAGCCAGGCGGACATCCTCGATCATCTGGCCCATATTCAGCTCCACGCTGATGAAGCCATTGACCTTATCCGCGGCGGCAGCCAGCGCCTTCTTGGGGAAGGGCCACAGGGTGATGGGACGGATCAGACCCACCTTGATACCCTCGGCTCTTGCGGCAGCCACGGCGTTCTTTGCCACACGGGAAGCGATGCCGAAGGCCACGACGCACAGCTCGGCATCCTCCATCATGTACTCTTCCCACATGGGCTCGTTCTCTTCCACCAGTTTATAGCGCTCGTAGCGCTCAAAGTTCTTCACTTCCAGCTCATCGGGCTTTAAGTACAGGGAGTTTACGATGTTGTGCTTACGCTCACAGTTGGTGCCGGTAAGCGCCCAGGGCTTTTCGTAAGTTTCGATCTCGGCATCCTCAAAGGAGATGGGCTCCATCATCTGACCGATGGTGCCGTCTGCCAGGATCATAGAGGTCATGCGGTACTTATCCGCCAAGTTGAATCCCTTGATGGTGAGGCTGGCCATTTCCTGCACAGAGGCAGGTGCCAGGACGATCATACGGTAGTCGCCGTGACCGCCGCCCTTGGTGGCCTGGAAATAGTCGCTCTGGGAGGGCTGGATGCCGCCCAGGCCGGGACCGCCACGCTGGACATTGACTACCAGCGCCGGCACATCGGAGCCTGCGATATAGCTCAGACCCTCAGTCTTCAGGGAAATTCCGGGGCTAGAGGAGGAGGTCATAACACGCACACCCGCAGCGGCTGCGCCGTAGACCATATTGATAGAGGCGATCTCACTTTCTGCCTGGAGGAACACGCCGCCGATCTTGGGCATTTTCTTTGCCATATAGGCAGCGATCTCCGTTTGAGGCGTGATGGGATAGCCGAAGTAATGACGGCAACCGGCACGGATCGCAGCTTCCGCGATGGCCTCATTGCCTTTCATAAGTACACGCTCTGCCATAACATAACCTCCTTACTTTTCCACGGTGATGATGCAATCGGGACACATGGTGGCGCAGAATGCGCAGCCGATGCACTTTTCCTGGTCCATCATAACCGCAGGGGAATAGCCCTTTTTATTGATCTTGTCCGCTGCGATAGCCAAGCAGCCCTTGGGACAGGCATCCACGCACAGGCCGCAGCCCTTGCAGCTATCCGTATTGAATGTTACTTTTGCCATTTGAGAGAACCTCCTTAGGCTGAGAGGACTCAAACCGAACCAGGTTTTCAGACACTTGCATTCCCCAATTCATCAGAAAACCCCTTGATAATACGCAAAAGTATTGTCTTCGTGATTTTCTTTGCCTTGGAAAATGCAAGCGGCTGAAAACTGCGGGGCACCTCTCAGCAAATAATTTTCGATTGATTTTTTGCGCAGATGACGCAGCCTTGCTGGCGCAAGGCAAGGAAGATAAGCGAAAAAGCAGCAAAAAGGATTGCTGTGAGGCTGATTCGGTTCGAGTCCTCTCAGCCTATCCCCACAGAGGCCGATTACCCGGTCTCTGCTGAGGTAGATCAAAATATTTTTCCTGCAGCTGCAGGGGGAATACCCCACCCAGCTTCCCTTCCAGCCCTTCTGCTACCGTTTTTTCAGCGGTATGCAGCCAGATGGGAAGTCCGCTGAGCCGGCTCAGCTCCTGCATATAGGGTACAGCGTCCAGGAGTGTTTGGGGTGTGGTCTCATTTCCCAGGTTTGCATTGTTTACGATATGGGTAAAGGGTATGCCGCATGCCGCCTCGATCTCCCGCATCACTTCCAGAGCCTCCTGGGGAGTACGGGTGAGCGGACGGAAGGAATTGGCTACGAATACCATGCGGTAGTCATTCTCCTTTAGGATGAAAGGGGTATACCGTCCCAGGGCATATGCGCCCCGGTCGTCACCGCCGATATCCATCACACCGTAGGCGCTGTGGTCTTCTACCAGCCGGTAGGCCTCCGCAGGCAGCGACGGCAGGTCCACATTGGAATTTGCAAATTGGGAGACCACCACATCCACCCCGGCTGCTCCCAGCTGACGGGTGCTGTCCGCTGTGCGGAAATAGGGATTGACGATATCCAGGTCCGCAGTGCAGACCTTCTTCCCTTCCGCCGCCAGCGCCAGGGCATAGTTCACGGCAATATTGGTCTTGCCGCTGCCGTAATGTCCGGCAAACAATGTTAAACGCTTATGTTCCATAATTACAACTTCTTGCGGATGATCTTACCGCTGGTGGTCTTGGGCAGGATGTCCCGGAACTCCACGATCCTGGGGTACTTATAGGGGGCAGTCCTGGACTTTACATAGTTTTGGATCTCCTTACGCAGCTGATCGGTGCCCTGGAAGTCCTTCACCAGCACAATGCTGGCCTTGACCACCTGTCCACGGATCTCGTCCGGAGCAGCGGATACACCGCATTCCAGAACATAAGGCAGCTCCATAATGACATTTTCGATCTCAAAGGGTCCGATGCGGTAGCCGGAGGATTTGATCACATCGTCCGCGCGGCCCACATACCAGTAGAAGCCATCCTCGTCCATCCAGGCCAGGTCGCCGGTGTGATACCAGCCATCCCGCCAGGTTTCGGCTGTGACCTCTTCGTTACCCTCGTAGCAGTAGGCAAGTCCGCAGGGCAGACCGTTTTGAATGTTGATGCAGACCTCGCCCGGTTCGCCACGACCGACCTCATTACCCTCGGCATCCAGAAGATGCACATCGTACAGCGGTACGGGCTTACCCATAGAGCCGACCTTGTGGCTGTCGCCGGCAAGGTTTGCGATGATGACCGTGCTTTCAGACTGACCGAAGCCCTCCTTGATGGCAAGGCCGGTATGCTTCTTGAACTGCCGGTAGACCTCCGGATTCAGCGCCTCACCTGCGGTGGATGCGTGCTGGATGCTAGAAAGATCAAACCGGGAAATATCCTGCTTGATGAGCATCCGGTACATGGTGGGCGGTGCGCAGAAGGTGGTGATATTGTGTTTTGCGAACATGGGCAGGATCTTCTCGGCATCGAAGCGGTCGAAGTCATATACAAACACCGCTGCCTCGCACAGCCACTGACCGTAGAGCTTGCCCCAGGAGGACTTTGCCCAGCCGGTGTCGGAAATGGTGAAGTGCAGGCCGTCGGGATTGACCCGGTGCCAGTATTTCGCAGTGATGAAGTGACCCAGGGGGTACTTATAGCTGTGGGCTGCCAGCTTGGGATAGCCGGAGGTGCCGGAGGTGAAGAACATCAGCATGGGATCGCTGCCGCAGGGGCTGTCCTCCGTCCTCTGGAAGTGGCTGGAATACATGGTGCATTCCTCGTTGAAATCGTGCCAGCCCTCCCGGCTGCCGTTTACCAGGATCTTGTGTTCAAGACCCGGGCATTGCTTGGCAGCGGCATCCACCGCATCGGCGACCTCGCCATCGGCGGTGCAGAGGATCGCCTTCACCTTACCTGCCTGGAAGCGGTAAGTGAAGTCCTTTTCCAGCAGCTGATTGGTGGCAGGGATCGCCACAGCGCCCAGCTTGTGCAGACCCAGCACCGCAAACCAGTACTGATAGTGCCGCTTGAGCACCAGCATCACCCGGTCGCCCTTGCGGATGCCCAGGGATTTAAAGTAGTTGGCGGCACGGGCAGATTCCTTTTTCATATCCTGGAAGGTAAAGCGCCGCTCGGTGCCATCCTCGGAAATATGGAGCATTGCCAGCTTCACGGGCCTATTGGTGCCCAGCTCATCCACCACATCAAAGGCAAAGTTAAATTTCTCCTCATTTTGGAAAGCGATTGCCTTCAGTAGGCCGTTTTCCACAGTGGGAGTGATGAAATTGCGGTAAACACGGGGCTGGTGATCCGCCTTGTGGGGCGTAGCATCGGGGGTAGCCACCTCTGCAGCCTGCTCGCCCACACGGGCAGCGGAGTTACTCAGCACGATGGCATAGAAGGCGCAGTCCTCGCCGCCTACGGCGATCATACCGTGGGGTGTGCCGGAATCATAGTAAATGGTATCGCCGGCGTGCAGGATCTCGGTCCTGCCGCCGATCTGGATCTTCATAGAGCCGCGGATGACGATGTCGCACTCCTGACCCTCGTGGGTCACCAGCTCGATATCCTCATACTCCGCACCCTGGCGATACTTGATCTCCATGTACAGCGGCAAGGCGATACGGTTGCGGAAGTCAGCCGCCAGGTTGTAGCCCACCATATGGTGCGCTTCCTCGATCCGCTGACCCTCGCCCTTGCGGGTGAGTGCATAGGAACGGAGCTTGGGGCTGCGGCCTTCCAGCAGGTCGCCCATATCCACGCCAAAGATCAGAACGCACCGGTACAAAAACGCAATGCTCATATTGCGGCTGCCGGACTCGCAGGCGATGTACTCCTCCACGGTCACACCCGTGCGCTGGGCCATCTCCTCCACGGTAATGCCGGAGATCTCCCGAAGCTCCCGGATACGGTTGGCGGTTTCCTGAATTTTATAGGTTATGCCTGTAATTGTCTCTTGTTCCATGTTAAAAGCTTCCTTGATTACAGCTTATTGCGGATGATCTTACCGCTGATGGTCTTGGGCAGTTCCTTGCGGAATTCCACGATCCTGGGGTACTTATAAGGAGCGGTGTGAGTCTTGACATAGCTCTGGATTTCTCTTTTTAGCTCATCCGTACCTTCTGTGCCGGGTACCAGCACAATACAGGCCTTGACCACCTGTCCTCTTACCTCATCCGGCGCAGCGCATATGCCACATTCCAGAACATAAGGCAGCTCCATGATGGTGGATTCGATCTCGAAGGGTCCGATGCGGTAGCCGGAGGACTTGATCACATCGTCCGCACGGCCCACATACCAGTAGTAGCCATCCTCATCCCGCCAGGCAAGGTCGCCGGTGTGATACAGGCCATCGTGCCAAACCGCTGCGGTAGCTTCCTCGTTGAGATAGTAGCCCAGATAAACGCCGCAGGTAATGCTGGGATCGGTGTGGATGACGATCTCGCCGTTGATACCGTCCTCCACAGGGTTGCCGTCGCTGTCCACAATGTCGATGCCATAGCCGGGAACGGGCTTGCCCATGGCGCCGGGCTTGATCTCGGTGCCGTAGAGGTTAGCGATACCCAGGGTCATTTCGGTCTGACCGAAGCCCTCGTGGATCCGCAGGCCGGTGGCCTTTTCAAACTGGTAGAACACCTCGGGATTCAGCGCCTCACCGGCGGTGGTCGCATGGTGGATAGAAGAAAGGTCGTATTTGCTCAGATCCTGCTTGATGAGCATACGGTACATAGTGGGCGGTGCGCAGAAGGTGGTGATATTATACTTTGCGAACATAGGCAGGATCTTCTCTGCGTCAAACCGGTCGAAGTCATAGGTAAACACAGCACCCTCGCACAGCCACTGGCCGTAGAGCTTGCCCCAAAGTGCCTTGCCCCAGCCGGTCTCAGAAATGGTAAAGTGCAGGCCACCCCGCTCACACAGGTGCCAGTAGCGGGCGGTGACATAGTGGCCCAGGGCATACTTATAAGAGTGCATAGCCATTTTGGGATAGCCGGTAGTGCCGGAGGTGAAGAGCATCAGCATGGGATCGTCGCCGCAGGGGGCATCCTCGGTGCGGACATAGCGGCGGCTGAAGAGGCCGGATTCTTCGTTATAGTCGTGCCAGCCCTCACGCTTGCCGCCTACCAGGATCTTGGTCAGGTTCATGCCGCAGCTTGCCTCAGCCAGCTCCACCTGGTGGGCCGTATCGCCATCGGCAGTGCAGAGAATCGCAGAAACACTGCCTGCCTGGAAGCGGTACACGAAATCGTGCTCCATCAGCTGGTTGGTAGCGGGGATGGCAATGGCGCCCAGCTTGTGCAGACCCAGAATGGCAAACCAGAACTGGTAGTGCCGCTTGAGCACCAGCATCACCCGGTCGCCCCGCTTGATGCCCAGAGATTTAAAGTAGTTGGCGCTCTGGGAGGAGGCATCCTTGAAATCCTTGAAGGTAAACCGGCGCTCGGTCATATCGTTTGCCACATGGATCATTGCCAGCTTTTCGGGATCCTTGCGAGCGATGGCATCCACCGTATCAAAGGCAAAATTGTAGCGGTCGGTATTGGCGAAATTGATGCCGGTCATAGCGCCGCTTTCATTCTCTGTACCCCAGACAAACTCGTTGCACAGCAGCCGCTGCTCGGCAGTCAGCTCCTTGACAGCCTTGTGGGAGGGCAGCTTCAGGGCGCTATCCCGCTTGTCGGATGCCATGATCATGGAAAGGAACACACAGTCCTTTCCCTCGATGGCGATCATACCGTGGGGTGTGGAGGATTTATAGAAGATGGAGTCGCCCTCGTGGAGCACTTCCTCGTGCTCGCCCACCCGGGTGCGCATAGCGCCCTTGATGACCAGGTTGAATTCCTGGCCGGCATGGGGGGTGGTGTGGAGGGGCTCGTCCTGCAGATCTTCCGAATACTGATATGTAACATAATAAGGAGTTGCCAGCTTGCTGCGGAACATAGGTGCCAGGTCCTGAATGGTGATGCCATCCTCGCTGGCGGTGGTCAGACCCTTACCTCTACGGGTAACGGTATAGCCGGACAGCTTGGCGCTGTGGCCTTCCAGCAGGACGGTGATCTCCACGCCAAAAGCCTTTGCGCATTTGTGCAGGAAGGTAAAGGGCAGATCAATGGTGCCCGATTCATAAAGAATATAGGTTTCTTCAGGAACTTCCGTCATTTCTGCCATCTTCTGCGCGCTGAAGCCCAGAATCTCACGCATCTCCCGAATACGGGCAGCAATATCCATTAGTTGTGTGGCAGTGTTTTGATTGGTCATGGTGATCCTTCCTTTCCTATAATAAAAAAACGCCTCAAGAACAAATCTTGAGACGAGCAAAAACATACCCGCGGTACCACTCAAATTGCGGCTATGCAGCCGCCACTTCAGACTCCAACAAGTCCTATCTTTTAACGCAAGCTTACGGGAAAAGCCTACTGGGTGTGATCTTTCGGATTTCCGGCTCGGAAGTGATAGGCCCTTTGACACCAAAACCGTCGGCTTGCACCAACCACCGACTCTCTGCGGATTTTATGTATCAGACCGTCTTCGTCAAAGCCTTTGGGAATATTACAGATAATTTAGCACGTTCTCCACCAAATGTCAATTGTTTTTCTCTGCCGGACAATGTTTTTTTATTGACAAACCGGGAAGTTTGTGATTTAATGGGCTTAACCTTTTTTCCAAAGACTTTGACGGAAAATTCAGCCTGCAAAAAGACGCTTCAGAGAGCCGGTGGTTGGTGCGAACCGGTGCTGCCTTGCAGGATGATCTGGTTCCCGAGTCGGTTCGGTCAACGTGCAACGCATCAGTAATCGAACCCGGTATGCCCCGTTACAGGCAAAGACTCTGTTGGGAGTCTGTGAGTGACCTTGCTGCGGCAGGGTAATCAGGGTGGTACCGCGAAGCTTTCTTCGTCCCTGAGGTCATTGACCTCAGGGGCTTTTTTATTCCATTGTAAGGGGTTTCGATTATGAAGCAAATTAGAATTAGTGATGTGACGATGAAGCAGGCCACAGAGGAATTCTCCCTGTCCTTCAAGGAAAAGATCGAGCTTGCCAAGCTGCTGGACAAGCTCGGGGTTTCTGTGATCGAGCTGGAGGGCATCCACGCCTCCCGGATCGACTCTCTGCGCATCAAGTCCATTGCCGCGGCTGTGGAAAGCAGCATCGTGGCTGTTCCTGTGCAGCTGACTGCCGAAGGCGTAACGGAAGTCTGGAACGCTTTGAGCCTTGCCCGGCATCCCCGGCTTCAGGTTTGCGCTGCGGTCAGCCCCGTACAGATGGAATACATCCACCACAAAAAGCCCGACGGTATGCTGACCACCATCCGGGAGATCACCGCGGCCTGCAAGCAGCTATGCGTCGATGTAGAATTTGTGGCTGACGATGCCACCCGCAGCGATCCCCAGTTTCTGAGCAGGGCCATCTGCGCTGCCATAGAGGCCGGTGCTACCACCGTTACGGTGTGCGATGCCGCAGGCACTATGCTGCCCGACGAATTTTCCGCCTTTATCGATTCTCTCTACGCTGCCGTTCCCCAGCTGAAAGATGTGAGTCTGGCTGTCTCCTGCACCAACGCCCTTTCCATGGCAGACGCCTGCTGCATTGCCGCTGTGCGCAGCGGGGCCGCTGAGGTGAAGGCCGCCTCCTATCCCGTGGTCACTGCGTCCCTTGCCAACATCGCCAGGATCCTGGCTGCCAAGGGCAGCAGCTTTGATGCTGCCTGCCGGGTGAATGTGACCCAGCTGAGCCGTGTCATCGGTCAGATCGCCTGGATGTGCCAGACCGGACGGAGCAAGACCTCTCCCTTTGACACCGGCGTCCGGGAGGATGACGGCAGCCTGTACCTCACCGCTCACGATGATATCGGTGCCGTTTCCGCCACCGTGCAGAAGCTGGGCTATGACCTTTCCGAAGAAGATCTTTTGAAGGTATACGATGCCTTTAAGACCATTGCCGCCAAGAAAGAGCAGGTCAGCGCCAAGGAGCTGGATGCCATCGTGGCTTCCGCCGCTATGCAGGTTCCCTCTTCTTATGTGCTGCAAAGCTATGTGATCAATGCAGGCAACACCATTTCCGCCACCGCGCACCTGAAGATCGCCCGTAAGGATACGGTTTTGGAGGGTGTAAGCATTGGCGACGGTCCTATCGACGCTGCATTTTTGGCAATCGAGCAGATCACCGGTCAGCATTACGAGCTGGACGACTTCCAGCTCCAGGCGGTGACCGAGGGTCGCGGCGCTATGGGCCAGACCGTGGTGAAGCTCCGCTCCAACGGCAAGCTCTACTCCGGCAGAGGCATCTCCACCGATATCGTAGGTGCCGGCATTCAGGCATATCTGAGCGCCCTCAATAAGATCGTCTATGAGGAGGAGGGCGTATGAAACTTTCTTTCTCTACCCGTGGCTGGCCGGAGCTTTCCTGGCAGGAGATGATCGATACTGCCCTGGATATGGGCTTTGCCGGTATCGAGGTATATAATCTGCACAAGCTGGATGCCCTCAGCGACCGGGGCAGTCCCTTCCATAAGTACCAAGCGGCAGCCACCGCCCGCCAGCTTCGGGAAAACAAGCTGTCGATCCCCTGTTTCGATACCTCCTGTGACCTTTCCGATGGCACTTCCTCCGTGGAGCCTCTGATCCGGCTGGCGGAGGTGGCCCGCAATATGCAGGTAGATTATGTGGTCGCCTGTGCGCTGCAGGATAATGAGGAGCAGGTGCGGCAGAATCTGGCCCAGCTGGTAACGGTCTGCGAAAAGGCCGGTGTGACGCTGCTGCTGAAGACCAGCGGCATCTATGCCGATACCGCCCGCCTGCGCAGTATGCTCGACCAGTTCGCCAGTGACTACCTGGGTGCGCTGTGGGATGTGCATCACCCCTACCGGGACTTCGGTGAAAGCGGCGACACCACCATCAAGAATCTGGGCGCTTATGTGCGCCATGTGCATCTGCGTGACTCCGACGACCAGGGCAACTACCAGTTGATCGGTGAAGGCACTATGCCCATCCGGGATGTGATGCGGGCGCTTTCCAGCGTGAACTACGACGGCTTTATCTCTCTGGAGTGGAAGCCGGAATGGCTGGAGGACCTGCAGGACCGGGATATCATCTTCCCCTACTTTGTAAACTATATGGCTCAGTTCCATTCCACCCGTGGAATGAAGAAAAAGCTCTACCCCAACCACGATGGCACCGGTCAGTATATCTGGAAGAAGGATGAGCTGATCAACCTGACCTTCCCCCAGGTGCTGGACCGGGTGGCCGAGGAATTCCCCGACCAGTACTGCTTTAAGTACACTACCCTGGACTATACCCGCACCTATGCCCAGTTCCGGGAGGATGTGGACCGGTTTGCAAGAGCGCTGGTATCCCTGGGTGTAAAGGCCGGCTCCAAGGTTGCCATCTGGGCGACCAATGTGCCTGCCTGGTACATCACCTTCTGGGCAACGGTGAAGCTGGGCGCTGTGCTGGTCACGGTAAACACCGCCTATAAGATCCACGAAGCGGAGTACCTGCTGCGGCAGCCCGACACCCACACCCTGGTGATGATCGACAGCTGCCTGGACTCCAATTATTCCCAGATCATCAATGCGCTTTGCCCCGAAATTGCAAGCACCAAGGCAGGCTCTCCCCTGCATTGCAAGCGCCTTCCCTTCCTGCGCAATGTGATCACCGTGGGCTTCAAGCAGCCCGGCTGCCTGACCTTTGACGAGGCTATGGCTCGTTATGAGCTGGTGAGCCGTGAGCAGGTGGCGCAGATGGCGGCTGCTGTCCGCCCGGACGATGTGTGCAACATGCAGTATACCTCCGGCACCACGGGCTTCCCCAAGGGCGTTATGCTGACCCACTACAATGTGGTGAACAACGGCAAGTGTATCGGCGACCGGATGGGTCTTTCCACCGCAGACCGGATGATGATCCAGGTGCCCATGTTCCACTGCTTCGGCATGACTCTGTCTATGACCTCGTCTATGACCCACGGTGCTACCATGTGCCCCATGCCCTACTTCTCCGCGACCTCTTCCCTGGCCTGCATCAACCAGGAGAAGATCACCTGCTTCAACGGCGTTCCCACCATGTTCATCGCCATGTTCAACCATCCGGACTACCGGAAAACAGACTTTTCCCATATGCGCACCGGCATTATGGCTGGCGCTGGCTGTCCTCCGGAGCTGATGCGCCGGGCAGCAAGACCGGACGAAATGAATATGTACGGCATCGTGTCCGTTTACGGTCAGACCGAGTGCGCTCCCGGCAATACCATGAGCGCCTGGACAGATTCTCTGGAGGTGCGCACCGATACGGTGGGCTATGCCTTCCCCCATGTGCAATGCAAGATCGTGGACCCGGAGACCGGAGAACCGGTAGGACCCGGCATCAACGGCGAGTTCTGTGCCAAGGGCTACAACACCATGAAGGGCTATTACAAAATGCCCCAGGGTACAGCCGATACCATCGACGCTCAGGGCTGGCTCCATTCCGGCGACCTGGCCTGCATGGATGAACAGGGCAATGTGCGCATCACCGGACGTCTCAAGGATATGATCATCCGCGGCGGCGAGAACATCTACCCCAAGGAGATCGAGGAATTCATCTATACCCATCCCCAGGTAAAGGACGTCCAGGTCATCGGTGTGCCGGATAAGAAGTACGGCGAAGAAATTATGGCCTGCATCATCCTCAAAGAGCCCGGCTCTGTGACGGTGGAGGAAATGACCGCCTACATCAAGGCAAGCATGGCACGGCACAAGGTGCCTAAATACATCGAGTTTGTGGACAGCTTCCCGATGAATGCGGCGGGCAAGATCCTCAAGTACAAAATGCGCCAGGATGCCGCCCAGCGTCTGGGTCTCACCGGCGACGGTGCCGACACCGCCGGTAACGGCAAATAACGCTAACCGCAAGGGGTGCTGCGAGATACGCAGCACCCCTAAAATTTGTAATTCCCTTGCAATTGGAGAAATATTAGAATATAATGAAATTTGTCAAGCGAACAGAAAACCGCAAGGAGGATATTCCCTTATGCAACAGCGCAAAAGAACATTGCTTCGGTTGTTTGCCGCCGCTATGGCTTTGCTTTGCACGCTTACACCTCTGCAAAAGGTACAGGCAGCCGGCAAAGGCGATCTGCTGGCCACAGCAAAAACTGTGTATCTCGCTGGTGATATCAACGGCGACGGTACCGTAACCTATTACGATCCCGTCTATCTGCTGCTGCACACCCTGTTTGGTGAAGTGCGCTATCCTCTGAATGCCGCCCCGGCAGATATCGATGGAAACGGAACTGTTAACCTGGAAGACGCGGTATATCTGCTGCTGCATGCTCTGTTCGGCAGCGACTACTATCCTTTGCACGATGCGGGCAGCAGTGAAGCGGTCTCCCTTTATGATCTGATGACCGGCGGCGCTACGGTTTATAACGCCAAGGGCATCTCCACCGGAAAGACCGCCCTGGAAACGGAGGAGACCGATTTTGGAACCGTTTCCTACGGCACGATACTGACCCAGGATTCCCTCGATGCCATCGGCATTGCAAACAGCCAGATGTCCGCCCAGGAGCTGCGTGAGCTTTGCCTGCGGTATTTTAGGCTCCAACAATCCTTCCTATGGACACCCGACAAGAATGTAGAATGCTATCCCACCGGAAGCCCCAATCTTTATGAAAGCTATATGAAGCTTTACGCAGGTCAAGAAGATTGCGTTTTTGACAAGAATACCGGAAAGGCATTGCAGGTAGGCACCATTTATGGTGGCATTCCCTATCAGAATGTGAGCACCGGCAATCTCTACCGCTGGATGGAATACTACGACGAATCCACCGGAGTTATGAATCTGTTGGATGCACTGGTGGAAAATGGCAGCTATGACAACGGCGCGTGGATGGACAAGCAGCACGAGTATAAGCGGGATGCAAGCGGCAATCTCCTGGACAAGGATGGCAACCTATGCTCTAAGACCGGCCTTGATCCCGTCCTTGCAGATGAAGAATTTGCCTCCACCCTTTACACCGTAGTTTATAGGAAGAACAGCGACAAGACCTTAAAGCTGGTAGAGGGTGAGAACGGTCTACAGTACCCCGTGATCGATACTCTGCTTTACAACAGCCTGCGCTACTTTGCCAGCCAGTGCTCCGCAGGCTCTGCCTGGGCCTGGTCCAGAGTGATCAATTCGGCAAACTTCGTTTGGTCCGCCGGTGCTACTGTTGCAAACGGCTTTATCCCCGTGGGTCTTTACAGCTATGAATACCAGTATAACGGCGCAACTTATGATATGTCCACCATCGACTCTTTGGGCAGCAAAACAAAAGGAAATCCCCTGGGTTGGGCCACCAAGGATGTGGCACAATATTGGATAAACAAAACCGAAACCGCTGCCAACCAGAGCAAGTACGGTATCGGCCAATCTATGTATGAATGCTACGCAAAGCTGCAGCCCGCCGATTGTGTGGTAGATGACGGTCATATCATGATGGTCAAGGACGTTACCGTCGTAAGAAACGCAGACGGCTCGATTGACCCGAAGAACAGCTATATCACGATCTACGAGCAGTTTAACGATGCTTACGGCTTCTACGGCAGTTTGGATGACGGAGAAAACAGCGCCAAGTATGTGGTTCACGGCGGCTATGTTTCTGACTTTGACGACACGAAATCCTCCTACACTCAAAATAACGGTGATTTTGGAGACCGGATCTTTACCTTCCAGTATCTTCTGTTCGAGGAAAACGCCGACGACAAGGTGACCAATATCAAAAATCCCTACATTCCCTTTACCTTTGCGGAATTCCATTACGGTGTAGATACCGCGGAATCCAAGGCGTACATCGCTTTTTACGAAAATTCCGTTCCCAGCAATGTTACCTCCAAGAGATACGCAGCCAGTGATGTTAAGGCAGTGGGCGTAGCCGCCGGCAAGAGCCTAGCCAAAACCGGAGAAAAGAGCTTTTCCGGCTGCCGGGTGGAAGCCGGTGAGGTGCTTTCCAACCTGGACTCCGGCGCAACAAAGCTGACTGACTCCGGAAAGAAGAGTCTGACCTTCAAGGAATATAAGAGTCTGCTGCTGGTTACCAACTACCCCGTTTCCGATGTGTTCGTCAAGGTAACAGACAGCGAAGGTAAGGAAGTAGCATCCCGCATTTACCGGGCGCTGACGCCTTACACATTTAGCGTAGATATTGACGCCGTCACCGCACCGGATATGGGTGATCTCTACACCGCATTAGAGCCCCTTGCCGATGGAGAAAACACCATCCAGATCACTGTGCAGCTGGGCAGCGGTGAATTCATTACCGTTTTTGAAGGTGCTTTCACCAAATAATGATAGTCTTAACTTCACATCAAATGGAAATGGCCGCACTTGTGCGGCCATTTCTTTTTCCAAAAATGATATAACTTTCCCGTGGTTTCCTCTTGTATTTTTCCGCAAAAGGGTTTATAATGTCACAAGAAATGTCATAGGAGGTAATATCATGGCTGTTAAGATTGAAAAAAGCACCATCATCGGTGATGTTCTGGACATTGCGCCTCAGGCAGCACCTTTGTTTTTTGCCATCGGCATGCATTGCCTGGGCTGCCCCTCTTCCCGGGGTGAGACCGTAGAAGAGGCCTGCATGGTTCACGGTATTGATTGCGACCATTTCCTGGCTCAGCTGAACCGTTTCCTGGAAGCTTACGAAGCCGACCAGGCCGAGAAGAACAAGTGATGTGTTCTGCCGCCGGAATCTTCCGGCGGCAATCTTTTTACGAGGTAACCGGTATGAACATTCCTCTTTCCCCCCGGCTGCGGCTTTGCTGCGGTTTTGTTGCCCCAGGTGAGCGGGTGGCCGATGTAGGTACCGACCACGGCTATTTGGGCATCTGGCTGCTGCAGCAGGGAATCGCCTCCCACGTGATCGCATCGGATATCGGGCAGGGTCCTCTGTCCGCCGCCATCGCCAACGCGCAAAAATATGGCTATACGGATAAAATGACCTTTTGCCTTTCGGACGGTGTGCAAAATGTCCCCCACGACTTTGACACGATGGTCTGCGCCGGTATGGGTGCGGAGACCATGATCTCCATCTTGTCCGCAGCGCCCTGGCTGCGGGACAGCCGCTATCGGCTGATCCTCCAATGCCAGACCAAGACTCACCTGCTGCGGCGCTACCTGTCGGAAAACGGCTGGCGGATCACCGAGGAATCGGCAGTGCGGGACGGGCGGTTTATCTACACCGCTATGGAGGTAGTGTGGCAGCCCGGCTATAACTTAACCCCCGGGGAGTGGTTCTTCCCCCCCGCATTGCTGGAAAATCCAGCGGTGTGCCTGCCGGAATATTTCCAGCGCACAGTAAACACCCTGCGAAAGATCGTTCTCGGTCGCGGAGAACACGCCGAGCCGGAACTGGTAACAGCGCTTTATGAGCTGGACGAATTGGCAAACGACCCCACACTTGATTTTCTTACGGAGGTAAAATATGACGACTGTGAATGATGTTTTGCACTTTATCCAATCCACCGTTGCCCCCCTGGAATACAAAATGGACTGGGACCATGTGGGTCTCAGCTGTGGCAGCCCCACGCAGCCTGTCCGCAAGATCCTTGTGGCATTGGACCCCTTTGAGTATGTGTGCCACGAGGCTTCTGAAGTCGGCGCAGATCTGCTGGTGACCCATCACCCCCTGATCTTCCATCCTGTGGAAGCCCTTACCGACCGCACAGCTGCTGTCCGGGGACTTATCCACCTGTGCCGCAATAACATTTCTGCCATTGCCGCGCACACCAATTACGACTGCGCTCCCGGCGGTGTCAACGACATTCTGGCTCAAACCCTGGAGCTGAAGAACATCCATACCATTGAGGGTCAAACCCTGCTCCGTGCAGGCGAATTTGAAGCCACCCTGCCGGAATTCCTGGCGCATGTGAAAGAAAAGCTGGGCTGCGATACTCTGCGCTATGTGGATGGCGGCAAGCCCATCCGCAAAGTAGCCGTGGGCGGCGGCGCCTGCTCCGGTATGCGGCAGGATGCCATCAACGCAGGCTGCGATGCCTTCGTCACCAGCGATATCGGCTACAACAATTTCTGGGATGCCCAGGAGCTGGGGCTGACCATGATCGATGCCGGTCATTTCCACACCGAAAATCCCTCTATGTATGCAATGGCCGAGAGATTGCGCCAGGCTTTCCCCGATGTGGAAGTGGTTATGTCGCAAAAGCACGCCGATTGCATGAAATTCTATTGATTTTCTCAAATAAACCTGCTAAAATATAGCCGATATTTTTTATAGAACCGAAAGGAAGAGAATTATGTCCGGACATTCCAAATGGCATAACATTCAAAAAACCAAGGGTGCGCAGGATGCTAAACGCGCTGCCGCGTTCACCAAGATCGCAAAGGAACTGATCGTGGCGGTTAAGGAAGGCGGCGGTATCACCGATCCTGCCAATAACTCCCGTCTGGCCACCGTTATCACCAAGGCTAAGGCCGCCAACATGCCCAACGACAATATCAAGCGGTGTCTTGAGAAGGCTGCCGGTGCCGGCGGCGGTGACAACTACGAATCCATCACCTACGAAGGCTACGGTCCCGGCGGTGTTGCCGTGATCGTTGAGACCATGACCGACAACCGCAACCGTACCGCAGGCTCTATGCGCCACCACTTCGATAAGTTCGGCGGCAACCTGGGTGCTTCCGGCTGCGTGGCATGGAGCTTCGACAAGAAGGGCGTGCTGGTCATCGACAACTCCGAGGAGGAGCTGGACGAAGAGGAAGTCATGATGGATGCTATGGAAGCCGGCGCTGACGATTTTGAGGCTGACGGCGATGTGTTCACCATCTATACCCTGCCCGATGACTTTAACGATGTGGTTGCAAACCTTTCTAAGTACACCTTCGTTTCCGCCCAGATCGAGATGGTTCCCCAGAACTACCAGAAACTGGAGACCGAGGAGCACATCACCCTGATGGAAAAACTCATCGACATCATGGAAGATGACGACGATGTACAGAACATCTGGCACAACTGGGAGCAGGAATAATAAAAACAAAAAGTGAGGGAAAATGCTTTCCCTCACTTTTTGATTTTCTACATACAAAACCCATCCTTAGCAGGATGGGTAGGGGGCTTACAGCTGGTCAACCAGCTGCTTGATCTGCTGCAGCTCTTCCTCGGTGACCTTCTCCTGGCGGAGCAGGGCATCGATCAAGCCAACCACAGAGGGCTTTTGCTTGCGGGCGAAGATAGTTGCAACATAGTATTCCTCTCTGGTGAGAGTCGGCTCAAAGGTCCGTCCATAGGTCTTACTGCGCTTGACGAACCCTGCTTCCCGGATCACGCCCTTGTGCAGCATGCCATTGAGCAAAATGTGGATGGAGCTATCCTTCCAGGTTTTGCCTTGGCTGTTTTCTAACAGGTCCGCGCGAGACAGCGGCTGACCCGCTGCCCAGAGTACATCCATGATCTCCATTTCACTTCTAGTCAGTTCCATATCAAAACCTCCCAACGCAATGCCACCATTATACCCTATCATGGCAAATTCTGTCAATTTGGCAATTTGGATAATAAAAATTCTTATTTTTATATTTTTTAGCCATTTTTACATTTTTTAACCTGAACTAAAAACATTATTAACAATTTCATCTTGCAGAATTTTCCACAAGGCAAACCGGCATAAATAAGTATCGCCCCAAACATGGCGTTTGGGGCGATTGTATTGTTTTTTGAAATCAGGGTTCCAGCGTATCTGCCAGGGCTTTACGGTTGATATCGAAATCCAGCACAACGCAGTCGCCGATGTGACCTACATCGCAGATATCGTAGCTTCCTTCCACAGGAATCCTTTGGGTCACGATCTTTAGTTCTGTCAGCAGCGGGATCCATTCCCCTGCGTAGGTCAGAATCTGGCTGTCGGTCATATCGGTGGAGATCATCGTCAGGCCTTCTTTAATCAGCTCATACAGATCCACAAAATCCATGCCCTTGGCCTTTTCGAGCAGGGCTGCGATCACTTTGCGCTGCCGTTCCGTGCGTTCTGCATCCAGGCCCGATGTATAGATACGGGAATATGCCAGCGCCTGGTGACCGGTGAGGAGATTCTCCCCTGCTGTTGTCTGCCAGCCCTGGTTGCCGGTAATGCCCAGATTTCCATAGTAGTTGAGGTAGTTTGCTTCCTCCGCGGTAAGTTTGATGCTCACACCGCCTACCATATCGATCAGCTTCATAAATCCGGTGAAATCAACCGCAACACCGGCATCTACTTCAATGCCAAAATTCTGTTCCAGGCATTCGTGCAGCAGCTTCATGCCGCCAATGGGATAGCAGGTGTTCATCTTATGGCTGTCATAGCCGGGAATCTGCACATACATATCCCGCAAAAAGGATGTCATCGTCAGGGTTTTTGTTTCCTTATTGATGGTGCAAAGGATCACAGTATCGGCATTGCGCAGTTCGGTTTTCGGCAGGGAACCCTGACCTACAAGCAAAATACTGACAAGCGCATCCTCGGTCACCTTAGTAGGCGTGCTGCCAAAATCGATATCTTCTTCGTGGATGGTGGGTCCGGTTCCGGTGGCCGTATCTTCATCCAGAATTTGCTGGATCTCCGAAGAGGATAAAGTGGATTCCTCCGTAGGCCGCCGTATCTGCCCCAACAGATCCTTCACTAAAGTGGCAACCAGCAGCACACCAACCAGCACGCAGCACAGCGCGATCAGTAAGATCCGTACCAATATGCGTGTTCCGGGTTTTTTCACACAAATTCCTCCCTTTTCTTTTTACTGCCACCCATTATACACCCATTCAGCGAAAAAACCAAATACTATTTTATGTAAAAATGGACTGCTGCACCGCAGCAGGCCATTTTCCTGAAAAAACAATGATTAACCGCCAAAGTCGAAGAACGGAGGCAGGAAGTCATACCACCAATCATAGGGATTTGCTTCCTGGCTGCCGCTTTCAGGCGTAGTCTCGGGAACAGAGGCTGTGGGCTGCTCCGCGGGCTTTTCATCCAGCACGACCGTAAGGGTCAGCTCCTGACCGCCACGGTAAACCACAATGGTTACCTCGTCCCCCGCCTTAAAGTGGCGCAGAGCCCGGGTCAGACCGTTCACATTCTTCACCTGGTGTCCGCCCAACTCTACGATGATGTCCTTTGCACGAAGGCCTGCCTTCTGGGCAGCATAGCCGGGAGTGACTTCCTCCACATAAGCGCCCACGGGCATTCCGTAGTAGCTGGCAGCTTCCGCATTCATATCGCTGACCATAACGCCCAGATAACCACCGGTCACATAGCCGTAGGTAGCCAGGTCGGACAGCAGACCCACCACATCGTCAATGGGAATTGCAAAGCCAACGCCCTCGATAGACGCACCGGAAGAAGAAGTTCCGGAATACTTGGCGGTGGTGATGCCAATGACCTCACCGCGCATGTTGAACAAGGGACCGCCGGAGTTACCGGAGTTGATGGCGGCATCGGTCTGGAGCATATTGATGGCAAAGCCGTCGGTAGTAACATCCCGCTCCTTGGCGCTGATATAGCCAACGGCCAAGGTAGAGGCCAGCTCACCCAGGGGATTGCCGATGGCAGCCACCTGGTCGCCAACGATCAGATCATCGCTGCTGCCCAGCTTCACCGGGCGCAGGTCTGTCGCATCTACCTTCAGCAGAGCCACATCGTTTGCATCGTCAGAGCCGATCAGGGTTGCGGGATACTCTGTGCCATCGGTGGTGATCACGGTGATCAGCCCGTTACCTTCCACCACATGATGGTTGGTGACTACATAACCGTCCTGGGTGATGATAAAGCCGGAGCCGGTGGAAACCATCACACCGTTTTGTCTGTCGTTGACTCTGCTGGAGATCATCACCACGGACTGGACATTGGCAGCATATACCTGGCTGGGAGTATAGAGTCCCTCACCATTGGCACCGGGTGTCAGAACCACAGCGCCTGTTGCTGCCACCTTCTTTTCCAGGTTGGTGATCTGGGTCTCAAACTGCTTTTCCAGCTCGCCAAGCTTATCTTCCCACTTGGCATTAACCACATCGGCAGTAATAGCGCAGGTGCCGACCACCAGGCAGGCAGCCAGAAATACGCTCAGCAGAGGCTTCCAAACGCGTCTTTTCTTCTTGGGTTCCTTAGGCTCCTTGGGGGCATAAGCCTGCTGATAGCTGTTGTAGGTCATGTAAGGGGAATCCTCATAAGGAGATGTCTTCTTCCGGGGTTTATACACCGGCTGCGGCTCCCAGGGTGTTTGGGACCAGCGGGGTTCCTGGGGGGTATATACCGGCTGCGGCTCCTGCGCAGTAGGCCGGGGCTCCTGCACGGCAGGCTGCGGCTCGTAAGAAGCGGCTTCCTCCCGGGGGGATTGTCCATTTTCCTGCTGAGGAATATTATTTTCGTAGGTATCCATGATTGGTTCCTCCCTCGTTGTTTCTGGTACAATCATACGGTGCGTTTTTAAAAAAAATATGTACGGCACCAAAACGAATTATGAATTTTCATAAAAAAGGCATTCTTTCTGCTTTGTACCATAATACAGGTTTCCGGGTCCTGCGTCAAGAGAAAGAATAAAAAGCGGCGGATTTACCGCCGCTTTCGGGATCACTTTTTGCGGAAAGACTTGCAGTCGGTGCAGGACTCCATGGTGGGATTTGCTTCGTGGGTGCCTACCATGATCCGCTCCAGAGAGCAGTAGTTGGCATCCTCGCAGTGATAAGCGCACTGGGAAACGGTGCACTCGATACACTTGTTTGCATGACAGCTCATATTCTGATCCTCCTTCTTTTAGGTTTGCCATTAGTATGGCTCAATGGGTCAAAACCATACAGGAAATTTTTCCCTGTGTTTTTGTTTTTTTGTAACGCAGAATTGACTTTTTATGCGGCAGCTTGTATAATGGCTTTGGAGTATGCGAAGCTCCAAACTACATATAAAAGGACGGATCACCGTCTTTTGAAAAGAAAGGAATATTGCCATGATTTATAGTGCAGAAGTACAGCATATGTGCTCCGTGGCCAAGGGTGCCTACCACGGCCCCGCTCCCATTCCCGAAGAGGGTAAGTGGGTGCAGGTCAAGGAAATTAAGGATGTCAGCGGTTTCACCCACGGCATCGGCTGGTGCGCTCCTCAGCAGGGCTGCTGCAAGCTGA
>JAZPXW010000133.1:0-5869 GCA_045543895.1 Faecousia sp.
CTCCGACTTCTGAATGTCCACAGCCTGCACTGGCAGGGCGCGGCAGGCAACCTCAATTCCCGCAGCCGCATTGCAGACGAGACCCGCACGATGGATCGCAAGGAGTACGCGAACATCATGCTGGGCTACGCCAAAGAGGTCTATGACAACATGACCAAGGTGGAATCCGGTCCCATTCAGGTCGCCTCCTACGATTATGTTGCCACCATCGACCGTTCCCGCGACCATCTTCTGGACGCCGCCCGTCAGGTCGTGGCCTATTTCAAGGCCGGCAATAACGCCGAGGCCTGCAAGCCTCTGGCAAATGAGCTGGGTCTGGTGGGTTATCATCAGGCCATGCGCATCGTGTGGAATGCGGATAACGGCACCAGCTACGATGCCAAGCTTGTGGCCTGGTCCTTTGGTGATGTGGGCGGCATCGTCACAGAGTATGAGATGTTCGACACCTCCGGTATGTACATCAAGAGCAACTCTCCCTTTGCCCAAACCTTCATCGTGGGCTATTCCTACCCCGGCACTGGCAGCTACATTCCCGACGCCGCAGCCTATGCCAACGGCGGCTACGAGCGCGACAGCTGCCGCTATGTGTCCGGCACTGCGGAGGAAATGTGCGATATCTACCTGGATCTGCTGAACCAAATGCATAAATAAAAGCAAAAGGGGCCGTCTCAAAATCAATGAGACGGCCCCAAAAACGAATATTTAACTGTAGGGAACGGTCTGTGAGCCGTTCCTTTTTGCATATATGAAGGGTCTTTCACGGAATGACACATAGGTCACTCCCGCGCAATACATTTTGAGGCAACCTCTTTTCATCTTCAAATCCCGGTTTGTCGAACCCCTTCGATAGAATCCGTAGGGACCGCTGTCCTCAGCGGTCCGAAACAAAATTGGACCTCGATGGGCCAATTTTGTTCCAATTATAAGATTTTTCGCCCATCGAGGTCGAAAAATCTTCCGGAATGCCGGGGACGGCGTTCCCTACATTCTCTGTCCAACTGTTCGACAAACCGGAATTTACATTTCAAACATTTCCTCTTCCACCAATGCACACAGCCAGTGGTACACCGGCAGGTGGTACTCCTGAATGCGGTAGGTCTCGGTATCCGGCACACGGATGGTCACATCCGCCACAGCGGAGAGCTTGCTTTCTTTCATGCCCGTCAGGCCGATGACCGCAGCCCCACGCACCTTGGCGGCACGGGCAGCGCCCAGCACATTTTTGGCATTTCCGGAGGTGGAGATACCAATGAGTACATCGCCCTTCCTTGCATAGTTCCAGCTAAGCTGGGCATACAGCGTTGCCGGGTCGTTGTCGTTGCACACGGCGCTCAGCAGCGCCACCTGCGAGGGCAGCGAAATGGCCTGAATACCGCCCTGCAGGCCCTTGGCAGTGTCCATACCCTCGTCACCAAAGGCAACGTGCCAGTCGGCAATATCCTCACCGGAAAGGGGGCGCTTTTTCAAAAAACCCTTCATCAGCTCGCCCACAATATGCTCGCTGTCGGCCGCACTGCCGCCGTTGCCGCAGACCAGCACCTTGCCGTCTGCCTTTGCGCAGGCGATCAGCAGCCCCAGCGCCTTTTCCATATCACCACGGCAGCCTTCCAGCGCCGGGTATCTGCGAAAAATTTCTTCTCTGTCAAACATGATTTTCCTCCCATCCTCTGTGAGCCACCGCCACCGCCGCATAGTCGCCGATGGCATCGCCCAAGGCTGCCGGCACCACGGTGCAAACAGCCGCCGCTTCGGCCAACGCCTCACGGGCAATGACCGCCTCCATTTCCCCGCGGAACAGCTCCTCGCTGCGCGCGAACACGCTGCCAATGACGATGCGCTCCGGATTGAACAGATCGATCAGCACACTCAGACCCATGCCCAGCTTCCGTGCGGAAGCCCGGTAGACCCGTTTTGCAGCCTCGTCCCCGGCCTTGGCGCGCTGCGCCAGCTCCTTGGCAGTGCCGGGGCAGCCCATAAGCTCTCCCAGACGGGAAATGCCGCCGCCGCTGCAAAAGCCTTCAAAGGAACCTGCCTTGCCGTAGCCCACCGGACCGTCAGAGGCCAGTCGGATGTGACCTGCCTCGCCTGCCATGCCATTGGTGCCTTCGTACAGCTTTCCGTTCAGGATCAGGCCTGCCCCCAGCCCCGTGCCGAAGGTCAGGAAGATCATATTCTCCGTTCCTCTGCCGGCGCCGAAGCTCCACTCCGCCAGGGCGCAGGCGTTGGCATCGTTGCAAAGGTACGCCGGTGCGCCGGTGGCGTCACCCAAAAGCCTGGTAATGGGAATTTCGTCCCAGCCGGGCAGATTGGGGGGCGAAAGGATCAGCCCCGTCTTGCTGTCCAGAGGACCGCCGCAGCTGATACCCACCGCCTCGATGGCGTGTTTTTCCGCCAGCGCCCTTGCCTCCTCCGTAAGCCACGAAAGGGTGGTCTGCAAATCCTTTGTAGCCTCTGCCACACGATGCACGATGGTGCCGTCAGTTTCCGCCAAGATGAGCGCGCACTTTGTGCCGCCGATATCCACACCCAAAAGCATGGTCATCCCTCCTTTTCCCTTATTCTACAACAAGAGGGCATCCAATGAAAGTGGTATTTTTCATTGCTTTTGTCCTATTTTTTACGATTCCCCTCTTTTCACAGCCGCAGCATCGTGCTACAATAGAGAAAAGGAGGTGCGGTTTTTGGAAAAACGCTACCCAAAGTCCAAATGGCTGGATCCCCACACACAAATATCCATCGTGCGGCGCACCCTTGCCCGACCGGTACAGATGCACCTGCACGAATATTTCGAGCTGGAGATCGTGCTGTCCGGCAGCGGAGAGCAGAACCTCAACGGCTCCACCTATCCGCTGAATCCCGGCACGGTGTACTTCATTACCCCCATCGACTTCCATGCCGTCACTCCCACCCAACAGCTGGAGGTGCTGAATGTGGCCTTTGCCGAAAGCCTTATCTCTGCAGAGCTGCAGACCCACTTCCTCAACCGACGGGAGGATCTGATCTTTTCCTCCGCCGGGGAAGCTGACTACATGGTCACGCTCATCGACCGGCTGCAGCAGGAGTGCCAGCGGCTGGACGCCTTTGCCGCCACCGCCCGGAAAAACCTGCTGGAGCTTCTGATGTTCCCCATCGCACGGAGCATGCGCGCCGAGGAGACTCTGCACCGGCCTGCCTCCCATCGGGTGCAGGACAGTATGCGCTACCTCTTCCGCCACTTCCGGGAGGATGTGTCGCTGGCGGAGCTGGCGGAAAAAAGCGGCTACAGCGCAAACTATTTCAGCCACCTCTTCCATGAAAGCTGCGGCATCCGGTTTGTGGATTTCCTTACCCGGCTGCGGCTGAACTATGCGCGCACCATGCTGCTGACCAGCTCCATGCCCGTTTCCCAGATCGCCCAGACCAGCGGCTTTTCCTCGTCCTCCAACTTTTTCCGGGCCTTCCGGAAGGAGACGGGGCTGTCACCGCTGGAATACCGCTATCAATTCTCTGAAGGAGGCATCGTATGAACATTCTGGCAATCGGCAACAGCTTTTCTCAGGACGCCACCCGTTATCTCCACGGCATCGCCCGTTCCATGGGCAAAAAGTGGAACACCGCCAACCTCTACATCGGCGGTTGCAGCCTGGAAAAGCACTTTCGCAATATGCACACGGAAAATCCTGCCTACGAGCTGCAGTGGAACGGTACCAATACCGGGTTTTATGTATCCATCAAAGAAGCGCTGCTCAGCCGCAGCTGGGACATTGTCACACTCCAGCAGGCCAGCCACCACAGCCCGTTTTACGACAGCTACCAGCCCTACCTAAACGAGCTTGCCGCCTATGTGCGCGCCCTCTGCCCCAAGGCAAAGCTGTACATCCACCAGACATGGGCATATGAGGCAAACAGCCAGAAGCTGGAAAGCGTTGCCTTCCCCACGCCGGAGGCCATGTTCGCCGCCGTGGAAAAAGCCTACGACCAGGCCGCCGCCGACATCAGCGCCGACGGTATCATTCCCTCCGGCAAGCTGATGCTGGCGCTGTCGGCGCACACAAGCGTCCACAGGGATACCTACCACGCCTCCTTTGGATTGGGTCGCCTTGCTCTGGGTCTGCTCTGGTACCGCACCCTCTCCGGTGAAAGCGTGGCAGACTGCCCCTTCCGTGACACCGACGAGCCGGTGGAAGAAGCCTTGGCAGCCACCGCCGTCGCCCTTGTGGAAAGCCTGACAATGTAAATTATCATTATTAAATCAGAGGAGGAATACCGTTATGAAGACAATTTGCAAAACACCCTTTCGCTTCGTTGCCCTATGTATGGCGCTGACTCTATTCCTCATACCTGCGGTGGGCTGTGCCGCCCCGGAGTCCGAAAGGGCTGTTGAGCGCATCGTCATCACCCGGGAAAGCAGCCTTCTTTCCCCCGGGCAGGTCAGCAAGACCCTCATCGGGGCGGAAGAGGTAGCATCTCTTCTCGCCCTTCTGGAAGCACTCACCTACCGCCCGCAGCAAAATCCCTATGACAACGCCGAGGCCGACACCATTCTGACCGCAGACCGCATCACCCTCTACAGCGGCGAAACGGTCAAGGCGGAATATTTCCTGCGGGGCGGTCTGTACATCCGGGAAGGTGACGGAGCCTGGCAAATCCTGGCGGACGAAAGCTGGCAGCAGATGTGGGAACTGCTGCACCGCCATGCGCCTTTTACAGAGGAGCAGCCTCCCTACGGTCTTTCCCTGGACAATGCGCTCAAGGTCACATCCGCACGCATTTTCCGCGGACAGACATACACCCAATTGTCTGACCCGGAGCAGGCAGAGGCTTTCCGCAGCTTTATGCACAGCCTGCAGTTCATTTCTCCCACAGACGCGCTGGACGCCGCCCCCTTCCATGACGGCGGCAGCCTTACGCAAATACAGTTTCTTACCGGTGCAGCCGTTGTGGAGCAATACTACATATACGGGCAGTTTGTAAGCCCCACTCCCGCAGGTCCTTCCTCTATCCTGACGAAGGAAAGTTACACTGCGCTGCAAAGCTTTTTGGATCCCCTTTTCTGAATACTCCAAAGCCGCCGGAGACCGGCGGGTTCACAAATTCCGGTTTATCGAGCCAATAGCTCCCCTGTAGGGGTAAGCGAAGCGCAGTCGCGGTAGTGAATGACAGTCCGGTGGACTGTCAGAGCCGCGACCGGATCGCCCGCAGGCGATTGTCGCCGTAGGCGACTGAGGGGTTACAAGCTCCCCTCGCAGGGGAGCTGTCAGCGAAGCTGACTGAGGGGTTACTTTCTAGAACCCCTCCGTCGCCTTCGGCGACACCTCCCCTAAAGGGGAGGTTCGCGCGATAAACTGGAATTTGTAATGCTTTCAGCAGAGGTTGACATCTCTGTTTCCGTGTTGTAACCCTTTGTTCAATAAGCATTCCATTTTCTGCCAAACGGCATATTTTGGGGAAAAGGCTCTTGACAAACACAAGATATTGTGGCAATATATTCTAGCGATGCGTTCGACATCCCCTTAGCTTGGGAGTCCGTAAAATATATACAGAAAGTTGGATTGAGACCATGATTCAGAGCATTATCAAGCGTGACGGTCGTGTTGTTCTTTACGATCAGAACAAGATCGCCGCTGCGATCCTCAAATCACTGGAGGCTGCCCACGAGGGCGACGCTTCCGATGCCGCCCGTGTTGCCAACGATGTGCAGCGTGATCTGCAGACCCGTTTCCCCACCGAGGCACCCAACATTGAGGCCATTCAGGATGCTGTGGAGCAACAGCTGATGAACCACGGCTTCAACGCCGCCGCCAAGGCCTACATCCTCTACCGCGCAAACCGCACCCGTGCCCGTGAGGCCGGCACCAGCCTGATGAAGACCATCGATGAGATCACCAAC
>JAZPXW010000134.1:0-3054 GCA_045543895.1 Faecousia sp.
CACCTTCGGTGACAGCTCCCCTACAGGGGAGCTTTTTCTACCTCCCCTGCAGGGAGGTGGCTTTGCGGAGCAAAGACGGAGGGGTTGTAGAGGGTCGGTTAACCCCTCAGTCACCTTCGGTGACAGCTCCCCTACAGGGGAGCTTTTTCTACCTCCCCTGCAGGGGAGGTGGGTTTGCGGAGCAAAGACGGAGGGGTTGTAAAGGGTCGGGTAACCCCTCAGTCAGCTTCGCTGACAGCTCCCCTGCGAGGGGAGCTTTTTCTACCTTCCCTACAGGGGAGCTTGGGAGGCCCCTGTGGGGGGAATTTTGATTTTACATCGTGGGATTGTTGACTTTTTGGAAATTTTGGTCTACAATACACCAGATAAACTATATAAGAAGAGAGGTCTCTCTATGTTCCAATCCAGAACCCATAACTGCGGTCAGCTGCGGCTGGCAAACGCAGGTGAAACTGTCACCCTGGCCGGCTGGCTGGAGAATGTCCGTGAGGTGGGCAGCAACTTTGCTTTCGTGGTCCTGCGTGACTTCTACGGCACCACCCAGGTGGTCATTGAAAACGAGGAAATGATGAAGATCATCAAGTCCGTCAACAAGGAGTCCACCCTGCAGGTCACCGGCCTTGTCCGGGAGCGCGAGAGCAAGAATCCCAAGCTGGCCACCGGCGAGATCGAGGTCGTTCCCTCCCAGATCAAGGTATTGGGCAAGTGCCGCCACAACCAGCTGCCCTTCGAGATCAACAAGTCCAAGGACGCTGACGAGAATGTGCGCCTGAAGTACCGCTATCTGGATCTGCGCAATCCTGCGGTGAAGCAGAACATCATCCTGCGCTGTCAGGTGGTGGCTGACATCCGCCGCCGCATGACCGAGAAGGGCTTTTTGGAGATCACCACCCCCATCCTCACCGCTTCCTCTCCCGAGGGCGCGAGAGACTATCTGGTGCCTGCCCGTAACCATCCCGGCAAGTTCTACGCTCTGCCGCAGGCGCCCCAGCAGTTCAAGCAGCTGCTCATGACCTCCGGCTTTGACAAGTATTTCCAGATCGCCCCCTGCTTCCGTGACGAGGACGCCCGTGCAGACCGCACCCCCGGCGAGTTCTATCAGCTGGACATGGAGATGTGCTGGGCAAGTCAGGACGATGTGCTGAGCACGCTGGAGCAGGTGCTGGGCCCCGTGTTCCAGACCTTCGGCAAGTATGCGCGTGTTTCTCCCTGGCCCTGGCGTCACATCGCCTTCAACGACGCCATGGAGCGCTACGGCTCCGACAAGCCCGATCTGCGCATCGATCTGGAGGTGCAGGACATCTCCGCTGTGGTGCAGGGCTGCGGCTTCGGCCCCTTCGAGGGTGCCACCGTCAAGGCTGTGGTCGTTCATGACTTCACCCAGGCCAGAAAGTGGATCGACAAGCTGCTAAACGATGTGGAAGTGCAGTCCGGCAACAAGGCCTGCTGGGTGAAGGTGGACGAAAACGGCCAGCTCACCGGCGGCATTTCCAAGTTCCTGAGTGAAAAGGCAGAGGCCTTCAAGACCGCGCTGGGTCTGAAGGAAGGCTCCTTCGTGTGCATGGCCGCCTCCCAGCGCAAGGTCGCTGCCCAGAAGACCGCCGGCGTGATCCGCACCATGCTGGGCCGCCGTGTCCCCGGCCACTTTGACGAGGAGCAGTACGCCATGTGCTGGATCGTGGACTTCCCCATGTACGAAATGGGCGAGGAGTCCGGCGAGCTGGAATTCTGCCACAACCCCTTCTCTATGCCCCAGGGCGGTATGCAGACCCTGCTGGACGCCGAGGGCGATACAGAAAAGCTGCTGGCCATCAACGCCAACCAGTACGACCTTGTGGTCAACGGCTACGAGAGCGCTTCCGGCGCCGTGCGTAACCACGACCCCGAGATCATGGTCAAGGCCTTCCAGATGGTAGGCCTGGGCGAAGAGGATGTGAAGGCCAAGTTCCCGGCCATGTACAACGCCTTCACCTACGGTGCACCTCCCCACGCCGGCGCTGCGCCCGGCATCGACCGCATCGTTATGCTGCTGTGCGGCGAGGAGAGCATCCGCGAGGTCATCACCTTCCCCATGAACAAGACCGCGCAGGATCTGATGATGGACGCGCCCACCACCGTCAGCCAGAAACAGCTGGACGATGTGCATATCCTGATCAACGAGAGCCATTTGAATGGATGAAAAAAGCCGCCTTCGGGCGGCTTTTTTAATGCCGAATGCCGAATGCCGAATGCCGGAATGGGGGACACCCCTCCGTCACGCCGTTGGCATAACTCCTCCCCTAAAGGGGAGGTTTTTGGGGCGGGGAAATGGGGACCCCGCAAAGGCGGCAGCCTTTGTGGGGAGAGGAGAAGCCAAGGCACAGGTGGAATTTTCCGCTTGCGGAAAATGGAACATTGTGGCTTGTGCTTTGACGAGGTGGGGGGATGGGATTTTAGATGGGGAAATATGGAAAACGCCATTGACTTTTAGGGGGAAAGAGGGTAAAATGATGCTGATACACTAGGTGTGTTCGCTTTGCTGCGCGTATTTTTCGGGATTTGGCATTTTATGAGATTGCCACGGGTCTTCGCCCCTCGCAATGACAGAGAATGTTCGATGGTGCGGTGGAAGTCGGAGGACGGAGGACGGAAGTGCGCCGGCAGTGAAGCGGACACAGTGTAATTGGCTTTAGAAATTATTTTAAGTAGGAGGAAACAAGATTGAAGGATTGGGCATTTACCACAACCGTCGAGGAGATGGAAGCGGCGACCAACGCTCTGCTGGAAACTGCCAACAAGGTTGGCGCTGACACCTGGCAGCAGCGCGTCAAAAACCAGACTCCTCACTGCGGCTTCGGCGAGGGCGGCACCTGCTGCCGTATCTGCTCCATGGGCCCCTGCCGCATCACCCCCAAGGCTCCCCGCGGCATCTGCGGCTGCGATGTTCACGGCATCGTTGCCCGTAACTATCTGCGCTTTACCGTGGGCGGCACCGCTGCACACTCTGACCATGGCCGTGAGATCATGCACACCCTGCACCAGACCAAGGAGGGCGGCAACTATCAGGTCAAGGAT
>JAZPXW010000135.1:0-4397 GCA_045543895.1 Faecousia sp.
CGATGCAACACACCCTTTCTTCTTAGATGCCCTTGCGGTGGAGAAGATAAGAATAGATACACGGTACCAGCACCATCAGAAGAACGATGGGCAGGAATACCCAGAAGCCGCCGAAAAATGCGGTGAGCATGAGGGCAAGACCGCACACCACCCAGAGCCGTCCGGCAAAGCGGTGGGTCTTATTCCAGTTTTCCTCGCTGTTCAGCGTCCAGGGGATCTTGATGCCGATGGTGTAGCTCTGCTTGCACTTGGGCAGGTAATTACCCACGACGGTAAGGACGAAACCTATCAGCAGGGGCATGACCAGCTCCATCCGCACTTCCTTGCCGAAGGCTGCCACATAGGTCAGCGCAAAGAGCACAACGGATATTACGGGAATGATCCACAGTACCAGGTGCAGGATCTTTTCCGGGTGGTTTGCCTTTTTGGGGTCGGTAGAGGTTCCCAGGACGCAGAGCCATTGAAACGCCAGCATGATGCAGGGCAGACCAAATACGGCGAAGGCCTTGCCGCTCCAACCGTCCACCTCGCCGTTTGCGTTCCAATGGGTGGGGATCTGCTCCGGCAGCTTATCCCACAAGATCACACCTGCCAAAATAGGCAGCAGGATCACGATAGATGTGATAATCAGAGTCTTCAAATTTTTCTTGATCATTTGGTTTCTCCTTTCAGCTGTGCCAGCCACAGCATGACCTCCTCCAAAACGGAGGTATTGAGCTCATAGAAAATAAATTTACCCTCCCGGGTGTCCCGGATCAGATCCGCTTCTTTCAGCACATTCAGATGCTTGGAGATCGCGGCACCGCTGACGGAGAATTTTTCCCCGATCTCTCCGGCAGAAAGCCGGCCTGCCTTGAGCAGCTCCAGGATCTCCCGGCGGCTGGGATCTGCCAGCGCCTTGATGGTGTGTTGGATGCCCACGCTATCCGCTCCTTTCATTTAACCTTTTGGTTAAATATAATATAGCACAACCTGGTGGCGCTGTCAAGAGATATTTAATCGTTTGGTTAAATATCTTTTCGCAAAAAGCGTGCTGCAGAAACTGCAGCACGCCTTAAAGCTATATACTTCCACGCTTTGCGGGCGGATAATATCCGCCCCTACAAGTTTTATCAAACACTTTCCTTGGAAACCTTGGCGAGCTTACGCTCTTCCTTGGTCTTGGAGAAGCGTTCCAGCTCGGGAACCAGGATCAGGCAGATCAGCGCTGCGGTGAAGCCGCCGTTATACAGGCAGAAGCCGCCATGAAGCGCAGGCACAGAGGTCACCAGCAGGTAATGCATCACAGAGGCAATAAAACCGTAGCGCCAGCCGTACTTATCGGCAATGGGGCTCAGACCGTTGGCGTAGCACAGACCCACGCAAATAGCCTGGGCATTCACGGCAAAGGTGAAATTGCCGCCCAGCAGCGGGGAGATCCAGCCAAACACCGCGGATGCCACCACATAGCCCAGCATAATGGGCCATACATTGCCGGGATGGCTGCCGGAATTGCAGGTAGCCAGCATACAGAAAATGATGCCGAAGGTGACGCCGTTGAAGGGCGCGCCGATCAGATTGTAGTAGCCCAGGATAAACAGGCCATACACACCCAGATTCATCAGGAAGGTGGCGTTTCCATAGGTGGAAGAGAAGTTGGTCACCAGAGCGGGGTCACTCAGCAGCTTCCAGTAATCCTTGGGCCGGCAGCCCAGCAGGAAGGCAGCGACGATGCAGATGCCGAACACGGCGCCGCAGAAAATGTTTACGGTGCTTTGGCTGGCAACGCTCATATCGCTCAGCAGCGGCAGGGCATTTACATCCAGACCCATGGTCTTATACAGCACAGCGTTCAGGAAGAAAGCAGTCATGCCGATGGGCAGCGCGGCGCTGTACAGATCAAAACCCTTGTGTACCTTGGGGGAATGGGCAAGACCGGCAGGCAGGAAGAAGCCGATCACAAAGCCCACCAGGAGTGTCAGCCCAAGCCCCAGCCAATTGAAGCCGATGACTTCCGTACCGGGATAGCGCACCAGCAGCTCGGTGATCAGCGGAGCGATGCCGGTGGAAAACAGCATGGCGTTCACCAGCGTACCCAGCTTTTCCTTCTTCACAAGGCCGTAGATCACAACACCCAGCATAGTGGGCAGGATGTTCAGCACATTGATGCCCCAGGAGCCAAAGCCCAGAGTCAGGATAAAGGCCAGGGTGGAAACATTGTTGGGCGTGCCCTTAAACACGACAAACAGCAGCAGGCTGAGCAGACCCACAAGCCCCATATTCAGGAAGGTGCCGGCAAAGCCGCCCAGGGAGAAATAGTTGGTGGTGACCTTGCAGGGGGTGATCAGGATCTTCCAAAAGCCGGAGAGCATCGTTCCCCGGTCGGGCATACACACAGCGGCGATCAGAAAGGCTGCGGACAGGAAAGCGAACAGCAGCTTCAGAAATGCGCCTTCACTTAAATTCTTTAATTTTTTCATTGGAGTCACTCCGATACTAAGATGATTTGAAATGAAATTATCCATGCTGTAGGGCAGGGGTTTACTCCTGCCGTAAACTTTTCGGAAGAAATACTTTTCCGGCGGGAGCAAGCCCCCGCCCTACCAGCGCTTTTTGAACGAAATGTAGCAAAAAGGGCGACCCAACCCTATGGATCGGGTCGCCCAGACGATCGGCATTTTCTGCTCTTACACTCCCTTGCGGTAACCGCTAAAATCGTCAGTTATGTAAGAGGTTTCTTAAATTCAGATCTTTTCAGCAGCTTCCACAACATGCTTCATCAGCACGGTGGTGGTAACAGCGCCTACGCCGCCGGGAACGGGAGTGATGGCCTCAACAATGGGCTCGACCTCGTCGAACACGCAGTCGCCGGACATACCACCCTTGCCCTTGGAGGTGATCTTCTCGGGGTTCCAGTTCATGGACACGTCGATGACGATCTGGCCCTCACGGACAAAATCCTTGGTCAGGCTGTTCAGCACACCGGCTGCGGTGACGATGATGTCCGCGTTGCGGCAGATCTCAGCGGTGTTGACGGTGCGGGTGTGGCAGATGGTGACGGTGGCGTTCTTAGCCATCAGCATCATAGCGGCGGGCTTGCCAACCACCAGGCTGCGTCCGATAACCACGGCGTTCTTGCCCTTGCAGTCGATGCCGTAGTGATCCAGGATCTCCATGCAGGCTGCGGGGGTGCAGGGGGCGTAGCCCAGGTCCTGACCCTCGAACACACCGGCGTTACTCATGTGAGTCATGGAGTCCACATCCTTGCAGGGTGCCAGACGGTTGCAGATCTCGTCCTGGTCAGCCTTCAGGTGCTTGGGCAGGGGACGGAACATCAGCACGCCGTGAACGGATGCATCGGCATTCACTTCGTCGATGACCTTCAGCACATCTTCCTTGGATGCGTCCTCGGGCAGAATGTAGTTCTTGACAGCAACGCCCACTTCCTCAGCGCGCTTGGTAGCGCCCTTCTCGTAGCTCAGGTCAGAGGGGTTCTCGCCCAGACGGATGATGCCCAGGGTGGGGGTGACGCCCTTTTCCCGCAGGGCAGCGGTACGGTTCTGCAGGGAAGCAACCAGAGCTTCGTTGACTTCCTTGCCCAGCAGTCTCTTTGCCATAGTAATAACTCCTTTACATTACATTCTGTTGATAATGATCGATATGTTCGCAGCCTGCGAACACGATATATTTGCCTTCGGCAAATTCGATATATGGATTTTGCATCCACTCGATATGATATAGATCCCATCGCCCCGCAGGGCATATCGAATGCGGATGCATACATCGATCGCGGCAGCGAATATCGAAGATCCCCTTAGGGATCTATATCGATGCGCCTATGGCGCTTACACACCAAAGCCGGCCTTGACTTCGTCAAAAATCTCGTCTGCCAGTTGGCAGTACTTGTTCAGCATCAGGTTGGCCTTGCGGTTCATCTCTTCGGCCACATCCCGGTTCTTCAGGGTCTTGGTGTTGATGAACACATTCAGGGAAGCGGCCTGCAGGGCAGCCTTGCAGCACACGGCGCCGCAGCCGGCATCGGAAACGGCCAGGCGGGAGCCCTTGGCGGCAAAGACGGTGATGCAGTCAATGGCCTCACAGCACAGCTCCATGATCTTCATGGGGGTGGAGCAGGCGATGATGGTAGCCTCTTCCATAACAGCGTCCCGGTGGGGATCATCCTTGGGGATGCCGTAAGCCTTAGCCAGGGGCAGGAAGTTGATCTCGTCCATCTCAACCTGGTTCAGCAGCTCAGTCTGCAGAGCGTCGCACTTTGCCTTCAGAGCGATGATCTCAGCCTCGACCTCAGCGTACTTCTTCTTGCCAACGGTGAGAGACCCGACCATGTTGCCCAGTGCGGTACCGATGGCGCCAACCAGAGCAGCAGCACCGCCCCCGCCGGGAGCGGGAGCATCGGA
>JAZPXW010000136.1:0-3385 GCA_045543895.1 Faecousia sp.
GTCCAGAGTCTTGATGAATTCCAATACCTTTTGAGATGAAATCCCCACCGATTCTGGCGTTACCTTCTCAAACATGAGCATCTACCTCCACATCATCCATGCCGGTAAAATTCCAGGGCTTCTCGCGCTTTAATGTCTCGAATTGCTTCGTATCCAGCTTCCAATCCTCACCATCGCGGAATTTATTATGAAATTTCCTGGATAGTACGCCCTTCTCCTCCAGATGGATATAGCATGCTCTGTCGCAGGCGCGTCCACAGATGGAGGTACGATAGAAATGCTTCGCGGGGGGATAGAAATATGTAGCATCCATGATTTTTTTGGCAAGCTCTATATCAATATCCGCTTCGCCCGCAATGATCTGCAAGCGGTTCTCAAAATCCATATAGGCATCCGGCGGCATAAAGGGATTCTTGCTGCCGTTTGCTCCGTTATAGTATACCGCGCAGCGCCAGGAGTCCGGATCGCCGTTTTCCAAAATGGCCTTACCGGGACAAGCCTTGATACATTCGCCACACTTATCACACAAGCTGGGGGCGCCCAGCTCTGTGGGTTCCAGCACGGCATCCGTCAGGATAAAGCAGTAACGGATAAAAGGACCGTATTCCTTGTTCAGTAAAGAACCGAGCATGCTTCTTTCACCCAGCCCGCATTGGACTGCGCAGTTCAGGAAGTCGATCTGATTTTCAGCGGTAACGCCTCGGACTATGTCCGTATAGTCGACCTCAGGATTGGTTTTGTCCTTTTCATTCATGATCAGTTGGTTTCTTCTTTGGGGGATCGCCTCAAAGCCCGCATCCTCGATCAGGTTTGACACATTGATCAGTGCCAGGGGCATGACCGTCTCTTCCAGGTTCTCAACACCCATGGTGGTGTACTGGTAGTAGGTGGTGCCTTCTTCCACACCGCGGTAGATACCGCGCAGCACACGGAAGCCCAGACCAATGACGGTCTTGGTGCCGGGGAAGATCTTGAAGATGGGATCGTCAGCGGAGAAACGGTCAGCGGGGGCGAAGCCTACGATGTCAGCATCGTAGCGCTTGGCGCAGGCGATAATTTTTTCAATCATAAGATGCCTTCCTCCTTCAAGTGCTTATAGCAAACGGTTTCGCAGCTCTTGCCGCACAGACAGGGCATATAGCCAAAGTGGGTGGCGGGCAGGAACTTCAGGTGGGGGTAGATCTCCTGAGCCTTTTCGGCATCGAAGCGGACATCACCGTTGAGGATGGCCTCTCTCTCGGGGTTGCCGGCCAGGAAGTCTTCGGTCATAAAGGGATTGGACTTGTGGGCGCCACGGTAGTAGACGCTGCACTGCCAGGTATCCACACCGTTCTCGTCGATGGCCTTACCGGGGCAGGCGTTCTTACAAGCGCCGCAGTTATCGCACAGAGTGCCCTGGAAGGGCTCGTCGGTCTCCAGAGGCAGGTCGGTGATGATGTACACAAAGCGCATATAGGTGCCGTACTTGGGAACGATCACCTTGTCGTGGAGGCCGGGAGCGCCCAGACCGCAGACGACAGCAGCCTTGTTGAAGTCCATAATAACGTCGGGAGTTGCCTTGCCCTCAGCGACGGGGGAGGCAAACTGCAGCTCGTATACCTGCTTGACCTCGGGGTTGGTGCTCTTGTCGCCCTTGATGCGGAAGCCGGGGATGCTGCGCTGCAGGCAGGCATCGTAGCCTTCGTTCTCAATGAGCGCGCCCATCTTCAGCAGGAAGATCTCGGCGAAGTCCTCGTCGATGTACTTAATGCCCAGGTTGGTGTAGTTGTAGTACTGCTGCTTGTTTTCCATGGCCTGGATCAGACCATAGGGGATCTTCAGACCGAAGCCGATGATGCACTTGGCATTGGGCAGGATCTGGAAGGGGTTGCGCTGGATGGGCTCGTCACGCAGCAGCTCGATATTACCGATACCGCAGATGCTTGCGCCCAGTTCCTTGGCCTTTTCCTTAATAAATTCAGCTGTGATCATGTATTGGCATCCTTTCCGTATTTTCTGGGGAAATATTGCTGTTTTCCGCTGCGATCAGGAAGGCATCGGGCTGCAGGTGCAGGTGGTGCCAGGTTCCCTTGCGGATATTGTAGACCGTTTCTTTTTCCATGGGGAAGGAAACGACCCGGTCGTTTTCCAGGGTGTACATGGTGGCAGAGCCACGGATCAGAACAAAAGCCTCGTCGGTATCGTTGTGGCGCTTCATCTCTTTCAGCGGGCCGTATACGGCTGCGGGTGTCACAAACACCAGCTTCCAGCTTTCGGATTCCGCCATGCCACAGAAACCGGGGGTGTATGTATTGTTTCTTTCGATCATCTGTCCATCTTCCAGGCCTTGCCGGTACGCAGGGGAGTTACAAAGCGGCCTTCCATGCAGCCGCCCTTCTTCTCCAGCATACTCACACAGCCGCGGATACAGCCGCCGCACTTAGCCATATTGTAGCCGACCCAGCTGGGGAAATACTTCTCCAGAGTGGAGTAGACCTTCATAACTTCCTTCTCGTTGGCATCTTCGGTGATGCCTTCCAGCAGATCCAGCATGCCGTTCTCGTTCTTGTCGAACACTTCCTTGGGAACGAAGGGGTTGAAGTAACGGCCGCCGTGGGTATAGAATGCGTAGCAGCGCCACATATCGATGTCGCCCCACTCGCAGATCTTGCCTGCCAGGTTTACGGTGACGGTCTTGCCGGAGTTGATAGCGGGGATACAGCCGCCGGGACACTCGCGGACACAAGCGCCGCACTTACGGCACAGGGGCTTGCCGTTGTACATTTCGTCATATTCCAGCTCAGCATCGGTGAAGATGAAAGCCACACGCTGCAGAGGACCAAATTCGGGGGTCAGCAGCATCTTGCTCCAGCCGATCTCGCCCAGACCGCAGGCAACGGCTGCCAGACGGAACTGGAACTGCAGGTCGGGGGGAGACTTGCCTTCTTCCACCTCACGGGTGAACTGCACGCTGCGGTGGTGCGCAGTCTTGCCCTTGGCGTGCTGGCTGATCTCGATCTGCTCCTCGGGGGACAGAGTGTTTCCGGGGGAGCCGTCCATATCGGACACAACACCACGGGCGCCGGTGTTACGGTACACACCCGCCTCGTAGCCCTCGTCCTCGATGACCCTACCTACATGGTACAGGACAGCGGGAGCGTGGATCTCGTTGATGCCGCCGTAAGCCATGGAAGGGTATTGATAGAACTGGGTGCCTTCTTCGATACCTCGCTGCACACCTCTGGGGATGCGGAATACGAAGCCAATGCAGCTTTTGGCTTCCGGGAACAGGAACTGGGGATTCATTTCATCCGGTGCACCGTCAAAGCGGGACATGGGTGCGATGCCGCACATATCCGCACCTGCGGCCAGTGCTGCTTCTTTGATCATTTGACTGGTCAGCATA
>JAZPXW010000137.1:0-12107 GCA_045543895.1 Faecousia sp.
GTACACCAATGCCACCACCATGGGCTTGATCGATGCTGCCACCGGCGAGTTTGACCAGCAGATCATTTCCTCGCTTGGTTATCCTGCACGCCTTTTCCCCAAGCTGAGCCAACCCGGTACGGTTTTGGGCAACCTGCGTCCGGAGATCGCATCTCAGGTCGGCGGCGATTGCAAGGTGGTTCTTTGCGCTACGCATGACACCGGCTCTGCTGTGGTGGGTATTCCCATGGAGGGCAATGAACCTTATATTTCCTCCGGCACCTGGAGTCTGCTTGGCGTCAAGACCCCCAAGCCCATCACCGACGCAGGCAGCCAGCAGGCCAACTACTCCAACGAAGGCGGCGTGGGCTACAACCGCTACCAGAAGAACATTATGGGCATGTGGCTGGTCAACGAGCTGCGCCGCACCCTGTGTCCCGACACTCCCTTCCCGGAGATCGTGGCAATGGCACAGGAAAGCACCTGCGACATTCTGGTGGATGCCAACGCACCCCAGTTCCTCTCCCCCAAGAATATGAAGCAGGCCTTTGACGAGACCACCGGCAACGCCCTTAACACCATCGGCGACTACTTCCGCTGCGCCTACCGCAGCCTGGCCATCAGCTACCGGGACGCTCTGAATGAATTGGAAGCCAATACCGGAGCGCATTACGACAAACTGTACATTGTGGGCGGCGGCGCCAAGAACCAGTTCCTCAACCGGCTAACCGAAGAAGCCACCGGCAAGCAGGTAGTGGCGCTCCCCATTGAAGCAACCGCACTGGGAAATCTTAAAATCCAAATGGAGGTCAAATAAATGAGTTACGCAGAAGCAAAAGCCAAGTACGCAGCCCTGGGCATCGACACCGATGCCGTCATCGAAAAGCTGAAGACCGTTCCCGTAGCACTGCATTGCTGGCAGGGCGACGATGTCCGCGGCTTCGACACCGACCCCAATAAGCCCCTCACCGGCGGCATCCAGACCACCGGCAACTACCCCGGCAGAGCCAGAACCCCCGAAGAGCTGATGGCTGACATCGACAAGGTGATCTCCCTGGTCCCCGGCCAGGTGAAGATGAACCTCCACGCCAGCTACGCCATCTTCGACGAGGAGAACCCCTGGGTGGACCGTGACAAGCTGGAGCCCAAGCACTTCCAAAAGTGGGTGGACTTCTGCAAGGAAAGAAAGCTGGGCTGTGACTTCAACCCCACCTTCTTCTCCCACCCCAACTGTGACCCCCTGACCCTGTCCAGCCCCAACGAGGAGACCCGTAAGTTCTGGGTAGAGCACGGCAAGGCATCCATCCGCATCTCCCAGTACCTGGCAGACCAGCTGGGTCAGCCCTGTGTTATGAACATCTGGACCGGCGACGGCTTCAAGGACATCCCCGCCGACCGTATCGGACCCCGGGTGCGCTATAAGCAGTCCTTCGACGAGATCCTCTCCGAGCCCTTCAATCCCGAGCAGGTCTACCCCTGTGCAGAGTCTAAGGTCTTCGGCATCGGCGTGGAAAGCTACACCGTTGGCTCTGCCGAGTGGTGCCTCAAGTACGCTGACTCCCGTCCCGACTGCATTTCCCTGATGGATAACGGCCACTACCATCCCACCGAAGTGGTCTCCGACAAGATCTCCGCTGTGCTGGCCTATGATAAGAAGATGGCTCTGCATGTGACCCGTGGCGTCCGTTGGGACTCCGACCATGTGGTCCTGTTCGACGACGAGACCAAGGAGCTGTGCAAGGAGATCGTCCGCTGCGGCATCGACAAGGTGTTCATCGCTCTGGACTACTTCGACGCATCCATCAACCGTATCTCCGCCTGGGCAACCGGCTTCCGTAACCTGCAGAAGGCACTGCTGTACGCAATGCTGGAGCCCCACGCTGAGCTGGTCAAACTGCAGAACGAGGGCAACTGGACCAAGCTGATGGTCCTGCTGGAAGAAGAGAAGACCATGCCCTTCGGCGATGTTTGGAACGAGTACTGCCGCAGCTGCGGTAAGCCCATCGACGGCGAGTGGTTCGCACAGGTCGAGGAATACGAGGCCAATGTGCTTTCTAAGCGCAACTGAGAAAAGGAGCTTTCTACTTATGAATTACCAGGCAGAACTTGCCGCTCTGGCGGCAATGTCCAATAAATACGGCGCCAACCCCCAGTATGTGCTGGCAGGCGGTGGCAACACCTCCTTTAAGAGCAAGGAAAACCTGTGGATCAAGGGCTCCGGCACCGCTCTGGCAACCATTAAGGCAGAGGATTTTGTGGTGATGGACCGCAGCAAGCTGAACCTGATGTGGACTGCCGACTATCCCGAGAACGAAGCTGCCCGTGAATCCGCCGTCCTGCAGGATATGATGGATGCCCGTGTGGAGGGCGAGACCCGCCGTCCCTCTGTGGAGACTCTGCTCCACGACCTGTTCCCCCAGAAGTACATCCTCCATGTCCACCCCACCCTCATCAACGGTCTGACCTGCTCTGTGGAGGCCGAGGCCGGTATGCGCAAGCTGCTGCCCGAAGCCGTTTGGGTGGATGCCTGCAAGCCCGGCTACATCCTGGCTCTGGAGTGCAAGGAAAAGATGGACGCTTACAAGGCCGCCAACGGACGGGATGCTGACCTGCTGTTTTTGCAGAACCACGGCATCTTCTTCGCAGCCGACACCGCAGAAGCTGTGGGCGAGCTGGCTGAAAAGACCATGGCTACCGTTGCCGCCGCTGTGACCCGTTACCCCAACGAGGAAGCTGTAGCCGTAGACGCTGCCCGTGTGGAAGCCATCTGCGAAAAGCTGGCTAAGCTGTACGGCGGCGCCTGCTGCCATATGGTGAACCGGGAGATCCTGGGCTACGACCCCGCCACCAAGAGCCTGTCCCCCGACCACATCGTGTACGCCAAGGCTAAGCAGCTGGCGCTAAGCAGCGAAGAGGGCTTGGAAGAAGCCTTCGCCGCTTTCGAAGCCGCCAACGGCTACAAGGCCAAGATCACCTTTATTGAAGGTCTTGGTATGTTCGCCTGCGACGCTACCGAAAAGAGCGCCCAGACCGCCGCATCCGTTATGTACGATGCTGTGAAGGTGGTCTGCTATGCCGAGTCCTTCGGCGGTGTGCAGCCCATGCCCGAATTCCTCATTGACTTCATCGTCAACTGGGAAGTGGAGAGCTACCGCTCCAAGGTCAAGCTGTAAGATATTTTTTGAGGGTGTGTTGTTCGCAACACACCCTCTTTTTTCAATCTGTAGGGCGGGGGCTTGCTCCCGCCGCAACACGCCCCGTCCCTTCTCTGTCATCCTGAGCAAGCCGCAAAGCGGCGCGTCGAAGGATCCACTCCTTTCCGAAAGAACATAGGTAATGGATTCCTCCGCGCGCCCTTCGACTACGCTACGCTTCGCTCAGGGCTTGGTCGGAATGACACGAAAAAGAACGCGCTGCCAAGCATCCCCTACCCCACCACAGAATGAGCGTTTACTTTACAAAAGAACTATGCTATAATACCTGCAAGGCGGTGATTTTATGCAATTTAAAGACCAAAACAAAAAGAAAGCCATTACCTTCAGCTATGACGACGGCGTCACCCAGGACATCCGGCTGATCGCCCTGCTGAACAAATATAACCTCAAATGCACCTTCAACCTCAATTCCGAGAAGCTGGGCAGAAAGGGTCTGCTGACCCGAAACGGTAACCTCATCTCCCACTACAAGGTGCATCCCGAGGATGTAAAGATGATCTACGAGGGTCACGAGGTGGCGGTGCATACCCTCACCCACCCCAGCCTTCCCAAATGCGACGATGCCGAGGTGATCCGCCAGGTAGAGCAGGACCGGCTGAACCTGTCGGAGCTGGTGGGCTACGAGGTGGTAGGCATGGCATACCCCGGCGGCGGTGTGAACAATGACGAGCGAGTAGCCGCCTTGATCAAGAACCACACCGGTGTAAAGTACAGCCGCACCATCGCCTCCAACCATAGCTTTGCGCCGCAAGAGAATCTGTACCAATTCGACCCCACCGTATACCACCTGCACTTTGATGAAATGATGGCCTTGGGCAAAGAATTCGTCGAACTGAAAACCGAAACCCCCAAGATCTTTTATATCTGGGGTCACGCCTACGAGATGGACTACGGCTCCGATTATTGGGTAAAACTAGAAGAATTCTTCCGGCTCATCAGCAACCATGACGATATCTTCTACGGCACCAATAAAGAAGTTCTCTTATAATACAAACCCAGCGGAGGGTTTCCCCTCCGCTGGGATTTTCCTTTCCGTAAGGGCCCACAAAGCCTCCCTTGTGTAAAGGGAGGTGGCTGCCCAAAGGGCAGACGGAGGGATTGTAAGGCAACGGCAAAGACAATCCCCCAGTCTTTTGCTTCGCAAAACCCAGCCCCCTTTACACAAGGGGGCCTTTACAACATAACCCCCTCCGGATTCTCCCGGAGGGGGTTTCCATTTTTTATTTCAGACAGATGCCCTGCTGTGCCAGGTCGGCGAGGATGCCGTCGGTGACCGCCTGGACCTCTTCACGGGTCAGGGTGCGGTCCTTGCAAGAAAATCCAATGCGCACGGTGATGGCGTTGCCGTCTTCGCCCTTGTACATATCCGCCACCTTGACGCTCTTAATCAGCGGAGAACCGGAACGGCTGATAGCCTCGCTGATGGGGGCATAGCGGTCGCAGCGGAAGGTCAGGTCAACCTCCATGCCGGGGTACTTGGAGGCCTCCTCATAGTGGATGCCCTTGTCGGCGACCTGCGCCAGCAGCGCCATATCCAGCTCCAGGTACACGATGGAAGCCTTCTTATCGATCTTCTTGGAAACGCCGGGATGGACGATGCCGATCTCACCCAACTGCACGCCGTCGCAGCAGATGGCGTTCAGATTCTTGGGGTGCTGATAGCTGTGGCTTGCGTTCATGGGGGAGAAGCTGAGGCTGTTGTGCTTCAGCTCGTCCACCGCCACGCAGATCATATCCCGCAGCCGGAAATACAGATCCTTCAGGTCCTTGGTCTTACTAAACAGGGTGATGCACAGCACCTTGTGCTCGTCGCACATACCGTCCTCTTTAAGTCCATTTACCACACGGCCCACTTCAAACAGGCCGAAGTCGGGAGCGTAGCCGGTATTGCCCTTCAGCTGGCACAGCTGGGTAGGCACGATGCTCCGGCGCAGAGTCTCCAGGTTGGGGTTGGTGGCATTGAGGATCTTCACATTGTCCTCCACCTCGATTCCCAGCTTGCGGTACTCATCGTAGTAGGCCCAAATGTAGGAGTGGACCTCGTGGAGCGAGAACCGCTTGACCAGGATATCCTTGAGCCGGTTTTCCACGCTCTTTTCCTCCTGGAGGCGCACAGGGAACTGAGGCGCCACCGCGGTGACAGGCAGGAAGTTGTCGTAGCCGTAAATTCTGGTGATCTCCTCAATGAGGTCAGCCTTCAGGGTCACATCCTTGGTGGCACGCCAGGAGGGAACGGTCACATGGAGGCTTTCGCCCTCCACTTCCACCTTGAATCCCAAAGCACGCAGGGTGGTGAGGATATGCTCCATGGAGATGGCATCGCCGATGCCGGTGTAGCGGTCCACGAAGGCCTTGTCGATGGTCAGCGTCTTGCACTCGTAGCCCCGGCGGTACTGGTCGGTGAGGCTGGAAATGACTGTTGCGCCGCTGTCGATATCCTGCAGCAGCTTTACGAAACGGGCGATGGCCACGGGGGTCATCTCGGGATCCAGTGTCTTTTCATACCGCTGGGAGGAATCGGTGCGGTGAGCAAGTCTTGCAGAGGATTTGCGCACAGACACCGGGTCGAAGCAGGCGCTTTCCAAAGTCAGGCTGGTGGTGTCCGCCACGATCTCAGAGTCCAGACCGCCCATGATGCCGGCGATGGCCACGGGGGTGTCACCGTCGCAGATCATGAGGGTGTTCTCGTCGATATGCCGCTCCACACCGTCCAGAGTGGTGAAGGTGAAGGGCGTGTCGAACTTCTTGATGCGGATCTTCTGAACCTTGCGGGAGTCGAAAGCGTGCATGGGCTGGCCCATTTCCAGCATCAGGTAGTTGGTCAGGTCTGCCAGGAAGTTGATGCCACGCATACCGCAGTAGTACAGCCGGATGCGCATATTCATGGGGCTGACAGAAACGGAAACATTGTCAAACTTCAGACCGGAGTAGCGCAGGCAGTCGTCATTTTCGATGGCGATGTCCAGCTTGGGAAGATCAGCGTACTGGCTCAGATCCGCAGTTTCCAGGGGCTTCAGTTCCCGGCCTGCCAGGGTAGCAAACTCCCGGGCGATGCCGTAGTGACCCCACAGGTCGGGGCGGTTGGTCAGAGACTTGTTGTCCACCTCGAAGATGATATCGTCGATGGCGAACACTTCCTTAATGTCCTTGCCGTTGGGCAAGTTAGCGTCCAGATCCATAATGCCGGAATTGTCGTCGCTAATGCCCAGCTCCTTCTCGGAGCAGCACATACCGCAGGACATAAAGCCCGCCAGAGGACGGGGAGCAATGGTGATCTCACCCAGCTGAGCGCCCACCTTTGCAAAGGCGGTCTTCATGCCAAGGCGCACATTGGGCGCGCCGCACACCACATCCACAAGCTCGCTTTCACCGATATCCACCTTTAAAAGATGCAGCTTCTTGGACTGGGGATGCTCCTCCACGCTCTTAATTTCGGCAACTACCACGCCGTGGAGGTCGCTGCCCTTGTAGAAGATCTCGTTTTCCACCTCGGCGGTGGACAGAGAGAACTGATGGATCAGCTTATCGATATCCAGGCCGGAAAGATCCACAAAATCCCGGATCCAATTCATAGAAATAAACATATTGCGTCCTCTCCTTTCTTACACATCGTCGGTGAACTGTTCCATAGCCACCAGGCTGCCGCTGTTCAGGTCACGGATGTCCTTAACGCCGTACTTCATCATAGCCAGGCGGGTCAGACCCAGGCCGAAGGCAAAGCCGGTGTACTCGTCGGGGTCGATGCCGCCCTCACGGAGCACATTGGGATGGATCATGCCGCAGGGGCAAAGCTCCAGCCAGCCGCTGTGCTTGCAGGAGGGGCAGCCGGTGCCGCCGCAGATCTGGCAGCTGATGTCCAGCTCAAAGCCGGGCTCCACGAAGGGGAAGAAGCCGGGGCGCAGCCGCACCTTCAAATTATAGTTGTTGAATACCTCGCTGAGCATGGTCTTCATGGAGTAAATAAGGTTGGCGATGGAGATGTCCTTGCCCACCATCACGCCCTCCATCTGGAAGAAGGTGTTCTCGTGGCAGGCGTCGGTGGCCTCGTTGCGGAAGCAACGGCCGGGGAACACCGCCTTGTTGGGCTTGCCTTCGTTGATGAGGGCATCCCGGTACTTCTTGTAAATGGCATTCTGGGCAGCGGAGGTCTGGGTCTTGAGCAGCTGACCGTTGTCCAGGTAGTAGGTATCCTGCATATCCCGGGCGGGGTGGAACTTGGGGATGTTCAGAGATTCAAAGCACTCGTAGTCGGTGACGATCTCGCTGTAATCTTCCAATGTAAAGCCCATGGTGCGGAACACTTCCTCGCACTTGCGCTGCACCAGGGTCACGGGGTGGTAAGAGCCACGGTCCAGCACCGGGGGAATGGACAGGTCAAACTCCTCCACCGCGTCCAGCTCCTTTTGCAGCGCCAGCTGCTGCAGGGCTTCAAACTTCTGGGCGACCTGTTCGGTAGCGTAGTCCTTGAGCTCATTGACCTCCTTACCGAAGGTCTTCTTCTCCTCGGGAGAAAGAGAGCCCATATTCTTCATCAGCGCGGTGATAGAGCCCTTCTTGCCCAAATATTCTACCTTCAGCCCCTCCAGCGCCGGAATTTCGGTCACAGCTGCCAGGGAAGCATCCAGTTTTGCTCTCAAGTCGAGAATAGACTGATTCATAATGACCCTCCTAAAATAAAAAATCCCGTCTCATGTTCATGGGACGGAAAACGATCCCCGGTACCACTCAAATTGCGGCTTGCGCCGCCACTTTCAGCGCTTTAATGCAGCGCGTACATTCTGCTTTTCACAGAAAACTCCCAGGTCGAATTTGGGCCTGCACCTTCCGCACGGGTTTCCACCGTCCCCGCTCTCTTTGCCGGAAAAATACCGCCTACTTTGGCTAATAGCCACCTGATCTTCGTCTTTTTGTATTAAACTCTAGTAATAATACCATACTCCTTTTTATATTGCAACCCCCAAACCGCAATTTCTGCCCCTGCCTCCCCTTTAGGGGAGGCAGATTCTTCGACTCCGTGCTATTGCGCTCCGCTCAGAATGACAAAACTTTCTTCCGGTGTATTGACAACCCCCCATTTCGGTGCTATGATAAGGAAAATTTTGAAAGAAAGGAGCTGAGTAATATGTTGATTTTCAATTTGGATATGAATTTGGGTAACAGAAGCTTGGCTCCGGAGTGCGCGCAATAGGCATAGTATGCCATTGGGTGGTTTTTTCGGCGCAGGCTTCGGCCTGCGCCTTTTTTATTTCAAGCCTTCCCCTTGAGGGGAAGGTGGCGCGCCGTAAGGCGTGACGGATGAGGTGACCCCCTCATCAGTCACCTTTGGTGACAGCTTCTCCCCAAGGAGAAGCCTTTACGTTCCACTAACTCCCCCCCATCATCCCGAGGTAAAATAGTATGAAAAACGAAAAGAAAGCAAAACTGAATCTTCTCTGGGAATTCCTGCGCGGCTCCAAGCGGTACTTCCTCCTGGCGATCGTCTCCGCCGCGGTCACCGCTCTGGCAGATATGCTCAATCCCCAGATCATCCGCGCCGCTGTGGATAACGCCATCGGCGGCAAAGAAGCGGACTTCCCACCCTTCGTCATGGAGCTGGTAGAAAGCCTCGGCGGCTTTGCCTACCTGGGGCAGCACCTTTGGATATTGGCGCTGGCGGTGATCGGGGTCGCCGCCTGCCAGGTGATCTCCCAGTATGTTTTCCGTGTGAGCAACACCAAGGCATCGGAGACCCTGGTCAAAACCATGCGTGACCGGCTTTTCGGTCACATCCAGCATCTTCCCTTCTCCTGGCACATGAAAAACCGCACCGGCGACATCATCCAGCGGTGTACCTCCGACATCGACACCATGAAAAACTTCCTCTCGGAGCAGCTGACCTCCATCTTCCGCATTACCCTCATGCTGGGGCTGTCGGTGACCTTCATGCTCTCCATGCACATAGAGCTGACCCTGCTGGCGCTGATCCCGGTGCCGGCGGTGATCCTCTACTCTCTGCATTTCCACCGCACCGTCCACAAGGGCTTTGAGGAATGCGACGAGAACGAGGGCAAGCTCTCGGCGCTGGCGCAAGAGAATCTCACCGGCGTCCGGGTGGTCCGGGCGTTTGGCCTGGAGCGGGCGGAGATCGATAAATTCACAAAGCAAAATGACCACTACACCTCCCTGTGGGAGCGGATGGCCAAGGTGCTCAGCCGGTTCTGGAGCATTTCCGATATGCTTTCGGGCATCCAGATCATGCTGGTGGTGATCTTCGGCGCGGTGTTCTGCATCGAAGGAAGCCTCTTGGAGGGCGAGTACATCGCCTTTATCTCCTACAACTCCATGCTCATCTGGCCCATCCGCCAGCTGGGCAGAATGATCTCGGAAATGAGCAAGGCAGGCGTGTCCATCGACCGGGTGTTCTACATTATGAATTCCCCCCTGGAGCAGGATGAAGCGGACGCAGTCTGCGCTCCCATGGATGGGGACATTGCCTTCGAGCATGTGTCCTTCGCCTACGACAACGGCCCGGAGATCCTCCACGACATCTCCTTTACCATGAAGGCCGGCACGACGCTGGGCATTCTGGGCGGCACCGGCAGCGGCAAATCCACCATGATGATGCTGCTGGACAAGCTCTATCCCCTTGCCCCGGAGAATGGACGCATCACCGTGGGCGGCAGGGACATCCGCACCATCCAGACCGCCCACCTGCGCAAAAACATCGGCATGGTGCTGCAGGAGCCCTTCCTCTTCTCCCGCACCATCCGGGAAAACATCGGCATCACCGCCCCGGACGCAGCTCTGGAAGCCATCCGGGAAGCTGCCAGAAGCGCCTGCCTGGACGAAACAGTGACACGCTTCGCCCAGGGCTACGACACCATGGTGGGCGAACGGGGCGTGACCCTCTCCGGCGGGCAGAAGCAGCGTGCCGCCATCGCCCGGATGCCCACCCGGGAAGCGCCCATTATGATCTTCGACGATTCCCTTTCCGCGGTGGACACCCAGACCGATGCCCGGATCCGCCAGGCTATCAGCCAGCGCTTTGGCAAGGCCAGCATCATCCTCATCTCCCACCGGATCACCACCCTTTCCGCGGCGGATCAGATCCTGGTGCTGGACCGGGGACGCATTGCGGAAAAGGGCACTCACGAAACCCTGAAATCCGCCGGCGGCATCTACCAGAAGATCTACGAGACCCAAACAGCCCACCAGGAGGTGATTTCCTAATGCACCAAGAAAAGAAACTCCGCTTCTTCGGGATCGGCAGGATCCTGCCCTTTCTGAAGCCCTTCCGCAGGCAGCTACTGGTCATGGTCACCCTGGGACTACTCAGCAGCGGCACGGATATCCTGCTGCCCCTGTTCCAGAAGTACGCCCTGGACCACTTTGTGGTGGAACGGACGCTGGATACCATCTGGGTCTTCACCGTCGCTTATTTTCTCACCTATTGCGTTGCCGCCACCAGCAACTATATCTCCTGCGCCCTTGCCACCATCATTGAGATGCGGGTGAACCGGAGCCTGCGGCAGACCGCCTTTTCCCACCTGCAGACCTTGTCCTTTTCCTATTTCAACCAAAACAGCGTGGGCTACATCCACGCCCGGCTGATGAGCGACACCGCCCGCATCGGCGGCTTGGTGTCCTGGACGCTCATCGACTGCATCTGGCGCGTCAGCTACCTTATCGGCTCGGTGGCTGTGATGCTGTACATGAATACCCGGCTGGCGCTGATGGTGCTGACCATCCTGCCTCTGCTGGTGATCCTGTTTTCCATTTTCCAAAAGAAGCTGATCCGGGTCAACCGGGAGATCCGGGAGGTCAATTCCCAGATCACCGCCAATTTTAATGAAGGCATCACCGGCGCAAAGACCGTCAAATCCCTCGGTGTGGAGGATAAGATGGAGCAGCGCTTCCAGGCGGAGACCCGAAAAATGAAGGATAAGTCTGTAAAGGCCTCCCGGCTTCGGGGTCTTTTCGCCGGCACCATGAACTTCGCTTCCTCCGTTGCCATCGCCATCGTGCTGTGGAAGGGCGGCTACATCGCCGCGGAAGAGGTGGGCCTGTTCTCCGTGTTCATGTCCTACGCCCAGGGCATGATGGAGCCGCTGCGCTGGCTGGTGGATATCGTATCCGACCTTATCACCACCCAGGTGAACATCGAGCGGTTTACCGGCGTGCTGGCAGTGCGCTCCGATGTGGAGGACTCCCCCGAGGTGACCCAAAAATACGGCGACACTCTGAATCCCAAGAAAGAGAACTGGGAGCCGCTGAAGGGCGATATTGAATTCCGGGATGTAACCTTCCAATATCCCGACGGTGAGGAAACGGTGCTGGAAAACTTCTCGCTGAAGATCCCCTTCGGCACCCACCTTGCCATCGTGGGCGAGACCGGCGCGGGCAAATCCACCCTGGCGAACCTGGTGTGCCGCTTCTACGAGCCCACCCAGGGCGTGCTGCTCATCGACGGGCGGGATGCCCGGGAGCGCTCCCAGCTTTGGCTCCACAGCGCCATCGGCTATGTGCTGCAAACGCCCCACCTGTTCTCCGGCACCATCCGGGAAAATCTGCTGATGGGTAACCCCGATGCCACCGAGGAGCAGCTCTGGGATGCCATCCGGGCGGTATCTGCCCAGGATGTGATCGCACACCTGGAGCATGGGCTGGACACCGATGTGGGCGAGGGCGGCGACCTGCTTTCCACCGGTGAAAAGCAGCTGATCTCCTTTGCCCGGGCGGTGCTGGCAGACCCCCGCATTCTGATCCTGGACGAGGCCACCGCCTCGGTGGATACCATGACCGAAGCCAGGATCCAGCAGGCCATGGAGGCCGTCACTGCCGGTCGGACCTCTGTCATGATCGCCCACCGTCTTTCCACGGTACGCAACGCCGACATGATCCTGGTAGTCCGGGGCGGCAAAATCGTAGAACAGG
>JAZPXW010000138.1:0-12408 GCA_045543895.1 Faecousia sp.
GGATCAGTTCATCCATGCCATCCGTAAGTTCATGGAGATGCAGACTTTGACCGCACCGCTTCTCCGGGAACTGATCGACCACATTGAAGTGTATGAAACGGAGGGTACCGGTAAGAACCGCACCCAGCGCATTATGATCCATTACAAATTCGTGGGTGTCATTGAAATCCCGGACGATGGTGATAACTACACAGCAGACACACGAAAAGGCGTAGCAATCGAATATGTCACCCAGAGCGCATGAAAAATGAGCAGGCAAACTGCCTGCTTATACATAAAGGTAAAAGAAATCGAGTGTCCATAACTGAAATCCGTTATGAACACTCGATATGGTGCCGGTGACCGGACTCGAACCGGTACGCTGTCGCCAGCGGTGGATTTTGAGTCCACTACGTCTACCAATTCCATCACACCGGCAGCTACTGGGGTATTATACACCAAGGTGCGGAAAATAGCAAGTAAAATTTATGCACTTCAGGAAATGCCTTGCAGTTCCATCAGCTCGATGACCGTGTGACCACGCTCCGTCAGAGCCATGCTGCCATGGACAGGGTAACCTGCGTAAGCGGCGTAGTCAAAGCCGGAAAGGGGATTGCGGTAGTCGATGTCGATCAGCCCTTTTCTGTCCAGGTGGGAAAGGACCATGCTGTATTCTTCCTGGCTGAGCTCCGTTCCCTCCAAATAGATGGGGGTCATATCGTCTGCCTTTCTGGCTACCGGCAGAAAGGGGATCTGCATCAGCTCCTGCAAAATGGAGATCTCCTGGGGTGTCAGGACTAGGCTTCGTCCGCAGCCACCGCTGCAGCTGCTGCAGCCGCTACCTCCGCAGCCGCCACAGGAATTACAATTACTCATACTATCACCTCTTGCTTAGTATACCCGATTATAGCATCCGGTCAATATGGTGTCAAAGGATAATTTCCTCCGCTTCTCATATACTACCAATATATAGGAGGGGATCATTATGAAAATCAATTGGAAGAAGCTACTGGTCTGCCTGGCGATCCCGCTGGCGGTGGGTGGCCTTGCTGCGCTGCTGTCCGGTGGGATGTCTGACTATGGGGTGATGGCAAAGCCGCCGCTTTCGCCGCCGGGGTGGGTATTCCCGGTGGTTTGGAGCATACTGTATCTGCTGATGGGCTATGCGTCCTACCGGATTCTGGAATCCGGCGCAGCGGAACAAGAGATCAGAAAAGCGCTGACCTTTTACGGGCTGCAGCTGTTTGCCAATTTCGTCTGGCCGCTGCTGTTTTTCGGCGGAGGGTGGTTCCTGCTGTCCTTCTTCTGGCTGATTCTTTTATGGGTGCTGATCTTCCTGACCATCCGTGCCTTCAGCAGCATCGATGAGACCGCAGGCAACCTCTTGATTCCATATATTCTGTGGGTCACCTTTGCGGCATACTTGAATTTTGGGATTTATCTGCTCAATGGATAAAAAATTGTTTGCAATAAGGATTCCCTGTGGTATAATGAATATATCCAATAAAAAACAGGAGGTATTCCCATGGCAAACAAGTATGCCGGTACCCAAACCGAAAAGAATCTGATGGCTGCCTTTTCCGGCGAGTCCGAAGCAAGAAATAAGTACACCTACTTTGCGTCCAAGGCCAAGAAGGAAGGCTACGAGCAGATCGCTGCCCTGTTCCTGAAGACCGCTGACAACGAGAAGGAGCACGCCAAGCTGTGGTTCAAGGAACTAAACGGAATCGGTGACACCGCCGAGAATCTGCTGCACGCTGCTGAGGGCGAGAACTACGAGTGGACCGATATGTATGAGGGCTTTGCCAAGACTGCAGACGAGGAAGGCTTCCACGAGCTTGCTGCCCGTTTCCGCCTGGTGGCTGCTGTGGAAAAGCACCACGAGGAGCGTTACCGCGCTCTGCTGAAAAATGTGGAAATGGCTGAGGTCTTCGCCAAGAGCGAGGTCAAGGTATGGGAGTGCCGCAACTGCGGTCATATCGTGGTTGGCACCAATGCCCCCGAGATCTGCCCCACCTGCAACCATCCCCAGGCCTACTTCGAGATCCACGCTGAAAACTACTAAGATAAAGAAAAGCTGCGGCAGTTGCCGCCTCTTTTTCGTTGCTCAAAAGCCTCCCCTGTGTAAGGGGAAGTGGCACGGCACAGCCGTGACGGAGGGGTTGTCAGTTTCCCACCGCATGCGGCGGAGCCCCCTTTACACAAGGGGGCCTTTGTGCTTTACACTTCCAAGTAGCCGCACAGCACTTTGATGGCGTTGTAAACCCCGTCGATGTGGCTGCGCTCATAGCCGTGGCTGGCGTAGACGCCCGCACCGATGAGCCCGTGGCGGATGTCGTAGCCGCTGCGAAGGGTAGCTTCTACGTCGGAGCCGTAGAAGGGGTACACATCCACAGCGTAGTTCGCGCCGGTCGCCTTGGCGGCTTCGATGAGCTTGCCCACCACCTCATAGCTGTAAGGTCCGCCGGAATCCTTGGCGCAGATGCTCACCTGACGCTCTGTGCATTGCAGACCGTTTCCGACACAGCCCATATCTACGGAGATGGCCTCGGTGACACCCTCCGGCACGCTGCCGGAGCCGCCGTGACCCACTTCTTCATAAACCGTCACATGCACCCAGGTCTTGCGCTTGGGTGCGATCTTTTTGTCTGCCAGGTATTTGGCAAAGCCCAGCAGAATGCCGACGGACAGCTTATCATCCAGGAAACGGCTCTTGAGATAGCCGGATTCGGTGCGGCGGGTGCGAGGATCGAAGCAGACCATATCGCCTACCTCAATGCCCAGCTTCCGGGCATCGCCAGCGGAAGAAACCTCCTCGTCCAGCACCACCTCGGTGGTGTCAAAGCTGCGGCTGGTACTGCTGTAATCCTTGTTCACATGGACAGATGCGTTGCACAGCTGCAGCGTACCCTCGATCACCTTGCCGCATCTGGTGTAGACGCGCACATTCTCTGCCTCTGCGTTGTTGGCATTCATACCGCCTAAGGGAGTGATACGCAGACGGCCGTTGCCCTTGACCTCTGCCACCATACCGCCCAGAGTGTCGGCGTGGGCAGCCAGCAAAAGACCGTTTTGGACATCTTCACCACCCAGGTCGATGAGCACACCGCCCTTGGTGGTGATGGCTGCGGCAAAGCCCAGGCTTTCAAAGGCTTCCTTTACCCAAGCGGCAGCCTTGCCAGTATAGCCGGTGGGGGAGTCGATGGCCAGCAGAGCCGCGGTCTGCTCCCAGGCGAAATCTGCATAAAGTTTCTCAATCACTGTATTGTCCTCCTAAGATGATATAGTGCCAAACACCTGCGACCTCCCGCAGGTAGTTATTGATGCGAAGGGCCACCCATTTGGTGGTGGCGGGGATGCCCATAGTTTCCACACCGTAGGCCTTTGCCTGGAGCATCGCCCGGTAGAGGTGATACTCGCTGGAAAGCAGGCCGATGGATCCGGGGCGCACACCGGTCTTCTCTTCAATAAGATCCAGGGAGAAATTCAGATTTTCCCAGGTGGAGGTGGCCTTATCCTCCATCCACACCCGGCTTTCCTCAATACCCATGGCGGTAAGCTCGTCAAACATACATTTCGCTTCACTCATAGGCTCGTCGAGCCCCTGACCGCCGGAAACGATGGCGATGGTATCGGGGTTTGCCACCAGATATTCATATGCCGCGTCGATCCGCTCCTGCAGCGAAAGGGAAGGGGCAGTGGGGTTGACCTTGCAGCCCAGTACCACCACATACTGGCAGCCTTGGACGGGCTCTTGCAGGGCGGTGTTTACCACAATGCCGCAGGTGACCGCAACCACCAAAATGCCAAGGCAAAGCACACCTGTGAAGACCCTGCGCACCCATTTGACGGTTTTGGGAAACCGGGGAGAAAGCAGGGTAAAGAAATTGTAGCAGAGCAAAATACCGCAGATACCCAGGCTCATCAGTCCGGAAAAGCTGAATCCGGGAATGGCGGTATAGAAAAACAGCGCAAACAGCAGGCACACCGCGGGAAGACTCCAACGCAGTATCCATATGGTTTTCTTTTTCATCGGTTACGGAGCCTCCATTCCAAAGAGCTGATACAGCAGCTGGGTTTCTTCCTCTGAAAGCCCCTTCTCTGCAATAAACTTTTCCAGATTTTCGATGTCCTCATAGCGGATGATCTCTGGGTCGTAGCGGGAAATGACCTTTCCCATTTCGGGCAGATAGCGCCGGGAACCGTCATTATCAAAATCTCTGTGGTCGAAGGAATATCGCTTGCCGCTGTCTGTTCGCATTTTTAGCCGAACACCCCAGTGATGGGTTTTGTGATACTTTCCTCCCGAATCGTAGCGGAAAAGGTCGACGGTTACTTCCTCTATATCGCCGGGCGAAAATTCCTCCACCTGCCGGTTAAACATATTGTACTGCACGATGCTGCCGTCATACCGCAGGCAATCCCGTCCGTAAAGAGACCAGGGCAGGGGAATGAAGCTCACCAGCAGGACGATCACCAGCACGATCGCAATTTGCTTGCGTTCTTTCTTTTTCCGCTCGCTGACCCATATGGGCGGTTTGTTCTTCATAAACAGCGGGTACACCTTGGGCCAGGCGGGCGGACCGTATTTGAAATTCTTTTTTCCAAAGATGGGCGTGCGGTTTTGATATGGCTGCAGCCAAAGGATGAACGTCATTAAGAAAAAGGTCAGCCAGGGAATGAACAACCAAAAAGCACTGAAATGATCCGCTGCCGCGATCACGGCCTCGTCTGCAAAAGCGATCCTATGCCGCAGCTGCAGCGGCCCGAACAGCAGCATCACATATGCCGCGCACAGCACCAGGAAAATGACCCAGTAAATCATTTTATCCAAAAAGGACAGCGGCGGCATCTTGTGCAGCTTCTTTTTTGCTTTTCTTGCCATAAATGATTCTCCTTGTAATCGTGGAAGATCACAATTCTTGTGAGTACAGTTTATCCAATTCCCACTGCTTTGGATTATTAACTATGTATTCCACAATCTCATCATAATCCGATTGCCCGCGGATTACATGCTCGTAAAAAGAGTTTTGGAACAGCTTGTCGATGGGCTTTGCTTTCTTACATTCTCTTGTGGTCAGTGATTTATAAGCGCAAACGATATTTGTTACCGTAGGGCGGGGGCTTGCTCCCGCCGTTTCTTCCAGCAATAAAATTGCGTGTATGTGATTGGGCATAATCACGAAACGATCAATGTGTAAATTGGGATACCGCTCTTCCAGCAGGAACAGCTGCTTCCTGGCAATGTCTCCATACACCGTATATTGTATTTCGGGGGGAGAAAGCCCCCGCCCTACGATAGTAGATAGCAGGCAGCGACGATCTTGAGTGCAGATGGTAATGAAATAAGCACCGGGTGTGCTGTAATCGTAATGATCTAGACGAGGATGTTTTCGCTTTGGCAAAGGGTTTTCCATATATATCACCAAAGCCATTATATATCAAAAACATCAGACGGGCAAGCCCGTCTGATGTTTTTAAGAAAGTCTTATACTTCTTTACTCTTGGTGGCAATCTCCAGCAGGCACTTGGCGATAAACTCGTCGGGAGTCATAGCGCCCAGGTCCTCGCCCTTGCGGGTACGCACGGAAACGGTGCCGTTTTCCATATCCCGGTCACCGATGACCAGCATATAGGGGATCTTCTGCATCTGTGCCTCACGGATCTTGTAGCCCAGCTTTTCGCTGCGGCAGTCGGTCTCAGCGTGGATGTTCACAGCGTTCAGCTTGGCAGCCAGCTCCTTGCCGTACTCGTGGGCACGGTCGGTGATGGGCAGGACCTTGACCTGGGTGGGCATCATCCACAGAGGCAGTGCGCCGGCATACCGCTCGATGAGGTAGGCCAGGGTACGCTCGTAGCAGCCCAGGGAAGTACGGTGGATGATATAGGGGGTCTTCTTCTGGCCGTCAGAGTCGGTATACTCCATGCCGAACTTCTGAGCCAGCAGCATATCGATCTGGATGGTGACGATGGTATCTTCCTTACCGAAGACGTTCTTATACTGGATGTCCAGCTTGGGACCGTAGAAGGCAGCCTCGTCGATACCCACGGAGTATTCAACGCCCAGGTTATCCAGGATCTCACCCATAACACGCTGTGCTTCTTCCCACTGTTCGGCAGTGCCTTCGTACTTGATGCCGGCACGGGCGGGATCCCACTGGCTGAAGCGGAAGGTGCAGTTTTCCAGCATGCCCACGGTATCCAGGCAGTACTTTGCCAGCTCCAGGCAGCCCTTGAACTCTTCTTCCAACTGGTCGGGGCGCAGCACCAGGTGACCTTCGGAAATGGTGAACTGGCGGACACGGATCAGACCGTGCATCTCACCGCTGTCCTCGTTGCGGAACAGGGTAGAGGTCTCGCCCAAGCGCATGGGCAGGTCACGGTAGGAACGGGCGCGGTTCAGGTAGACCTGGTACTGGAAGGGGCAGGTCATGGGACGGAGCGCAAAGCATTCCTTACTCTCGTCGGTGGGATCGCCCAGCACGAACATGCCGTCCAGGTAGTGATCCCAGTGGCCGGAGATCTTATACAGGTCGGACTTTGCCATCAAGGGGGTCTTGGTCAGCAGGTAGCCACGCTTCTGCTCCTCGTCCTCCACCCAGCGCTGCAGAGTCTGCACGGTGCGGGCGCCCTTGGGCAGCAGAACGGGCAGGCCCTGGCCGATCTCTTCTACGGTGGTGAAGAATTCCAGCTCACGGCCCAGCTTGTTGTGGTCACGCTTCAGTGCTTCGGCCTGGGCTTCCAGATAAGCGTCCAGCTCGTCCTTGGTGGGGAAGCCGATGCCGTAGATACGCTGCAGCATCTTGCGGTTACTATCGCCGCGCCAGTAAGCACCGCAGGATTTGGTCAGCTTGAAGCCGTTGTGGCGGAGTCTGCCGGTGTGGTCCAGGTGAGGACCGGCGCACAGGTCGGTAAATTCGCCCTGGGTGTAGAAGCTGATCACCGCATCCTCGGGCAGATCCTCGATCAGCTCCTTCTTGTAAGGCTCATTGTGTTCTTCTGCCCAGGCGATGGCCTCGGCACGGGGCAGCTCGGTGCGCTCAAGACGAATGCGCTCCTTGACGATCTTCTTCATCTCGCCCTCAATTTGACTAAGGTGATCGGGGGTGAAGGTGAAGGGAGCGTCAAAGTCGTAGTACCAGCCCTCGTCGATGGCAGGGCCGATGGCCAGCTGCACCTCGGGCCACAGCCGCTTGACGGCCTGGGCCATCACATGGGAGCTGGTGTGCCAGAAGGTCTTGCGGTACTCCGGGTTTTCAAAGGTGTACAGATTTTCTTCGCTCATGATAGTTTCCTCCTTTTTGATTCGGGGGAGGGCATAAAATAATCCCACCCCTGATAAGATCAGGGGTGGGATACAAGTCGTTCTTATATTCCACGGTTCCACCCTGGTTGCAGCTTGCGCTGCCACTCATTGACGCGTTAACGGGCGCACCCGACCGGCCATTTCCGACCGGTGGCTCAGAAGTGGTATCGCACAAGGTATCTGCAGAGCCTTTCACCAACCGGCTCCTCTCTGGGCAGAAAGCATTGCGCGCGTGTCTTCATCAATGCCTTTTATATGGAGTGAATTTAGCATAATTCCGGGAAAAAGTCAATCCCTGTGGAGGAAATTCCTCAAATTTGGCTAAAGAAAGGTCACCATAATTCTTTGGAAAATGCCAGAAACGAAGGTTACATAATTCGACAGATTATGTAAACAAATGTAACAATTTCTACAATATATGGTGGTTTATTGCGACAAAACACCATATATTTTGAAAATAAGTTGACATAATTTAAAAACTCGAATTTTGGAAAAAGTTGCAGTTTTCTTGCATTTACATAAAAAAGCTTGACTTTTTGGGATTATTTGTTATAATGTATCCGTATTCTTGGAAAAGAATGCGGGCTGTAATAATTTGTTACACTTGTATCATATTATGCGAAATGCCCAACCTTTGCGAAAGGAGGTAACTTCCATGCAAGAACGCAAACACAATGTGGTAAAGAGAAAGAAGTCCGTCATCCGTATGGCAATACTTGCTGTTCCGCTGGTATTGCTGCTATTGTTGTCCCAAACGGCATTTGCACAGAACACCTATGTGATCACCGATGGTGACCGGGTTGTGGTGTACACATCCTCTGCTACTGATCCTGCTGCAGTTCTGGATGAGGCCGGCTTGGCACTTGGCGAGGATGATACCTATACTACGCAGGCGGGAATCGGCATATCTGAAATTAAGGTCCAGCGCAGCGTGACCGTCACCGTCGACTATTGCGGCGAGCAGACCAGCGTGAACGCTAAGGACGAGACCGTAGCATCCCTGCTCAAGCGGCTGAACATCCAGGTGGATGGCAACACCGCTGTTTCCGCACCGTTGGAAATGACCGTTACCGATGGAATGAAAATCACGGTCACCCGCTCGGTGCAAAATACCGAAACCTATACCACAGCGATCCCCTATAAGATCACCTATTGCTATGACGCCGGCCTTCCTGTGGGACAGGAGTCTGTTGTGACTGAGGGCGAGGATGGCCTGCTTCTTTGCACTGCAAACGCGGTGTATGTGGACGGCCAGGAAAGCAGCCGTACTGTTCTGGAGCAGACGGTGATCCGTCAGCCCGTGAACAAGGTCGTGGCAGTTGGTACCGGCACGGATATCCCCGTGTCCAAGTACTCCGATTGGGGTATTACCATCACCGACGATCAGATCATCCTGCCTACCGGCGAGATTTTGACCTACACCGGCACGATGCAGGCTCTGGGTACCGCATATACTCACACCGATGCCGGCTGCGACTTCTACACCGCGACCCAGACCTATGTACATATCGGCACCGTGGCTGTGGATCCCAATGTGATTCCCTGGGGTACCAGAATGTTCATCGTGTCCAACGACGGTGAGTATGTCTACGGCGTGTCCACCGCAGAGGACAGCGGCAGCTCCATCAAGAAGGACCGCATCGACCTGTATTTCCCCACCACCGGCGAGTGCATCCAGTTTGGTATGCGTGACTGTACCATTTACTTCTTAGGTTAATACATGATTGCAAAACCGCCTTTCTTTTGGTATACTTACCGGAGAAAGGCGGTTTTTTGTATGATCGATGTTTGCGATATCCATGTGATGAAGCCATTACTTGCGGAGCACGGTTTTCATTTTTCCAAAGCCAAGGGGCAGAATTTTCTGATCTCCCGGTGGGTGCCGGAGCGGATCGCGGAGGATGCCGGTGTGGATACCACCGCCGGTGTGCTGGAGATCGGACCTGGCATCGGCCCGCTGACCCAGCAGCTGTGCCTGCGCGCGGGGAAGGTATGCGCCGTGGAACTGGATACCCGGCTCAAGCCAATTTTAGCTATGACCGTGGGCGAATTTTCCAACCTGGAGATCCTTTGGGACGATGTACTGAACCGAGATGTGGCGGCATTGGTGAAGGAAAAGTTTGCGGGGCTGCGCCCAATGGCCTGCGCCAACCTGCCGTATTACATTACTTCTCCCATTTTGACCGCGTTGCTGGAAGCGGAGTGCTTCGACAGCGTGACAGTCATGGTACAAAAGGAAGTGGCGCAGCGGATCGCTGCCAAACCCGGCACTGCCGACTACAGCGCCTTTACGGTGTTCTGCCAGTATTATTCCCAGCCGGAGATCTTGTTTGATGTGCCGGCGGGCTGCTTCCTGCCCCAGCCCAAGGTGACCTCTGCGGTGATCTCCCTGCGTGTCCGCAAGGAGCGCCCCTGGGACATTGCAGACCAGGATATTTTCTTCCGGGTGGTGCGGTCCAGCTTTGCCATGCGGCGCAAAAAGCTCAGCAACGGCCTTGCTTCCGGCTTCCCGGAGCTGGGTAAGGAGGGCGCTGCCCAGGTGATCGCAAGCTGCGGCATGGATACCAATGTCCGGGGCGAAACGCTGGATATTGCGGGCTTTGCCCGGATCGCCAATGCAATCTGTAAAATAAGAGGAACGACTCTATGATCGAATTTCTGCTGCTGGATCTGGATGACACGATCCTGGATTTTCATAAAGCCGAGCGGCTCGCCATCGCCAAGACTTTTGAGGGGTTTGGCATTGTGCCCACAGAGGAAGTGCTGCACCGCTACCATCTGATCAACAAGGCCTGCTGGGAACGGCTTGAGAAGAAGGAGTGGACCCGGGAGCAGGTGCTGGTCAATCGGTTCGGTCTGCTGTTCCAGGAACAGGGTGTGCAGGCTGATCCCACCGCCTGTGCCAGAGCGTATGAAAGGAATCTGTCCATCGGTCACTATTTTCTGCCCGGGGCAGAGGAGGCGGTAGAGGCGCTTTCCAAAAAGTACCGGCTGTTTTTGGTGAGCAACGGCACCGCCTCGGTGCAAAAGGGGCGCATGACCAGCGCCAATCTGTACCGTTTCTTTGAAAAAGTGTTTGTTTCCCAGGAGCTGGGTCACAATAAGCCCGCCCGGGAATTCTTTGATAAGGCCTTTGCCCAGATCCCGGATTTTGACCCCAAGAAGGCGCTGATCGTTGGCGACAGCCTCACCTCGGATATTCTGGGCGGCATCAACGCGGGTGTTGCAACCTGCTGGGTGAACCCCAACCACTTGCCCGGGCGGGAGGATATCCCCGCGGACTACGAGATCGAGGGGATCCACCAGCTGGAAGTGCTGCTGGAGAGCTTATAACCGCACCTGCACGCTCCTGCGGATGACCATGGAATCCGGGGTCACCATGCAGTCCATTGCCAGCACCTTTACGCCGGCAGCGGCTGCTTCCTTGAGCGCATGAGCAAATGCCGGATCGGTGATGTGGTTGGGGTGGAGATACAAAACATCCTCCATCTGGATCACGAACAAAACATATGCCCCAAAGCCCGCCTTTGCAAGGGCGGTCAGACCCTCCAGATGCTTGACACCACGGGCCGTAGGAGCATCGGGAAAGGTGCAGATTCCGTCATTTTCCAGGGTCACGCCCTTGACCTCCAGAAAGCATGGATCCCGTCCTTTTGGAAGGAGAAGTCAAAGCGGGAATCCCCCTGAAAGACCTCTGCCCGAAGGCTTTCGATCTCACCCAGACCGCCTGCACGAAGCCATTCTCCGGCGGCGATATTGGGCGCCTGGGAATCCATGTTGATCAACCGGTGACCTTTCTGCACAGCGATCAGATCATATTTTGTCTTCCGTTCCGGTTTGTCCGATTCCTGGCACCAAACGGTGCAGCCGGGAACCAGCAGCTCTTTACACCGGCCGGTGTTTTTCACATGGCAGATCTGGGCGCTGCCGTCCAGCTCCACATGGGCGATAAACCGGTTGGGCCGTGCCAGGAATTTGCCTGCCCGCATATTCGTATATTCCATTGCTATCACTGCCTTTCTGGGCTCAGCATAACAGAAAAAAACCATTTTGCCAAGAGAAAATAAGGAGCATTTCCAATGATTGCAAATTACCATACCCATACTGCCCGCTGCCACCATGCCGGTGGTACCGAGGAAGAATATGTCAAGTGCGCCATCCAAAGCGGTGTGAAGATCCTGGGCTTTTCGGACCATACCCCTTACTGGTTCTCCGGAGACTACTACAGCCATATGAGAATGTTCCCCCATGAGCTGGAGGAGTATATACAGGTGGTGCAGGACCTGCGGGAAAAATATGCCGGTCAGATCCAGATCCTGCTGGGTGTGGAGTGTGAATACTATCCCGGTTATTTTGAAAAAACCGTGCAGCATCTGCGCCGGGCGGGCATTGAGTATATGCTGCTGGGCCAGCACTGGGTCGGCGACGAGCAGGGAGAACCCTATTGCGGCAGACCCACCGATGATGAAGTTGTGTTGCAGCGGTATGTGGATCAGTGCATCGAGGGTATGAAGACGGGTCTCTTTACCTATCTTGCCCACCCGGATCTTATTTACTATGTGGGTGACGATGCCAGCTATTGCCGTCATATGGAAAGACTCTGCAAGGCTGCCAAGGAGCTGGATATGCCTCTGGAAATGAATCTGCTGGGCTTCCGTGCCGGAAGAAATTATCCTGATACCCGCTTCTGGAAGCTGGCAGGGGAGGCAGGCTGCAAGGTGCTGCTGGGCTGCGATGCCCATATGCCCGAGGACCTGCTGGACCGCAAGGCGATCGAGCAGGCGATGGAGATGGTGCGGCAGTATGATCTTACTTTGCTGGAAACCGTCCCGCTACGCAATATCGGTGCAGTTTAAGGAAAAAGGGTATTGACTTTTTCTTTATCTATGATATAATTTTAGCTGTTCCGAATGGAGGCTTAGCTCAGCTGGTTAGAGCGCATGCTTCACACGCATGAGGTCACAGGTTCGAGTCCCGTAGTCTCCACCATATATGAAAAATCCGAACTTTTTCCCAATCGGGAACGCGTTCGGATTTTTTATTTATATCAAAGACATTACATATTAAGCTGCAAGCCCAGAGGATCGCACCGTCCTCTGGGCTTTTTCTGTTTATCCACACAT
>JAZPXW010000139.1:0-3132 GCA_045543895.1 Faecousia sp.
CATGATCTTTTCGCTGAGCTCCAGGATCTGGGGCGCGTACTTTTTCTTGCGGCTGTTCAAAATGCCTTTATAGATGGGATAGGTGGTCAGCGCCATACCCATACCCACCACGCCGATGGCGATGCCGGGCACCATGGTGGCGGTCAGACCCAAAATCGTGCCGATCTCGGTCATCACCAGGCTCATGCCGGAGCCCATCACGATGGCGCCAACGCTGCCGTAGGTATAGGCAAAGACATTGGCGGGCTTCTTCACCCTGGCATCCAGCGCCTTCAGTTCATCCAGCTCGGTGTGCTGCTTTTCGGTATACTGGGTGCGGATATTCTGTACGATAAATTCTTGATCCTTCATATTACTTCTCCTCCTTGACGGAAAGTCTTGCCTTGGCTTCTTCCACGGTTTCGCCATCTCTCGCAAACAGCACCTCTACGCACTTGTCGACCACCTTGCCGAAGCCCTCTACCGCGCCGGTCTCGATCTTCTTATAGCCGTCGACTACCTTCTGGGCGATCTTCTCGTTTGCCTGTGCGAATTTAGACATCGCATTTCTCTCCTTTGTTTTTGATTTACGGTCATATTCTATCGCCCCCGTTTTTCCGAAATGCTTACGAAATGTTTGAGAAATATTAATTTGCAAAAAATAAACGCACCGCGCTGGCGGTTGATTTTCCAGCGGGAGGGTGGTAAAATTTATATAGAACGCAAGGGGGGAAATGCTATGATCACCGTAAAGCACATCGACACCATCGACGGCATCAAGGATCTGATTTTTGAGCAGACCTACAATGCCGAGATCGACCGAACCAGAAGCTCCTACTGCTACCGGGGTATGCGCAGCATCGACTACGACCTTACCACCAGCCTGAAGCGCAACTGCAAAAGCGCCTACGCGGACCTGGAGCAGCCGATGCTGGAAAGCTTTATGAACTATGTGCGCATCGAAGACCATTCCATCAGCCAGTCCGTCTGGAAGGCGATGGTGATCGGTCAGCACTATGGGCTTCCTACCCGGCTGCTGGACTGGACCCACTCCACCCTGGTGGCGCTGCATTTTGCCACGCTGGAGGATAACCTGGACAAGCTGAGCCAGAGAGACTGCGTGGTATGGCGCATCGACCTGCGGGACTTAAACCGCAACCTGCCCCAAAAATACCGGGAATATCTGGATAAGAAAAACACCTTTGTCTTCTCCATGGACGGTTTGGAAGAAATGGCAAAGGATCTAAAGCAATATGATGCCGATATGCAGGACCAGGCGATGGTCTGCTTTGAGCCGCCCTCCCTGGACCGGCGAATCGTGAACCAGTATTCCTTCTTCTCCGCCATTCCCAGCGGCATTACGGATCTGGAGGCATTTTTGGATGCCCACACGGAAAACACCGTGAAATATGTGATCGACAAGCGCCTGCGCTGGGAGCTGCGGGACATTTTGGATCAGCTGAATATGAACGAGCGAATGGTCTATCCCGGCACAGCGGGTATCGCCAAGTGGCTGGCCCGGCATTACTATGTAAAATCTGAAGACCGCAACGGCAAACAGCCGTAACCGGCACCCATTTCAAAAAAGCAGGGACTGTTGCAAAATAAGCAACAGTCCCTTAAACTATGCAATTTTCTACATCCCGCGGATGTAGGGGCGGTCATTGACCGCCCGCGGGCGACTAATACAAGCCAAGGTATGCTTGCCCCCGGCAAGCATACTATTAGCAGATTCGCTGCGCTCTGCAGCACGCCCCTACATATTCTATCGCACAATTTCTTGTTTTTACAGAACGATGAAGGTACACCCGCCGGGGGCAACCTCCAGCTTGCCTGCAGGCACGGTTACGCCGCTCAGTTCGGGCAGCGCGTCGTTTTCGCCCAACACCAGTTCCTTGCCGTTGAGCAGCATGGTGCGGGTGCGCATACCGCCGTTGCCGGTGAGGGCATAGACCTCTGCCTCCTTGGGCAGCTCCACGGTGGTGGTCTCGGTCCAGGAGTTGTTGATCACCAGGTAGGCCTTTCCCTCCTTGCCGTCGGCACGGGAATGGGCAAACACATGAGCGCCCTCACGGGTGGCTTCGCCGGAGGCATAGACGGTTTCACCCATCAGTCTCTTCCATAGCAGCACTGCAAAGTAGTTGGGGCGGGGCAGGAAAGAACCGTGCTTCAGCCAGCCGTAGTCGGAGGAAGCCATGGTATTGTGGAAGATCACGCCGTCGGTAACGGTGCAGAACTGGCCCAGCTCATTGAGGGTGCGGGGAACATCGGCATAGGTGGAAGCCCAGGTGTTACCGCCGCAGCCGGCATCGCCACTTTCGGTGACCCACATCTGACCGCCGGGAACATACTTATCCCGCTTGGGCACATACTGCCGGGCGCAGTGGGCAGCGATGCCCAGATACTGCTCGCTGAGGATGGATTCATAGGGCCAGTGACCGCCCATGGCAGCGCCACGCTCGGATACGCCGTTGTAGTAGTGATAGCTGAAAACATCCATCTTGGACTTATATTCGCCCAGGAGCTGCTCGGTGGTGACCATCTGGAAGCCGGCAGCCATACCGCCGCCTGCGCCATCGTTGCCCATGCCGAACATATCGATGTCGCCCACGGTGCAGGGACCGACAAACAGGCATTCGGGGTAGTTCTCCTTCAGCCATGCGCCAAACAGATCGTGGTCACGGGCATGATCCTCTGCGGTATAGCCCTGGGGCAGACCGGACAGGGCGATCAGGTTGGGCTCGTTGGTGAACTCGGCAGCGCTGATGGGCACGCCGTATTCCTTGGAGGTGCGGAACAGCAGGTCAGCCTGCTCGAAGGGCATGGGCTCGTCAGCTGCGTGGATGCCGGGGCAGTTGGCGATGGAAACCAGCAGCTTGCCGCCAATGGCCTTAACAAAGTCCAGCAGCTTCAGCCACTGGTCCTTGGTCAGCACATTCTGGAAGCCTTCCGGTGCCTTGCCGCCGGTGGTGCCTTCAAAATCGTAGTAGGTCTTGTTTGCCCAGGTGCCGGAAACACGGATCCATGCAGTGCCCAGCTCCCTGGCCAGCTTGATGAGGCGCTGGTTGGTGGTGTCGATGGGATCGTACCACTGCTGAAGATTGCCCATATTGGTCCAATCCTTGATCACGGGGAATTCCTCGGTGCCGTCTA
>JAZPXW010000140.1:0-5818 GCA_045543895.1 Faecousia sp.
CATATTCCCTTGCGCACCCTTAGGGACCGGCCTGCGTGCCGTCCCGCCACCGCCGCACCCACGGCGGGAGTGAACCCCCGCCCTACGGCATCTTCTGGGGATATTGTAGGGCGGGGCCTTGGTCCCGCCGCCACACCGCACACCGGAGGGGTTATCCCAATTTCACGATATTGCCGCTGACCTTCTTGGCGATGCCGGGCACCTTGGCGATGATGCCGGCGGCGATGGCGGTGCAAATAATCTCCGGGATCATGTAAAATCCGTTGTACACAGCCGAATAAGTCCAGCCCAGAGCCTCGGGGCTCAGGCTCTCCACCAGCTGCGCACCCCAGGCCGGGAAGCCCTCCTGGGTGAAGAACCACTCCGCCCAGCCGGAAAACAGGATGTAGCCGGACAGGATGTGGGTGACATAGCGCAATCCCAGAGCCACCAGGCTGCCGCACACCAGGGCTGCCGCGGGGCTTTCCATCCGGTTGCGGAACATACCGCCCAGACCCAGCACGGTGAACGCCACCAGATAATCCAGCAGGCACATGAGCAGAGCATTCAGCAGCATCGTCCCGTCACCGAAATAGCCGGGCTGGAAGGCCGCGCTGACGGTCTTGAAGCCGATGGCCATTTCGAGTAATGCGTAGGTCACGCCGGACACCAGGCCCCACTTCACGCCGTGGCGGTAGGAGATGAGCACCACCGGCAGCATGCTCACCAGGGTGACCTGCCCGCCGAAGGGCATTTCGGGGATGATCATTTTAGAGACGAACTCCAAAACGATGGCGATTGCCAGAAGCATCGCGCTTTCGGTCAGTCTTTTTGTTCTCATAAGAACCTCCATAAAGAAAATTTGCCGCTTAACAAGTCCGTCCAAGACTTGCTATGCGGCAAAGAATCCGTATGGCGCATCTTTTCCTACGACGGTACTATCCGTATCAGGTTCACGGGTCAAGGCACGGTATCTGCCAAATCTCAGCCGGAATCGTCCGGCACCCCGAAGATGGAATTGTATTGCGGTTGCTTCTATGATAGCACAAAATTGCGGCTTGTCAAGCCATTTGGGTGGTCAGTTCCCTGCCGCCCAGGATGTGAAAATGCAGGTGGTTCACCGTCTGCCCGGCATCGGGTCCGCAGTTCGAAACCACCCGGTAGCCGTTTTTCAGGCCTTCCGCCTCAGCGATCCGGGGGATCATGGTGAAAATATGCGCCACCAGGGCGGCGTTTTCCTCGTTGATGCCATCCACGCTGGGGATGTGGCACTTGGGGATCACCAGGATGTGGGTGGGTGCCATGGGAGCGATGTCCCGGAAGGCCAGAATGCGGCTATCCTCATACACCCGGCTGGCAGGGATCTCCCCCGCCGCGATCTTGCAAAACAAACAGTCCATAATTTTTCCTCCTTTTTAAGCCTTCCCCGCACCCAAAGGCCCCCTCTGACGAGGGGGCTGTCAGCCGAACAGGCTGACTGGGGGAGAGACCTTCCTTTTCTCTCCCTCCGTCACGACTTCGTCGTGCCACCTCCCTCATCAGAGGGAGGCTTTGGTTCAGCGGAAAACTAAGAATTTGTAATTTGTAAATTGTAATTAGAACAAAACCCCAAACACGCCCACGCTGGCAAGACCCATGATGCAGCCTGCGATGATCACGCCCAGGCACACAGCGAGGGTGGTGGACTTGATGCCCATGTCCAAAAAGCTTGCGCCCAGGGTGCCTGTCCAGGCGCCCGTACCGGGCAGCGGGATGCCCACGAACAGCATCAGCGCCACGAAAAGCCCTCCGCGGCCTGCCTTTCTGGTCAGCGCCTGCCCGGCCTTTTCGCCCTTTTCCAGGAAAAAGGTGAACACTTTGCCGATATATTTCTTATCCTTGCCCCAAAGCAGCACTTTCCGGGCAAAGAAATAGATGATCGGCACCGGCAGCATATTGCCGATGACGCACACCACCAGGGACACCCAGTAGTTAAGCCCCATGCCCACCGCCATAGGCACCGCCAGCCGCAGCTCGATCAGCGGCACCATGGATACAAAGAAAACAAGCAGATACTTCAGCATCGTCCCACTCCGAAAGAATTTTTTCTTAGTATAGCATATCCCCCACCGCTGCGCAAGCAAAACCTGTTTTTCCCATTGTCTCCCCCTCCGGGGTTGTAGGGGTCGTGTTGCAGAGCGCAGCGAATCTTCTAATATCATGCCTGCCGGGGGCAGGCATACCACAATTCCTTGCCCACGACGACCCGCCATGCCGCACCTGCGGTGGGAGTAACCGTGCGTCCTACGGCACCTTCTGGGGATATTGTAGGGCGGGGCCTTGGTCCCGCCGCCCCACCGCACAATAGCAAAGGGGCCGGTGCGGTCACCGGCCCCTGCATATTTATTTCTCTTTCACGATCACAAAGCCGTCCACCAGGTTGGCTTCCTCCAGGGTGCCCTCCACCGCCACCTGGCGGTCCATGAGGTCGGTGAGGATGACCATACCGTCCTTGCATTCGATGTGCATCACGTTTTTCATCACGATCTGCTCCGGCTCCATCTTGTTCTTATAAACAGTCGACAGGCACATAGCTTACTCCTTCATGCTGGCAAGCACCACGCTCAGGCGCATATTGCCCTTCTCGAAGTCGGACACCGCCGCCATCACCTGCTCGTAAGCGGCATGGCTGCCGGCCTTTTCCAGCTGAAGTGCCAGATCTGCCAGCTCCTTTGCGTGGGCAGCGTTGTGACTGACCATGTACTGCATCAGCGCCATCAGCTCCTCCATAGGCGTATGCTCGCACTTAGAAGCGCAGTCGTGGCAATGCCCCTCGCAGCCGTGGCTGTGGTCGTGGGTATGACCCTCACCGTGGAGATGCTCGTGGGTATGGGGATGGCTATGCTCATGGTCATGCTGGTGGGAATGCTCGTGGGAGTGAGTCACGCCGTCGTGGGTGTGCTCGTGGGTGTGGCTATGCTCGTGGTCATGGTGATGATGACCCAGATGATCTTCATGAATATGCATAGGTTTTCGCTCCTTACGGTTTTTCTTTCATTATACCCGCCAGATGCCCCAAAGTCAATTTTCTTTTCAAAGGGAACAAAAAAGCCTCCCTCTGATGAGGGAGGTGTCGCCGCAGGCGACGGAGGGAGAGAAAAACCTTTTGCTCTCTCCCCCACCGCTTCGCGGAGCCCCCTCGTCAGAGGGGGCCTTATATCTGCTAAAATCTTTAATCCTCCACGGACATATATACGATCTCCCAGTCAGCCACATCCCCGGACTTCTCATTCATCCGGAAGGTGACCTCCGCGACCTTAATGAGGGACTGGTACTTATCCTTCTTAGGACCGCTCTTGGAGTAGCCCCACAGGGTGTCCATATCGTATTTTTCGTCGTTAGCCGCTGCGTCGGCCTGACCGGCGGCAAAGGCGGCTTCATCCAGCACATACACGGAAACGGTGTAGTCGGTCTCGTTTTCGAACATGGGTCTGAAGGCGCTGTCCACCACGCAGACCACGGTCGCCGCGCCCCAATCGTCGGTGCGGTCCAGCACCAGCTGGGTCATGGACTGATTCGCTTCCACACGCTGCTTATCGGTGTAGTCAGCGGAGCGGGAGGTATCCTGATAGCGGTAGGTCAGATAGCCCACAGCGCTTCCGATACCCACCACCATCAGCAGCACCAGAGCGACAACCTGCTTCTTGGTGAAATCCAGACCGGTGTTGCCGCCGTAGGTGAGCTTTGCCCGGGTGGTGACGGGGACCAGCACCTTCAAAAACAGGGTGATGACCACGCTCTCAATGGGGAAGAAGAACAGGTTCTTGAAAATACGGGCGATGGTCATGATGCCCATAATGGAATCCTTGGCCTTTTCGGGGTTGCCCATGTAGGTGTACTGCCAGGCGAAGATCAGCTGCTGCAGCACGATATTCACCACAAAGCAGATGAGGAATCTGGCGATGATCACCCGGGTGGCGCTGGGCTTAGCCCGGTAGAAGCACAGGGCGTAGATCAGCGTGCTGGCGATCTCGGTAAGTACGAAGGGCAGGAAATAATCGCCGGTGGGGAAGATCATAAAGCCGATGGTATCGGAAATGATCGCCGCGGGGATGGCAAGCACCGGTCCGAAGATCATGGCGCCCAGGGCGGTAGCCAGGGTAGCGGTCTGAATGGCCATCTGGGGTCCGATGTAGATGGCGAAGGGTTTCAGAGCGATGCGCAGGGCGATCATCAGGGCGGTGATCACCAGCATCTTGATGTCGCGCATTTCGGCGGCGGCATCACGCCAGTAGGCCTTGGAGAAGGGATGGGCGTACAGTGCGGTAGACTTGTTTTTTTGCATAAAAAATTCCTCCTTTTGTGTAGAGAAACGGCAAGAAGCAAAAATTCCCCTACACACGCGATCTGTCCCTCCTCAAGCAAAGCCTTCCCCTCGAGGGGAAGGTGGCACGGCGCAGCCGTGACGGATGAGGTGAAAACCTCTCCCGCTGGGAGAGGTGTCAGCGCAGCTGACGGAGAGGGAAAATTGCGCACGTGTAAGGGAGTTGCAAGTTTCAGCCGTTTCCGACCGAGTCTCGCCCCAACACAATGGAGGTTTTCCATTTATGGGCAGCGGGTGCGGATGCCTAATCGCGGATTGCTCCTTCGTCTGCCAGACAACTCCCCATTTTGGCAGCACTTCACGCAAGGCGTCCTACTCTGTTCGGGGGTATCATACACCAAACTCTCCCATTTGTAAAGCCCTTTTCCCACAATTCGTTCATTTTTTACCGAATACCCCCAAAGCCTTCTCCGCGCACCGCACCCAAAGCCTTCTCCTTGAGGAGAAGGTGGCAGCCCGCAGGGCTGATGGATGAGGTGAACCAGCGTCCCCTGCAGGAGAGGCAGATTCTTCCACTCCGTACCTGCGGTACGACCCTCAGAATGACAGGAACGGCAAACGAATTCCAATATTCCGTATGCCCCATTCGTGGGGTTTCCCAGGGAAAAATTCCTACAATAATCCCACCGCACCATTCGTAGGGAACGCATTCATGCGTTCCGCGTCAACGCAACCTCTTCCTGCGGAACGGATGAATCCGTTCCCTACTGTAGGGGCGGATATCATCCGCCCGCCAACCGCACTTCCCGGAGGACTGACCCTATGCAATGCACCAAACTCAAAACCTATATGGAAACCGGACGGGTGATCTTCCTGCCGCCCCGCAGCATCTGTCCCAATCCCGCCCAGCCCCGGAAATTCTTCTCTGAAGAAAGCCTTCAGGAGCTGGCGGACAGCATCCGCATCCACGGCATCCTGCAGCCCCTTTCTGTGCGCCGGGTGGATGCCCATTATGAGCTGATCGCCGGGGAACGGCGGTACCGGGCGGCGCAGCTGGCGGGGCTTCGGGAGCTTCCCTGCATCGTGATGCGGATGGACGACCGGGAGTCGGGACTCACCGCTCTGCTTGAAAACCTGCAGCGGCAGGATCTGAGCTTTATTGAGGAAGCCCGGGCCTATTCCCGGCTGATGAGCGATTATTCCCTCAGCCAGGAGCAGGTGGCAAAGGCGGTGGGCAAGAGCCAGAGCGCCGTGGCCAATAAGCTGCGGCTGCTGCGCCACAGCGAGCCGGTGCTATCAAAGCTATTAGAGGGCAACCTCACCGAGCGTCACGCCCGGGCGCTGCTCAAGCTGGAGGGTGAACCCCAAAAGCTCGCCGCCATCTCCCATATCACCCGTAACCACCTCTCCGTCGCCCAAACCGAAGCCTATGTGGAGAGCCTCCTAGCCCCTGCACCCCAAAGTCTTCCCCTCCGCGCCCCAAAGCCTTCTCCTGGAGGAGAAGGTGGCACGGCGCAAGCCGTGACGGATGAGGTG
>JAZPXW010000141.1:0-9485 GCA_045543895.1 Faecousia sp.
TATTGGGCATAGCGGGACCCATAGCTGCACGGCGGATGCCCTTGACACGCTTGACCAGCAGGGTAGCGCCGGTAAGCAGCGCGCCGGTGGAGCCGGCAGAGATAAAGGCATCGCCCTGTCCGTCGGCAAGCATCTTGAGGCCCACCACCATGGAGGAGTTGGTCCGCTGCTTGATGACCTTTGCCGGGTCGTCGTGCATATCCACCACATCGTCGGCATTGGCGATCTCTACCCCCTGGGGCAGCGTTTCGATATTGTTGCTGCGGAGCACTTTCAGAATTTCTTCGCCCCGACCTACCAGGGTGATCTCGGTTCCAAAGTCCTTAGCTGCCTGGATAGCACCCAGTACGGGAGCCTGGGGCGCATTGTCGCCGCCCATTGCATCGAGAATGATCTTCATATCCGCTTACCTCTTTCTTTATACGCCAGCTTTCATTTCCTCAATGACAGCCAGAGCGCGGTTGGCAATCGCCAGGTTCTTTTCTGCTTTCTTGCGGATCCGCTGTTCCAGCGGCGCAACGATACTGAAATTGATGTTCATCGGCTGGAAGTTCTCCACCCGCTCATCGCTGATGTACAGCGCCAGCGCGCCGATGGCGGTTGTCTGGGGGAACTGGGGCGGCTCCTTGCCCTGGACCTTGGCTGCCATAGCCAGGGCTGCCAGCAGGCCGGAGGCGGCGCTTTCCACATAGCCCTCCACACCGGTCATCTGGCCCGCAAAGGCCACCATAGGGTTACGACGGTCGGCATAGTACCGGTCCAGCAGCTTGGGGGACTGGAGGAAGGTGTTCTGGTGCATCACGCCGTAGCGGACGAACTCCGCATTCCGCAGGGCGGGGATCATGGAGAACACCCGCTTCTGCTCGGGGAATTTCAGGTGGGTCTGGAAGCCCACCAGGTTGAACACGCTCTTTGCCGCATTGTCCTGCCGCAGCTGCACCACCGCATAGGGTTCTTTGCCGGTGCGGGGATCCGTAAGACCTACAGGCTTCAGCGGGCCATAGCGGAGTGTCTCAAAGCCACGGCGGGCCATGACCTCCACAGGCATACAGCCTTCAAAGACCTTCTTGTCCTCGAAGCCGTGGACCTCTGCCTCCTGGGCAGACACCAGCTCCCGGATAAAGGCCTCGTATTCTTCCTTGCTGAGTGCGCAGTTGATATAGTCCGGGGTACCCCGGTCATACCGGGACTGCCACCAGGCCAGCTCCATATCCACCGACTCGGCGGTGACCAGGGGAGCAGCCGCATCGAAAAAGTGCAGGTAGTCCTGACCGAAATACTCGCCGATGGCTTTGGAGAAAGCGTCGGAGGTCAGCGGGCCGGTGGCCACGATCACGGGGCCTTGGGGCATCTGGGTGACTTCTTCCTCCCTAACGGTGATGTTGGGGTGGTTACGGATCTTCTGGGTGATCAGCGCAGAGAAACCGTCCCGGTCCACCGCCAGGCAGCCGCCTGCCTCCACACGGGTGGCATCGGCGCAGGAGATGATGAGACTGCCCAGCTGCCGCATTTCTTCTTTCAGCAGGCCAACCGCGTTTTCCAGCCGGTCGCCCCGGAGAGAGTTGGAGCAGACCAATTCGGCGAAATTGGCGCTGTGGTGGGCGGGGGACATTTTGTGGGGCTTCATTTCGATCAGCTCCACGGTGATGCCCCGCTGGGCAAGCTGCCACGCAGCCTCGGAGCCTGCAAGACCTGCGCCCACGACCGTTACTTTGTTCATTTCTTTGTTCCCTCTTTTTTGGATGCAGCCTTTTTCGCGGGCTTCTTGGCTGCGGTCTTCTTAGCGGGCTTTTTGGCTTCTTCCGCTTCTTCGCCCTCGGTCTTTTTCTTATAGTAGCCACGCTTATCTTCGGGCAGGAAGTTTTCGCAGCTTTCGTTGATGCAGAAAGGCTTGTTGCGGCCCTTGCCGGACTTCTTGAACATGGTCTGTCCGCAGGTGGGGCAATCCTGGTCGGTGGGTACATCCCAGGTCATAAAGCCGCAATCCGCACCACGCTCGCAGCCATAGTAGGCATAGCCCCGCTTAGACTTACGCTTGAGGATGGTGCTGCCGCACTTGGGGCAGCGGCCGGGCATTTTTTCCACAATGGGCTTGGTGTTGGTGCATTCCGGGAAGCCGGGGCAGGCCAGGAATTTGCCAAATCTGCCGATCTTGACCACCATATTCTTGCCACAGATTTCGCAGATCTCGTCGGTAACCTCATCGGGAACCTTCAGCCGCTGACCCTCCAGGGCCTGCTCGGCATCCAGCATCTCCTGGTGGAAGCCCTGGTAGAATTCGCCCAGGACCTTCTTCCAGTTGCGCTTGCCGGCTTCCACATCGTCCAGCTCCTGCTCCATTTTGGCGGTAAACTCCACATCGATGATGTCGTTGAACCGCTCCAGCATCAGCCCGGTGACCACCTCGCCCAAAGCGGTGGGGGCAAGGCGCCTATCGGTCTTATTCACATATTCCCGGTCCTGGCCGCGGGGGACGATGCACGCGTAGGTGGAAGGCCGGCCCACACCCTTTTCTTCCATTGCCTTGACTAAGGTCGCCTCGGTATACCGGGCGGGAGGCTGGGTGAAATGCTGCTCCTTTTCGATATTGGCAGCCAGGGCCTTGTCGCCCTCCTGCAGGTCGGGCAGGGGAGAGGAGACCTCCTCCTGCTCGTCGTCCCTGCCTTCTTCGTATACGGCGATGAAGCCGGAGAATTTCAGACTCTGGTGGCTGCTGCGGAACACATGCCCGGCACACTCGGTGTCGATGGCCACGGTGTCGTACAGCGCATTTGCCATCTGGCTTGCCAGAAAACGGCTCCAGATCAGCTTGTAAAGCCGGTACTGCTCCCGGGTCAGGCTGCCCTGGATCTTCTCGGGATCCAGCTCCACATGGGTGGGACGGATGGCTTCGTGGGCATCCTGGGCGCCGGACTTGGTCTTAAACACATGGGGCTTACCGTAGTAATATTCTTTTCCGTAGCGGCTGCGGATAAAGCTTGCGGCATCTGCCATAGCTTCATCGGAAAGCCGCAGAGAGTCGGTACGCATATAGGTGATCAGACCCAAAGTGCCTTCGCCTGCCACATCCACGCCCTCATACAGCTGCTGGGCGATGGCCATGGTGCGTTTGGGGGTCATATTCAGCTTGCGGGAAGCCTCCTGCTGCAGGGTAGAGGTGGTAAAGGGAGGGGCAGCGGTGCGCTTCTTTTCCGCGCGCTTTACGCCGGTAACGGTAAATTCCTTACCGGTGATATCGTCAATGATCTTCTGCACCTGCTCCTGGCTGCCCAGCTCACGCTTTTTGGTGTCGCCATGGTAGCGGGCCTTGAAAGAACCGGGCTTGCCGATCCGGTTCAGCAGCACTTCCAGAGTCCAGTATTCCTTGGGTACGAATGCCCGAATCTCATTTTCCCGGTCCACCACCAGCCGGGTGGCTACGGACTGGACACGGCCGGCAGACAGACCCCGGCGCACCTTCTTCCACAGCAGGGGAGACAGCTGATAGCCCACGATCCGGTCCAGCACACGGCGGGCCTGCTGGGCATCCACCAGGGCGTAATCAATTCCCCGGGGATTGGCGATGGACTCCCGCACCACCTTTTGGGTGATCTCGTTGAAGGTGACACGCTTGCTCTTGTCGTCGGGCAGCGACAGCAGCTCCTTTAAGTGCCAGGAGATGGCTTCACCCTCACGGTCCGGGTCAGTTGCCAGGTAGACCATCTCCGCTTGGTCGGCAGCGGTCTTCAGTTCGGTGATGAGCTTTTCCTTGCCGGCTACCGGCACATACTCCGGCGCAAAGTCCTGTTCCAGGTCCACACCCATAGTGCTTTTGGGCAGGTCCCGCAAGTGACCCATACTGGCCTTTACCAGATAGTCCGGCCCCAGATATTTTCCAATGGTCTTCGCCTTGGAGGGCGACTCCACAATGACTAAGTTTTTTTGCTTGGACATGAATTGCCTCCGTGTATCAATGGTTTTTTGCCACCCAACCGCCGGGTCGGGTCACAACATCGCCCATGACTTCCATTACAGTCAGGGCAGACAGCACTGCGCCGGAAGGAAGTCCCGTGGTCGCAATGATGGTATCGATCAGCTGCTCGCCGGCCTCCAGGCAGGAGAGAATCATCTCCTCGGGAGAAGCGGCAGCGCTTGTTTTTAGGTCAATATACGGCTGAGGAGCCGGAATGTCAATGCTTTTCTTGTCGTTTGCGATCCCTGCTTCCCGTATTTTATCCGGGTAACGGCAGGTATACTCGCTGAGGATATCCCAGCCGGAGGTGACCATGGTGGCACCCTCACGCAAAAGGCTGTTGCTGCCCTCGCAGGAGGCAATGCCTACATTGCCGGGGGTAACGAAAACATCCCGACCCTGGTCCAGGGCCTGCCGGGCGGTGATCAGCGCGCCGCTCTTCATAGGCGCTTCTACTACCAGCACACCGCAGGAAAGGCCGCTGATGATCCGGTTGCGCCGGGGAAAATTCCACTTATTGGGCTTGGTTTCCGGGGGATACTCCGAAATAAGGCAACCGCACCGCTCCATTTTCAGAAACAGCTCCCGGTTGCACCGGGGGTACACCACATCCACACCGCAGCCCAGCACGCCCACCACCGGACGTCCTACATCCAGCGCGCCGCGGGTGGGCATGGCGTCGATGCCCTCTGCCATGCCGGATGCCACGATACCGCCATGTTGGGCAATCTGCTTAGCGATCTTCTCTGCCAGCTTGAGGCCATAGGCGGATGCCTTGCGGGTGCCCACCATGCCGATGAAGGGATCTTCATTGAATTCGGGCAGAAGACCTCTGTAGTAGAGGATCATGGGTGGGTCAGAGATGTTTTTGAGCGCAATGGGGTACCGGGCATCCTGCCAGGTGAGGATATGCACCTTTTTCCTGGCGCAGAGTGCCAGGATCTGCTCCGATTCCCGGATATCCTTATCGCAAAGAGCCTCTATAGCGGTTTTGCTCAAATCTTCAATTTGGGTGTAGTCTTTTGCAAAATAGCAGTCTTCCGGATTGCCGAAATGGGCCAGCACCACTTGCTTTTCCCAGGCGGTCATACCCTGCCGGGTGGCAAGCCATATCCAGTAGATCAGCATTCCGTTCCTTCCTTTACTGTTTCATCTGCCACATAACAATGGCGGCGGCGATGGCTGCGTTGAGGGATTCGCACCGGGGGTTCATGGGGATGATCAGCTCCCGGTCCGCGCACGCCAGGATCTCCTGGCGGACGCCTTGCCCCTCACTGCCGATGACCACTGCCATCTGCAGCAGCTGGGCAGACCGAAGATCCTCTGCCCGGTGGGACAGCGCGGTGACACCGATGGGGATGCCTGCAGCCTTGCAAGCATTCTGGACTTCCGCCCAAGTGGTCTGCACCACGGGGGTACGGAACACCGCACCCATAGAGGCTCTGACTACCTTGTGGCTGTAGGGGTCGGCGCAGCCTTCCAGCAGCGCCACGGGAATGTCCAGGGCATCCGCGGTGCGCAGGATGGTTCCAATATTGCCCGGATCCTGGATGCCGTCCAACAGCAGCATGCCCGGCTTAGGACGAAAAACGGTCTGCTGGGGGAGTTTGCAAAGAAACAGCGCGCCCTGGGGTGTTTCCATGGGGGAGATGTACTCCATGATCTCCCGGGATACGGTCACTACCCGGATATGCTCCGGCACCTGGACTTCTACGCCCTCGGTTAGGATCACGGTGTCTAAGCCCTCACAGAAGCGGACAGCCTCCTGGAGTAGCTTTGTGCCGTCAGCTACGAAAAGGCCGGTCTGCTGCCGTTCCTTTCGGGAAGTGAGCAGACGGCGGACCTGCTGAACAAACGGATTTTTCCGGGATGTGATCTTCAGTTCCATCGTTTTGCTCCTTCCCTATATAATAAGGTATAGTTTTGCATATTACCTTACATTATACAGAGTTTGCACCTTTTTGCAAGAGTCTTTTTCTTGCACGCCAAATTACCATTTTCCCTGGCGGATTTGCACCGTATCAAAGCCTCCCCTGTGCAAGGGGAGGTGGGCAGGCAAGAGCCTGCCCGGAGGGGTTGTCAATCCCTCAGTCAGCTTCGCTGACAGCTCGCTGCGGCGAGCCCGGTCGCGGCTCTGCCAGTCCACTGGACTGGCATTCACTACCGCGACTGCGCTTGGCTTACCCTTTACACAAGGGAGCCTTGGGTTCTTGCAACTAACAAACAACCGCAGCACCGGGAATCGGTGCTGCGGTTGTTTTTGAGGTTTGCGGCGGGAGCAAGCCCCCGCCCTACAATATTAAATGATTATGCTTCGATTTTTTGGACGAAATTCGCTTTGTCGGTGGACTTGAAGTAGGCAGAGCCGGCCACCAGCACATCGGCGCCGTTTTCCTTGCAGATTTCACCGGTGACCAGGTCCACACCGCCGTCCACTTCCAGGTGGCAGGTGGGATTCACCGCATCCAGCATGGTGCGCAGCTGCTTGAGCTTGGGCATCATATCCGCCATAAACTTCTGACCGCCGAAGCCGGGCTCTACGGTCATCACCAGCACCAGATCCACCATAGGCAGGTACTGGGCGATGGCCTCAGCGGGGGTCTTGGGCTTGACCACGATGCCGGGCTTGACACCCAGGGAGCGGATCAGCTCCAGGGTCTTTTTGATGTTTTCGGGGGTGTCTGCCTCCACATGGATGGTCAGATAGTCCGCGCCTGCCTTGCAGAAATTCTCTGCATACTTAATGGGGGTGTCGATCATCAGATGGACATCCAGCACCAGGTCGGTAACGGGGCGCATGGACTGCACCAGGCTATAGCCAAAGGACAAGTTGGGAACAAAGTGACCATCCATAATATCCACATGGAGCCATTTGCAGCCGTACTCCTTGCAGGCTGCGAAATCCCGCTGCATATTCATATAGTCGCAGGACAAAATGGAAGGAGAAAGAATTGCCATAGTTGTTTCCTCCGTTTATTCGATATTGCCGATCTCCAGCGCGGCCTTGTAAAGGGCGCAGAAGCGGCGGTATTTCTTTTCGGTATGTGCGGTGGGATTGGGGGTGTACTGGTGCAGCATGGCGACACAGTGGTCGGCAGCGGATGCGTAGCTATCAAAGCGTCCGTGGCTGACACCGGCGATCATAGCGGCGCCCAGGCAGGCGGCCTCTTTTTCCTTGGGGATGGACACGGGCAGCCCCGTGATGTCCGCTTGCAGCTGGCACCAGATGGCGCTCTTGGCACCGCCGCCGGTGGCGATGATAGCTTTCAGTTCCACGCCGTTTGCGGCGATATGGTCGCAGTTTTTCCGCAGCACGCAGGCCACGCCTTCCATTACAGCGCCCGCCATATCGATGGCATCGTGCTCCTGCCGCAGACCCCAGAATACACCGCAGGCCTGGGAATCAAACTCCGGTGCGTTGGTACCGACCAGGTACGGCAGGAAGATCAGCTCGCTGTTTCCGCGCTTACTGAGCTCTGCGTTCATGGTGTCGTAATCCACAGCCATACAGCTGCGCTTGAACCACTCCAGGCTGACACCGCCGCTTTCTGCCACGGGCAGCATGATGTGGGTGTCCGGCAGGAAGCCATAGTGCATGGCGATGCCGCTATTTTTTGCGGTTTCGGCGCTGCCCATAGTGGCAAGGGCCATCACCGTTCCGGTGGAAAGGGTGATGCCGCCGGGGGCGATATTGCCCGTGCCGATCATACCGGCAAAGTGGTCCAGTGTGCCCACATTCACCCGGGTGGCGGTGGTCAGGTGCATCTTCTCTGCCACTTCGTCCGTGAGATCGCCTGCCACAGAGCAAGGCTCGCACAGCTGGGGCAGCTGGCGCTCGGAAATGCCGATGGCATCCAGCATCTCCTGCCAGTAGCACTTATTATAAATGTCAAAATAGAAAGAGAAGGTGGCGATGGACATATCCGCCTTCTTTTCATTTGTGAGGCAGTAGACGATATAGTCCTTCAGCAGCATATAGGTGCCGGCGTTTTGGTAGACCTCCGGGCGGTTGTGCTTCAGCCACAGGATCTTGGTGGCAGGCCAGGTGGGAAGCACCGCCATCTGTCCGGTGATCTCCTCGCATGCGCGGCTGTCAAACTTCTCAGCCAGCGCCTTGCACTCCTCCACGCTCCGCTCGTCCATCCAGGAGATGGCATTCATCAAGGGCTTACCCTGGGCATCCAGCACCACCAGGGATTCTGCCTGGCCGGTAAAGGCGATCTCATCCACATGGGAAACGCCGTTGCTGAGCATCATATCGCCCAGCAGACTGATGAGGTCGTTGCAGTAGATCTCTGCGTCGAATTCCACGAAGCCGTTTTCCCGGATGTAATTCACCGGGCGGCTCTGCCGGTCGATCAGACGAAAATCTTTATCGTAGATGGCAGCTTTGATGTTGGTGCTGCCCAGATCCACGCCAATATACATAGTGTTTCCTCCCTTGGGAGAAAAGGCTATCCCGTGGGATAGCCTTTTCATTATTACATAACCAGTTCGATGTCCATCATGTCGCAGAAGTCAGCAATCGCGGCAACATGATCGCCGTAGGCGAAGATCACGTGCTGGCTGCATACATTCTGCGCGAACTCTTCCACGGTGCAGGAATCGGGGAAGACCTCCAGGCTGGGCAGCTGAGGAGCGGGATCGTCCCAGCCGAACTCGTTCCATGCGGGAGGCGTCTTAGCCTCGGCGGTGTAAACGTGCATCTTGTACCAGCCGTTGACATAGGCCAGACGGGCGCAGGTGATGTAGCCGGTCTTGACCTTGGACACATTCAGAAGGCTTGCGTTCAGCAGGCCGAAGGCTGCGGGCAGAACGGTGATATCGCCATCGGTGATGGCAGCGGGAACATAGTCCGGCACGCCGATGAGCATGGAGTTCTCAAAGAACTCGTAGTACTCCATGTAGGGAACGATCTCCTGACCGGAGATATACTTCATGATCAGCTGGGTCACAGCGCCCATCACATCGTTTTCGGGCACGGTCAGCACGCTGCAGTAACGCTCCAGGAGCATAAAGACCATAGCAGGGGGGAAACCCTCCAACTTCTTCATGCCGTCCACATCGATGAGGGTGATGGCTTCCCAGCCACGCTCCTCGATCTTCTTGGCAATGGCCAGAGCGTACTTGACGCCCTTTTCGATCACGGAATCGTCGCAGGCCTTCTTGAAGGTCCAGTTGGACTTCACATACTCGATGCCCTCGGCGACCTTTGCGGCATCCAGCGTGTCGATGGCACGGACCATCTCCAGCATCTCATAGGTCTCCACTTCCACACCGATCTGACCGCGCATGGAGTTGCCCTCGTACTGGGTGCCGTAGAGCAGCATATCCCGGTAGCCCATGGTGCCGACCTTAGCGGAGCGCAGATTCTTTCTGGCACGGCAGGCGGCGATGTAGGAGGTGATCTTCTCCATGGGCCATTCCTTGCCGATGATGTTGTAGATGTACTTGAAGGTGTAGCCCAGAGCCTCGAAGGCAGGACGGATGGCGGTGGTGCCGGCCTGCTCAGCGGTGGTGATGATGCGGCCGT
>JAZPXW010000142.1:0-6082 GCA_045543895.1 Faecousia sp.
CCGCCGCAAGCTGCTGGACAAGCTGACCGTTGAGGAAATGCCCTGCTCCACCCGCCGCTATCCCTTCGTGGGCTTTATGCCCGAGCGTGAGCTGGGCAAGGACATCCTCACCGTGAAGGATGTTTCCGTCACCGTGGACGGTGTCAAGCTGCTGGACAAGGTCTATTTCTCCGTCAACCGCACCGACAAGATCGCCTTCGTGGGTGAAAACGAGCTGGCCCAGACCGCGCTGTTCCAGGTGCTGATGGGCGAACTGGAGCCGGACGAAGGCAGCATCAAGTGGGGCATCTCCACCTCCCGCAGCTACCTGCCCAAGGACAACACCGAGTATTTCGAGGGCAACACCATGGAGCTGGTGGACTGGCTGCGCCAGTACTCCGTGAAGAAGGACGATGTGTACCTGCGGGGCTTCCTGGGCCGTATGCTCTTTGGTAACGACGATGTGTTCAAGCCCGTGAACGTCCTCTCCGGTGGTGAGAAGGTGCGCTGTATGCTCAGTAAGATGATGCTCAGCGGCGCCAATGTGGTGCTGCTGGACCAGCCCACCAACCACCTGGATATGGAATCCATCCAGGCTGTGAACAAGGGTCTGGAAGCCTTCCAGGGCGTGGTGCTGCTGGCCTCCCACGACCACGAAATGCTCAACACCACCTGTAACCGGGTCATCGCCTTCCAGCCCGACGGCACCATCATCGACCGCTACGGCACCTATGATGAGTACCTGGAGTGGATGGCAGAGAACAAGAAGAATTAAAGCTTGTAGGGCGGGGCCTTGGTCCCGCCGCTCAATGCTTGACAGTTTTTCGGCGGGAGCAAGCCCCCGCCCTACACGCCTTGGAATGACAAGGTTTTTAGGAGATACGAACAATGGAAAAAATCTTAGATATTATTTCTGCAAAAATGCAGCAGGCCTTTGCCGATGCGGGCTATGATGCCTCGTTTGGCAGAGTGACGGTGTCCAACCGTCCCGACCTGTGCCAGTACCAGTGCAACGGTGCGCTGTCTGCCGCCAAGCAGTATAAGTGCGCCCCCATCCAGATTGCCAATGCCGTGGCTGAAAAGCTGGAAAAGGGCGACTTCTCCATGATCCAGGCGGTGATGCCCGGCTTCATCAACCTGAACCTTTCCGACAAATTCCTGGCAGATTACCTGGAAGCGATGCGCACCGCACCCGACTTTGGCGTGGAGAAGATCGGCGAAGGCAAAACCATCGTGGTGGACTACGGCGGAGCCAATGTAGCAAAGCCCCTGCACATCGGTCACCTGCGCCCCGCCATCATTGGCGAGACCCTCAAGCGCATCCACAAATTCATGGGTTATCACACCATCGGTGATGTGCATCTGGGCGACTGGGGCCTGCAGATGGGTCTCATTATCGCAGAGGTAGCAGAGCGCCAGCCGGAGCTGCCCTATTTTGATCCCGATTTCACCGGGGAGTACCCCGAGACCGCACCCTTTACCGTGGATGAGCTGGAGGAGATCTACCCCACCGCATCCTCTAAAAAGACCGATCCCGAATTCTCCCACAAGGCTCACCAGGCCACCTTTGAGCTGCAGCAGGGCCGCCGGGGCTACCGGGCACTGTGGCAGCATATCATGCGGGTATCCGTCACCGACCTGAAGAAGAACTACGACAATCTGAGTGTTTACTTCGAAAAGTGGCTGGGCGAAAGCGATGCCGACCCCTACATCCCCGCAATGGTAGCAGATCTGAAGGCAAGAGGCATTGCGGTACAAAGCGAGGGTGCCTGGGTCATTCCCGTGGCAGAGGAAACCGACAAGAAGGAAGTTCCTCCCATGATCCTCATCAAGTCCGACGGCTCTGCCATCTATGCCACCACCGACCTTGCCACCATGGTCCAGCGTATGCAGGACTGGAATCCCGATAAAATGCTCTATGTCACCGACAAACGGCAGAACCTGCACTTTGAGCAGGTGTTCCGTGCCGCCAAAAAGTGCGGTATCGTAAACGCCGATACCCAGCTGGAGCATATCGGTCACGGCACCATGAACGGCGCTGACGGCAAGCCCTTTAAGACCCGTGACGGCGGTGTGCTGCGCTTAGAGCAGCTGATCAAGGACATGACCGATTTCGTCCGTGCCAAGGTTGTGGAAAACCAGATCGTGGCAGAGAGCGAAGTGGAGCAGACCACCCGCAAGATCGCCATGGCTGCGCTGAAGTACGGCGACCTTTCTAACCAGCCCACCAAGGACTATAATTTCGATATGGAGCGGTTTGCCGCCTTTGAGGGCAACACCGGTCCCTATATCCTCTACACCATCGTGCGGATCAAGTCCATCCTGGCAAAGTACGGCGCTTGGGAGAACCTGCCCATCCAGGCACCCGCCAACGAAAGTGCCAAGGATCTGATGCTCAGCATCACCCGGCTGGGTGCCAACCTGGAAAACGCTCTGCGCACCTCCAGCCCCAATGTGCTGTGCGCCTATATCTATGAGCTTTCCGGCTGCGTCAACAAGTTCTACCACGAGACCCGGATCCTGGGTGAGGAGGACAAGAACCTCCAGGCAGGCTATATTGCCCTCATCGGCCTTGCCAAGCGCATTCTGGAAGTCTGCATCGACCTGCTGGGCTTCTCCGCCCCGGAAAAGATGTAATAAGAATAAGAAGGTGTTGCAGCTGCAACACCTTCTTTTTTTATGTGTTCCGATTCTCGGAAAGGCTTCTCCTCGAGGAGAAGCTGTCAGCGCAGCTGACTGATGAGGTGAAAAAAGTATTCCCCTCATCCGTCATTTGCTCGTACCTCGCAAATGCCACCTTCCCCCGAGGGGGAAGGCTTTATTTTGCTTTATGCATTCTGATTCTGTGTGCGGTAGAGGTTTGCGTAAACGCCACCCTTTTCCAGCAGCTCCTCGTGGTTGCCGCACTCGGTGATCACGCCGTCGGCAATGGAGATGATCCGGTTGGCAGACCGGATGGTGCTCAGCCGGTGGGCAATGATCAGGGTGGTTCTGCCCTCTGCCAGGGCATCGAAGGCCCGCTGAATCTTGGCTTCCGTCACGGAGTCCAGAGCAGAGGTGGCTTCGTCCAGAATAAGGATGGGCGGGTTCTTCAGGAAGATCCGGGCAATGGCCACACGCTGCTTCTGTCCGCCGGACAGCAGCGTGCCGCGCTCACCCACATAGGTCTGAAAGCCCTGGGGCATTGCCATAATATCTTCGTAGATCTCTGCCTTTTTGGCTGCCGCCACCACCTCTTCCATAGTGGCATCGGGCTTGCCGTAGCGGATATTCTCAAATATGGTGTCGGCAAAGAGGAACACATCCTGCTGCACCACGCCAATGGCCTGGTGGAGAGAATGCTGGGTCACATCCCGCACATCGTTTCCATCGATGGTGATGCTACCGCCGGACACATCGTAAAACCGGGGGATCAACTGGCACAGGGTGCTCTTGCCGCCGCCGGAGGGACCCACGATGGCCACCGTCTCGCCGGGGGTGACCTCCAAAGATACGCCGTGGAGCACATCCAGGTCCCCATCATAGGCAAACACCACATTGTTCACGCTGATGGCGCCCTGGACATCCCGCAGTTCCCGCGCCCCTTCCCTATCCTGAATGCTGGGCTCGGTGCGCATGATATCCACAAACCGGTTCAGGCCCGCCAGACCGTTGGCAAGCATCTCAGATAGGGTCGCCAGACGGCGCATGGGGCTGACAAAGGCGGAAATGTACAGCGTGAAGGTCAGAAGATCCCGGTAGTCCAGCTCATTTCGCATGATCAGCCAGCCGCCAAAGGCGATGACCACCACATTGAGCACCGACAGGAAGAACTCCAGGGAGGTACCAAAGCGGGCCATTGCCCGGTGGAACTGGCCCTTAGCCTCCCGGTACTGACCGTTGGCATCGGTAAAGCGGGCATTCTCCACCGCCTCATTGGCGAAAGCCTTGGCGGTACGGATGCCGGAAAGGCTGCTCTCGATCTCGGTGTTGATGTGACCGGTCTTTTGCTTGACTTCCTTGGACACCCGGCCCATATTCCGGCGCATCACCATCACCACCGTGATGAAGATGGGGATCATAATGGCAACCACCAGCGCCAGCTTCCACTGCATGGAGAACATGACCACCAGCGCGCCGATGATGGTCACGCAGGAGATCACCATGTCCTCCGGGCCGTGGTGCGCCAGCTCGGTCAGCTCAAACAGGTCGCTGGTCAGCCGGCTCATCAGCTGACCGGTGCGGTTGCGGTCGTAAAAATCAAAGCTGAGCTCCTGCATATGGCGAAACAGCGCCGCCCGGACATCCGTTTCCACCCGGTTGCCGAACCGGTGTCCCCAGTAGGTGACCACATAGTTCAGCCCCGCCCGGAGCAGGTAAAAGCCCACCACGATGACCATCACAATGAAAAAGGTGCGGTACATGGCGTTGGGGAGCATATCATAAAGCGCGGTGCGGGTCACCAGCGGGAATGCCAGGTCGATAAGGGCCATGGCAATGGCGCAGCCCATATCCAGGGCAAACAGCCCCTTGTGCCGCTTAAAGAAGCTGAAAAAGATGATCAGCGGATGTTTTTTCTGATAGTCCTTGGTGGTCATTTTGATTCTCCTTCGTTACATCTGCCCCTCATTATACTCCAAGGAAAACGAAAAATCAAAACCTTTCTAGACATTTCTGCCAATTCTGCTATACTGGAAGCAAAGGAGTGAGCCTATGGAGATTCTATTTTCCGATCCGCAGATTGCGGTGTGCATCAAGCCGGTGGGTATGGACGCAGAGCAGGATGTACCTGCCGCGCTGACGCAGCAGCTGGGCGGTGAGATTTTCACCCTGCACCGGCTGGATAAAAATGTGGGCGGTGTGATGCTCTATGCCCGCACCAAGGCCGCTGCTGCCCGGTTTTCAAAGCTGATCCAGGATGGGCAGCTTATTAAGGAGTATGTGGCGCTGGTCCACGGTACGCCCCCAGAGGAAGGGGAGCTTACGGACCTATTATGGAAGGACAGCAGCAAGAATAAGGTGTTTGTGGTGAAGCGGGAGCGGAAGGGCGTGAAGAAGGCACGGCTTTCCTACCGGCTGCTGCGGCAAGGGGAGCATTCTCTGGTGCGCATCCGGCTCTACACCGGCAGAAGCCACCAGATCCGGGTGCAGTTTGCCTCCCGGGGATTCCCCCTGGTAGGTGACCACAAGTACGGCTCCCGGGATGAAGCTGCCGCTCCCATGCTGTTTTCCTGCTGCCTTACCTTTCCCTACGGCGGCAAGGAGCAGCGCTTCGAAGCCCTTCCCCCCTGGGCATAAACCTTCTCCACCAAGGCGTACCGTGCGGTACGCCTTATCTTTATTGTTATAATATTGCTTTATTCGACAAAAAATGCTATAGTATTTTTATATAGAAGTATTGGGAAGGAATGGCATTTTATGAAAAAACTGGCAAAAGCGAAGGATCGTTGGCTCTTTATCCTGTTCGCTCTGACATATGTGTATTTTGAAAGTCTTTTCCGCGTTTCCACCGTGGGAACACTATTTACCGGCAGCACAGTCTTTATGCTGCTGTTTGCTCTTGGCTGGGGTCTGCTTGGCTATTTGATCGCCACTTTGTTCCCCAACAAGACCGTCAGCATAGTGCTGACCTCGGTGCAGCTGCTGCTCACCGGTGTGATCTTCCTGGTGGAGTATTTCACCTACCGGTATTTCAAGGTTTTCTACGATGTGACCACCGTCATTGGCGGCGCAGCAGGCGTTGCCGCGGATTTCCGGGATGTGATCGCAGAGCTGATCTTCTCTTGGGACGGTTTTCTGAAAATATCCCTGTTCCTGCTGCCGGGTCTTCTGTATGTGTTTTGGCTGCGCCGTTTCGCCCATTGCGCCAAACTGGGTATGTGGAAGCGGCTGGCGGTACTGTGTTCCCTGCTGGCTGTCTTTGTTTTCAACCTGGTGCTGCTTTTGGGAAATCCCATCTATGCTCCCATGTATAGCAAGGAATATAATTTCCAGGCTGCCGTCAGCAACTTCGGTCTGCTGACCGGCATTCGGCTGGATGTGCAGGAGCTGCTCTTTGGCAGGGAGAAGAACGCGGGGTTTGAGATTGTGGAAACGCCCACCTTCCCCACGATCCCCCGTCCCA
>JAZPXW010000143.1:0-11481 GCA_045543895.1 Faecousia sp.
ATGCTCGGCGCCCTTGTACAGGTGCAGGCGGGTCATGCAGTTACGGCCCAGAGTGTTCTTGGGCAGCATGCCCTTGACAGCGTGCTCAACAGCATAGTCGGAGCGCTTCTCCATCATGACGCGAGCCTTGGTCTCCTTCAGACCGCCGATCCAGCCGGAAACGCGGTAGTAGACCTTCTGATCCAGCTTGCTGCCGGTGAAGATGGCCTTGTCGGTGTTGATGATGATTACGTTGTCACCGCATTCAACGTTGGGGGTGAAATCGACCTTGTGCTTGCCGCGCAGCAGGTTGGCAGCGATGACGGCGGTGCGGCCCAGGGGCTTACCGGCTGCGTCAATAACATACCACTTGCGCTGTACGGACTCCTTCTTTACGAGTGTAGTGGACATATCCGTTCCTCCGATAGGTAAAATATTTTGACAAATTCTTATATAGAGAGTACAATTACTCTCAAGCGCTAGAACTTTATACCACACCCAAATTAGATTGTCAACCACTTTTTTGAGAAAATTTATGAAAACGGACATGAACTTTTAAAAGCTCGCAAATACTCTCAAATACTCTCGTATGCTCACTTGCGAATTTTGATTAAAACCGGAGGATTTCCAACTATGCAGAAATTAATTGGCCTGGTGCGCCGGTGCGTAGAGGACTATCATATGATCGAAGAGGGCGACCGCATTGCGGTTGGTGTGTCCGGCGGCAAGGATTCCCTTGCGCTGCTGGTTTTTTTGGCGGAGCTGCGCAAATATAATCACAAGACGTTTACGCTGGAAGCCATCACCATCGATATGGGATTGGGCATGGATTATTCCGGCATTGGCAAGCTCTGTGAGGAATTGGATGTTCCTTATACCGTAGTGACCACCGAGATAGCTCCTATTATCTTTGAACACCGTAAGGAAAAGAATCCCTGCTCCATGTGTTCCAAGATGCGGCGGGGCGCGCTGAATCAGGCGCTGCTGGACCGGGGCTGCAACAAGCTGGCGCTGGGTCACCACTATGACGACGCGGTGGAGACCTTTATGATGTCACTACTGTTTGAAGGACGCATCAGCTGCTTCCAGCCGGTGACCAATCTGGATAGAAGCGGTGTGATCCAGATTCGTCCGATGCTATACCTGCATGAGCGGACGGTGGATAATTTTGCGGAGCGGGCGAAGCTTCCTGTGCTGACCAACCGCTGCCCTGTGGACAAGGAAACCAAGAGGGAAGAGGTTAAGCAGCTATTGTTTGAACTGAGCGCCAAGTACCCGGATCTGAAGGAACGGATATTTGGAGCCATGCAGCGTTACCCCTTGCCCGAATGGGAACCGAAAGGACGCTATAAGCGCCCCAAGGAGCAGGAATAAAATCCCACAACCGGGGAATACTGCCACCAAGAGGTGGTAATTATGGTAAAAGGTATTTCCCGACAGGTGATCGTTGTCCACGCGCCGGAACCGAAGCTGTTTGAACAGGCGATCTTTATATTAAAGGATGACGCATTGGGGCACGATGGCGTGACCGATGACCAGCTTCTTCAGGAAGCGAAAAAGCTGATCCGTTCATCCGGCGACGCCAAAAAGAGAAAACTGTTTCTCTACGGCCCTGTGTGGGCGTGCTTCGGCGCGCTGCTGACAGCCATTGCCTGGATCCTTTCTGCGCTGCTTTGACTTGCGTAATGGAAAGGAATATGGTATAATCCCTCCGTTAAAGGAGGCGGTACCGTGCGACTTGGAGATCATGAAATTAAAAATCCCTTGGTATTAGGACCTATGGCCGGTGTGACCGATTGGGCATTCCGCACGGTATGTGCCGAGCTGGGCGCCAACATTACGGTTACGGAGATGGTATCATCCCGGGCACTGGTCTATAAGGATAAAAAAAGCGCAGCTCTGCTGAAAAAGACATCTACCGGTGTGTGCGGCGCGCAGATCTTTGGCAATGATCCTGAGATTATGGCACAGGGTGCGATTCTTGCCCTGGAGATCTCCGGCTGCGATTTTCTGGATATCAATATGGGCTGCCCCATGCCCAAGATCGCCAATTCCGGCGACGGCTGTGGCTTGATGCGCACACCGGAGCTGGCTGAGCAGATCGTCCGCAGCGTTAAGCGTGCGGTGGATGTTCCGGTGACAGTAAAGTGTCGCCTGGGCTGGGACAAAGGCAGCATCAATGTTCTGGACTTTACAAAACGGATGGAGGATGCCGGCGCAGCGATGATCGCTGTCCACGGCAGGACCAGAAGCATGCTCTACTCCGGTGTGGCGGATTGGGATACCATCGCCAAGGTCAAGCAGCAGCTGTCTGTGCCGGTGATCGCCAACGGCGATATCGTTTCCCCAGAGAACGCCTTGCGGTGTATCAAATGGACGGGCGCGGACGGCATTATGATTGGCAGGGCGACCTTTGGTGATCCCTGGATATTCAGCCAGTGCGCTGCCGCTATGGCAGGTGAGGAGATCCCGGAACGGCCATGCCTTGCTGACAGAGTGGATGTTGCGCTGCGGCAGTTCCAGCTGGCGCTGGAGGATAAGGGTGAGCATATTGCCTGCCTGGAAGCCAGAAAGCACTTTGCCTGGTACCTGCGGGGTGTTTCCCATAGCAGTTATTATAAAACACAGATCTCCGCCATTTCCTCTATGGAAGATATCTACAGGATCGCAAAGGGTATCAAGCAGGATTTGGAATGAATAGTTTTTCCACCGCTTACGCAACCTACCCAAGAGGTGAGGATGTGAAGCGGTGGATTTCTTTTTTGCTGATAGTTTGTATGCTGCCTGTGCTGCCGGTGAAGGCAGATCCCATCAAATGGGTGGATTTCCAGGTGCCGTACGAATCGCTGGAGTATGCGATGAACAAGGATATCGAGACCTTCGAGCAGGAAAAGCATATCAGCTGGATCGACATTCTGGCGGTAGCGGCTTGCCGTACCGGTGGGCGATGCGGCTTGGCGTCTGTAAAAAGGGCTGCATCCCAGCTCGCGGGAGATGCCTCCCCTGAGGAGCTTCTTGGGGATGTGAGCCGCTACTACGGCTATTATCATGAGGCTTTTACAGCTGCTTTAGGCGGACTCCTTGGCAGCTTTGAGATCGAAATCGATGGACAATGGAAGCCCGGCTACGGACTCAAGGCCTACTCGCCGATCGCTTCCGGCTACGGCTACAGCCACTGCTCTGATTTTGGTGTGAGCCGCAGCTTCGGTTTTTCCCGGAAACACTTGGGCAATGATCTGATGGGCGCGCTGGGTACACCGATCGTGGCGGTGGAAGGCGGCGTAGTTGAGGCTATGGGCTGGAACCGGTATGGTGGGTGGCGGATCGGCATCCGCTCCTTCGATTTAAAGCGTTACTATTACTATGCCCACCTGCAAAAGGATCATCCCTTTGCCGACGGTTTGGAAGTAGGAGATATTGTAAATGCCGGAGATGTGATCGGCTTTATGGGCCGCACCGGGTATTCCGATAAGGAGAATGTAAATAATATCGAGACCGTTCACCTGCACTTTGGCATGCAGCTGATCTTTGACGAGAGCCAGAAGGAATGCTTGTCGGAAATTTGGATCAATGTATACGACATTGTCCGCCTGCTCAGCCGTCACAGAAGCACCGTCGTAAGAACTAACGATGGGTGGAAAAGATCGTACAATTATCGTGACCTGGATGTGGCGGAATTTGTAAAATAAGTGAATAGATTTCCTTTGACAAAAAAGTGATCGTATAGTACAATAACAGAAATATGGTTTGGAAAGGGGAATCTTTATGGGCAGCGTTAGTAAGCTGAAGCAAGTTAGCTATCCCATGGGGGAAGTTATTTCCTCTTCTATGGATGACGTATTGTCTTCTTTGACCTTGGATAATTATTCTGTTTTTCCCGGCTTTTGTGATGTGCATGTGCATTTCCGTGAGCCGGGCTTTTCTTATAAAGAGACCATTTCGTCCGGAAGCCTGGCAGCCGCAGCCGGTGGGTACACCCATGTTTGCACTATGGCAAACCTCAATCCGGTTCCCGACAGCGTGGAGCATCTGCAGCAGCAGCTGGATCTCATCCGGGATACCGCCTGCATCCATGTCTATCCCTACGGCGCGATCACCGTGGGCGAGCAGGGAAACGAGCTTGCGGACCTTGCGGGTATGGCCCCCTATGTGGCGGGCTTCTCTGATGACGGCAGAGGTGTGCAAAGCGACGATATGATGCGCCAGGCTATGCTGAAGGCCAAGGAAATGGACAAGATCATTGTTGCGCACTGCGAAGTCAATGAACTTTTGAAGGGCGGCTATATTCACGACGGTGAATATGCCAAGACCCACGGGCATAAGGGCATCTGCTCGGAGAGCGAGTGGAAGCAGATCGCTCGGGATCTGGAACTTGTGAAGGAGATCGGCTGTAAGTACCATGTGTGCCACATCTCCACAAAGGAAAGCGTTGAGATCATCCGCAAGGCCAAGGCCGAGGGTGTGAATGTGACCTGCGAAACAGGACCCCACTACCTGGTAATGGACGACAGCTTCCTGCTGGAAGACGGCAGATTTAAGATGAATCCGCCCTTGCGTTCCCAGGAGGACCGTGAAGCCCTGGTGGCGGGCATCGTGGATGGGACCATCGATATGATCGCAACCGACCATGCGCCCCACAGCGCCGAGGAAAAGTGCAGGGGACTGGCCGGCAGCGCCTTCGGTGTTGTAGGCATCGAAACTGCATTCCCTGTGGTCTACACCCATCTGGTAAAAACGGGTATTATCACTATGGAGCGGCTCAAGGAGCTGCTGGTGACCAATGCCTGCAGCCGCTTTGGCTTTAACACAGGCGATTGCTGGAGCGTATGGGACCTGAACCAGGAAATCACCGTAGACCCTGAGAAATTTGTTTCCATGGGCAAGGCAACACCTTTTGAAGGCTGGAAGCTCTACGGCAAATGCCTGCTGACTGTTTGCGACGGTAAGCCGGTCTATAAGAATTTGTAATTATAATCGGGAGGATTTTTGATATGGCAAAGAGAACAGATATACGGAAAATCTTGATCATTGGCTCCGGCCCCATCGTCATTGGACAGGCTGCGGAGTTTGACTATGCCGGCACCCAGGCTTGTTTGGCGCTGAAGGAAGAGGGCTATGAGGTGGTGCTGTGCAACTCCAATCCTGCCACCATTATGACCGACACCACCATTGCGGACAAGGTCTACATGGAGCCGCTGACCCTGGAATATATCGCCAAGATCATCCGTTACGAGCGCCCTGATGCGATCGTTCCCGGCATCGGCGGTCAGACCGGCCTGAACCTGGCAATGCAGCTGGAGAAGAAGGGCGTTTTGAAGGAATGCCGTGTGGAACTGCTGGGCACCTCCAGCGAGTCCATCGAGAGGGCAGAGGACCGGGAGATGTTCAAGGAGCTGTGCCAGTCTATTGGCGAGCCCACCATCCCCTCCGAGATCACCTATTCGATCGATGAAGCCAAGGAAGCTGCCAAGCGTATTGGCTATCCTGTGGTCCTGCGTCCTGCCTTCACTCTGGGCGGCACCGGCGGAGGGTTTGCCTACAACGAGGAAGAGCTGATCGAACTGGGTCTGAATGCATTTAAGCTTTCTCCTGTGCATCAGGTGCTTATTGAAAAGAGCGTCAAGGGCTACAAGGAGATCGAGTTTGAGGTCATGCGGGACTCTGCCGACAATGCCATCACCATCTGCGGCATGGAAAACATCGATCCTGTGGGCGTTCACACCGGCGATAGCCTGGTGGTAGCACCTATCCTCACCCTGTCCGAGCACGACCGGAAGATGCTCAACGATTCTGCTATCAAGATCATCCGTGAGCTGAAGATTGAGGGCGGCTGCAATGTGCAGTTTGCGCTGAACCCCAATTCCAGCGAGTATTACCTCATCGAGGTCAATCCCAGAGTTTCCCGTTCCTCCGCGCTGGCATCCAAGGCATCCGGCTATCCCATCGCCCGGGTTACCGCCAAGATCGCCGTGGGCATGGAGCTGAAGGATATCGCCATTGCCAATACCAACGCATCCTTTGAGCCTGCGCTGGACTATGTGATCGCCAAGTTGCCCCGTTTCCCCTTTGATAAGTTCGCCTCTGCTGCCAACACCCTGGGCACCCAGATGAAGGCCACCGGCGAGATCATGGGAATCGGCTCCAACCTTGAGGAATGCCTGCTCAAGGGCGTACGCTCCCTGGAGACCGGCGTGTGCCACTTCCATATGGCTAAGTTCGATTCCATGGAGACCGAAGCTCTGTACGACCATATCAAGGTGTTCCGCGACGACAATATCTTTGCTGTGGCAGAACTGCTGCGCCGCAACGAGTCCGTCGAAAAGCTCTATGAGGTCACTCAGATCACTCCCTATTTCCTGGAGTCCATCGGCAAGATCGTAGCTATGGAAAAGAAGCTGGCAGCCAATGTGGGCAACGAGGAGATCCTCCGTCAGGCAAAGGCTATGGGCTTTGGCGACCAGTTTATCGCAAAGCTCTGGGGCATGAAAGAAATCGATGTGTACAGCTTCCGTAAGGAAAGAAATATCCGCCCCGTATTCAAAATGGTGGATACCTGCCATACCGGCGCGTACATTCCTTACTTCTACTCTTCCTACTCCGGCGAGAACGCATCCAAGCTTACCGAGAAGAAAAAGATCATCGTGCTGGGCGCAGGCCCCATCCGCATCGGCCAGGGCGTGGAGTTTGACTACTCCACCGTCCACGCGGTTTCTACCATTAAAAAGTCCGGCTATGAGGCCATCATCATCAATAATAACCCCGAAACCGTATCTACCGACTACACCACCGCGGATAAGCTGTACTTTGAGCCTTTGACCCCCGAGGATGTTATGAACATCATCGAGTTTGAAAAGCCCGAGGGCGTCATTGCATCCCTGGGCGGACAGACCGCCATCAACCTGGCGCAGCCGCTGATGGACCGTGGCGTCAAGATCATCGGTACCGATTGCGCTGCCATCGAACGGGCAGAGAACCGGGACAGCTTTGAAAAGATCCTCAGTGAGCTGAACATTCCCCAGCCCAAGGGCAAGGCTGTTACCAGGATCGAAGACGGCATCGCCGCCGCCAAGGAGATCGGCTATCCTGTGCTGGTTCGTCCCAGCTTTGTGCTGGGCGGCAGAGCCATGCAGATCGTTGCCAACGAGCGCCAGCTGCGCCACTACCTGCGCACCGCTGTTGAGATCGACGAAGACAAGCCCGTTCTGGTGGATAAGTATATCCAGGGCAAGGAAGTGGAGGTAGATGCCATCTGCGACGGCATCAATGTGTTCGTTCCCGGTATTATGGAGCTGGTGGAACGCACCGGTGTCCACTCCGGCGACTCCATGAGCGTATATCCCGCTTACAGCATCTCCAATAAGGTCAAGGGTACCATCCTGCAGTATGCTAAGAAGCTGGGCCTGGGCATCGGTATTGTGGGTCTGTACAATATCCAGTTCATTGTGGATAACGATGACAATGTGTTCATCATTGAGGTTAATCCCCGTTCCTCCCGTACGGTTCCGTTCCTCAGCAAGGCTACCGGCTACTCCCTGGCAGACATTGCTACCGAGGTCATTTTGGGCAAGAGCCTGAAGGAGCAGGGTATATTTGATATCTACCCCGAGGAGAAGAAGCGCTGGTATGTCAAAGCACCTGTGTTCTCCTTCAGCAAGCTCCGCGGTCTGGATGCCTATCTGAGCCCCGAAATGAAGTCCACCGGCGAAGCCATCGGCTATGACGATAAGCTCAACCGTGCGCTGTATAAGTCCCTCCAGGCTGCCGGTATGCACCTGCAGAACTACGGCACTGTGTTCGCCACCATTGCGGACAAGGATAAAGAGGAGGCTCTGCCTCTGATCCGCCGCTTCTATAACCTGGGCTTCAACATTGAAGCCACAGCCGGCACCGCAATGTTCCTTAAGAGCAACGGCATCCGTACCCATGTGCTGGGTAAGATCAGCGAAGGCAGTGAGGAGATCCCCTACGCACTGCGCCAGGGCCACATCGCCTATGTGATCAACACCAAGGATATTGGCGCAGACGGTACTGCAAACGACGGTCACCAGATCCGTCAGATCGCAACCGAGCATAATGTGACCATGTTCACCTCTCTGGATACTGTCAGCGTCCTGCTGGATGTTCTGGAGGAGACCACTCTGACGGTTTCCACCATCGACGCTTAAAGCTCGTAGGGCGGGGGCTTGCTCCCGCCATGCACTACATTTGCTGGATTTACCGTTAGGAGGACAATAATGAAAAAAGAGAAAATTGGTCGTATTATTCGCCAATTTCTGATTGTGTTTCCTTTGTTCTTCACCCTCAAAATCATATTTGCTTACATACGGGGTGGAGTGATAGATATTCCGGAAGAATTAATTGAAACGGCTATTTTTAGTGTTCTGTTTATTGCCTTTAATTCTTTCTATCTGCGTAATCAAAAAGTAGAAAAAGAGCAGGATAACGCGAACAAGGCAGAATAACGCTATATAATTTATCGCATAAGCGGCGGGAGCGAGCCACCCGCCCTACAAAAATTCCCCTACATTCAAAAGAAGGAGGAAGATATGAAACAAAGCATTTTTGAAATCGTCAGCAATGTTGCGCTGACGGACAGTGTATATAAGATGCAGCTGCGTGGCGATACCTCTGCCATTACTGCGCCCGGTCAGTTTGTGAATATTCAGCTGGACGGTATGTTCCTGCGCCGTCCCATCTCTGTGTGCGATGTACAGGGCGATGTTCTCACCATCATCTATAAGGTGGTAGGCAAAGGCACTGAGGCAATGAGCAAGATGGAAAGCGGCAGGCTGGACATCCTCACAGGTCTGGGTAACGGTTATGATCTGACCGTGGCCGGGGAAAAGCCTGTGCTGCTGGGTGGCGGCGTTGGTGTGCCGCCTATGTATCTGCTTGCCAAGATGCTGATCGCAGAAGGGAAGACTCCCGATGTGATCCTGGGCTTTAACAAGCAGGAAGAGATATTCTATGAAGAAGAATTCAAGGCCCTGGGCTGCCGGGTGTTTGTGACCACCGTGGATGGCAGCTACGGCATTCGCGGTTTTGTGACCGATGCGCTGAAGCAGGTGGATTATACCCACTTCTATACCTGCGGCCCGGAGCCGATGCTCAAGGCCGTATATAAAGCAAGCAACACTTCCGGCCAGATGAGCTTTGAAGAGCGGATGGGCTGCGGCTTCGGCGCCTGTATGGGCTGCTCCTGCAAGACCCTCACCGGCTATAAGCGCATCTGCAAGGATGGCCCCGTAATGCGGAAGGAGGAGATCCTATGGGAAGACTGAGTGTAAACCTATGCGGTATCCAGCTGGATAACCCGGTGATCCCCGCCTCCGGCACCTTTGGCTATGGCTATGAGTTTGCGGAGCTTTATGACATCAACTGCCTGGGTACATTCTCTTTCAAGGGCACAACTAAGGATGCCCGTTTCGGCAATCCCACACCCCGTATCGCGGAATGCCCCTCCGGTATGATCAATGCGGTGGGGCTGCAGAACCCCGGTGTGGAGAAGGTTATTTCTCACGAGCTGCCGGAGCTGAAAAAGGTTTTCCACAAGCCGGTTATGGCCAATGTCAGCGGCTTTTCCGTGGAGGACTATGCCTATACCTGCGAAAAACTGGATAAGGAAGAACAGGTAGGCTGGCTGGAGGTCAACATCAGCTGCCCCAATGTTCACGGCGGCGGTATGAGCTTCGGCACTGCCCCCAAGGCAGCAGCAGAAGTGACCGCCGCTGTTAAGAAGGTCACCACCAAGCCGGTGATTTTGAAGCTTTCTCCCAATGTTACGGATATTGTTTCCATCGCCAAGGCCTGCGAGGATGCAGGCGCGGACGGTATCAGCCTGATCAATACGCTGCTGGGTATGCGCATTGACCTGAACCGCAGAAGACCCGTCATCGCCAATAAGATGGGCGGCTTCTCCGGCAGCGCCATCTTCCCGGTAGCGGTCCGTATGGTCTACCAGGTGGCAAATGCTGTGAAGATCCCAGTAGTGGGCATGGGCGGTGTTTCCAGCGCGGAGGATGTGATCGAAATGATGCTGGCAGGTGCTACCGCCGTTGAGGTGGGTGCTGCCAACCTGGTCAATCCCTATATCTGCCGTGACATCGTGGAAAAACTTCCCGAAACTATGGATAAGTACAGAATCAACACATTAAGTGAAATTATAGGAGGCGCAAAATAATGGGTAAGGACGTAATCGTAGCTTGTGACTTTGCTTCTGCCGAGCAGACTTTCGCGTTTTTGGATAAGTTTACCGGCAAAAAGCCTTTTGTGAAGATCGGTATGGAGCTTTACTATGCGGAAGGCCCTTCCATCGTGAAAGAGATCAAGGCCCGTGGACATAAGATCTTCCTGGATCTGAAGCTGCACGATATCCCCAACACCGTCAAGAAGGCAATGGCTGTGCTTCGCAACCTGGATGTGGACATCACCAACCTCCATGCCGCCGGCACCAAGAACATGATGAAGGCTGCCCTGGAGGGGCTGACCCGCCCCGACGGCACCCGTCCTCTGCTGATCGCGGTGACCCAGCTGACCTCTACCGACCAGGAGAGCATGGAAAACGATCTGATGATCCACGCTCCAATCGACCAGGTGGTTATGCACTATGCAAAGTGCGCCGAAGAAGCCGGTCTTGACGGCATTGTTTGCTCCCCTCTGGAGGCAGGCAAGGTACACGATACCTGCGGCAAGAACTTCATCACCGTGACTCCCGGCGTCCGTTTTGCCGATGGCGGTGTGGGTGACCAGAAGCGTGTTATGACTCCCGCTGCTGCCAAGGAGATCGGCTCTGATTATATTGTCGTGGGTCGTCCCATTACCGCTGCTGCCGATCCCGTGGCTGCCTACGAGCGCTGCGTGGCTGAATTCTGCGACTAAGGAGAAAGAATATGGAAGCGTATAAGAGAGAGTTTATCGAATTCCTGCAGGGCGCAGGTGTTTTGAAGTTTGGCGACTTTACTGCCAAGTCCGGCCGGAAGATCCCTTATTTCGTGAATGCCGGTATGATCAAGACCGGCGACCAGATCACCAAGATGGGTGAGTTTTACGCCAGAGCCTACATGGAAAAGTTGGGCAAGAAGGAAGCAGTTCTGTACGGTCCTGCCTATAAGGGTATCTCCCTGTCTATTTCTGCTGCGGTTGCGCTGTCCAAGAATGGCCTTGACCTGCCCTTCTTCTTCAACCGCAAGGAAGTGAAGGACCACGGCGAAGGCGGCGTGTTCGTCGGCTATGTACCCCAGGCAGGTGAGGAGATCGACATCATTGAGGATGTGATCACAGCCGGCACCGCCATCCGTGAAAGCATGGAGATCCTGAAGCACCTGGAAGGCACGAAAGTGATTGCTACCTTCATCATGGTTGACCGCAAGGAAAAGGGCCAAGGCGAAAAGGGTGCTATGCAGGAGATCGAAGAGCAGTTTGGTTTCCCCGTATACTCTGTGGTGGATGTTTATGACATTATCGAGTATCTGGAGGAGGATCCTGCCAACGACGAAAATGTGG
>JAZPXW010000144.1:0-7270 GCA_045543895.1 Faecousia sp.
CCTCGTCAGAGGGGGCCTTCTTGTTGTAAATATCGAGGTGTTATTTTACCATTGCCAGGATTTGATTTTTGGGCAGTGCGCCGGAGCGGTGGATCACCGCCTCACCGTTCTTGAACACATACAGGGTGGGGATGGTCATAACGCCGAACTGGTTTGCCAGCTCCGGCTCCTCATCCACATTGATCTTGGCCACCTTGATATCCTCATTCTCTTCGGCAATTTCTTCGATGATGGGCAGCACCATACGGCAGGGACCGCACCAGGGAGCCCAGAAATCTACCAGAACGGGCTTATCGCTATTCAAAACTTCTTCCTGGAAATTATTCTTATTTACATGAATCGCAGACATTTTGTTATCCTCCTATTTTTATAGTAATATTTTAGCTTCTGGCGAGACCATCCACGCTGAGCACCACACCGGTGATGTAGGAAGCGTCCTCGGATGCCAGGAATACGAATGCGTTGGCGATGTCCTCCGGCTGACCCAGGCGGCGCAGGGGGATCTGCTGGATCATGGGATCAATGATCTCCTTGGGAACTGCCTTCATCATATCGGTCTCAGTAATACCGGGGGCGACTGCGTTGACCCGGATACCCTTGGGTCCCAGCTCACGGGCCAGAGACAGCGTCAGACCGTTCACCGCGAATTTGGAAGTGGGGTATGCCAGGCCTGCCGGCTGGCCATAGATGCTGACCATAGACGAGGTATTGAGGATCACACCGCTTTTCTGGGGGATCATATGGTCAACAGCTGCACGGGCGGCATTGAACACGCCCTTGACATTGAGATCCATCACCTTGTCAAATTGCTCCTGGGTGTAGTTCTCAAAGGGAGTTCTTTCGGACATTCCCGCATTGTTCACCAGGATATCCAGGCTGCCCAGCCGGGATGCCACATCCGCAAAGGCCTTGCTGACTTCTTCCAAAGATGCCAGGTTGGGGCTGATGCCCTCCACATGGCTCTGGGGAAACTCTTCTTTCAAATGGGTAACTGCCTTTTGGGCAGTTTCGGGAGAGCTGGCGGTGATGACCACCTTGGCGCCCTCTTTCAAAAACGCTTTGGCTGTGGCAAGACCGATTCCACGGCTGCCGCCGGTAATGATCGCAACTTTGTTGTTCAGTTTCATGGTAACTGCCTCCTAACATCTATTTTGTAACCTTATTATATCCGCAGACGCGAAAGGGTTCTGTGACAAAATCACAAAATTGAAAAAATCTTTTGGCAGTTATTTTCGAGGCTTTTATCGGTTGTATTTGCCGCCCTTTCTCTTGGCGCGGCGGCGCTTGCGCTTATGCTCCTTCACCAGCAGAGCCACCAATGCTACCGAGCAGATCACCACGATGGAGATCGCCATGATCAGGGGCAAATGGTTCTTTTCCTTTTTGGGAGCCTGGGGTTTCGGTGTCTCCTTCTGAGGCTCCGTTTCGGGAGCGGCTGTGGTGGTAGGCTCCGGCTCTAATTTGGGTACGGTACGGGTCTGCTGGATACCGCAGCCATCGCAGTTACCCTGCTCGATGCCCTCTTTTTCCAGGGTGGGGGCTTCCTTCTGCGTCCACACGCTGACCGTATGGGTAAAGAGGGTGTAATTGTCATTGTAGCTATAGCCGCAGCCCTCGCAGGTGTACTCGGTATGACCGTAGGTGTTGCAGTTGCCCGCTACCACGCTTTCCGTATAGGAGGGGTTTTCGCACATCTCGGGGCGCAGTTCAACGGAATATTCGTACCGCTCATCCCGCTTAAAATCTTGGGTGTTATTGTCCAGAATATAGTAGTCGACCAAAGCTTCGCCCACATAGGCCTTGCAGTAGGCACGGCGGTTGTCATTGTCTTCAAAGAAGGTGATCTTACCGGAAACATGGTTGCCGGTGACATAGCCCTTCTTGCCGGTGCCTAAGGGGTACTCCATATACATACCCACGATGCCGCCGTTATGGACATAGCCATGCTCAGAGGTATAGCCATCGATGATCACATGGCAATCCCGCACATCCATAAAACCGGTGGCGTACACACCGCCCAGGAACTGCTCGTCCTTGGTGGTGGCATCGGTATCGGTGGTGATGAGGGTCACATCAACCTCGCAGTTTTGTACCTTGCCGCTGCCGTAGCCAACGACGCCGCCTACACCAAACATCCGGTCAAAGGCCCGCAGTTCCAAAGTGCCCACGACAGTGCAGCCGGTGATGGTGGCATTTTCCGCATAGCCTGCCAGGCCGCCGATGAAGCAAGGGGTGTCGATTTCCAGCAGCGCCCGGACATTGATCAGCTGCAGATCCTTGACTTCCGCATTTTTCAGCGTGCCGAAAAGGCCCAGGTACGATGTTTCGTAGAGCTTGCGGTTGCCATCACAGGAGTTGGGCTTTTCATCGCCGATCTCGGTGAGGGTCAGGTTCAAGATGGCATGACCGTTGCCGTCCAGAGTGCCGGAAAAGTCCCAGGCTTTCCAGGGGATGCCGGTCATATCCAGATCTTCCATCAAAATGTAGCTGCCACTCGGGCTCTGAGCAGCTTTCAGAAGATCCTCCGGGGTGTGGATCTCCCTGAGCGACGGTTCTTCGGCCGCAAATGCGGCAGCAGCGCCGCCAACCATTGCCACGATCAGCAAGGCTGCCAGCAGCGCACTTAGGGTTTTCTTCATATCTATCTCCCCTTTTTATGTTCTATATTCAATATATCATATTGCCGGTCGATGTCAAGCAATGGGGGCAAAGAATCCTTTTGCAATTTATGGGTCTGCGTGGTATAATCAAGAAAATGCTGCACCCCCAGGAGGTATTATGGAACACTATTTGAAAGCAGAAAATTGCCCCTGCGGCAAGCGCCACACCGCCACCATCGACGATGTGATCGTAGGAAACGGTGTCATTTCCCAGCTGCCCGGCATTATCGCAAAATACGGGGCAAAGAAGCCCTTCATCCTGGCGGATGTGAATACCTACGAGGCTGCCGGCAAGGCGGTTTGCGACCTGCTGGATGCGCAAAACATCCGCTACAGCCGCTACATTTTCCCGGATGCCGCCCTGGAGCCGGATGAGCAGGCGGTGGGGTCTCTTATGCTCCACTACGACTACAGCTGCGACCTGATTATTGCTGTGGGCTCCGGTGTGATCAATGACATTGGCAAGATCCTCAGCTGTACCACCGGTCACCGCTATATCATCGTTGCCACCGCTCCCTCTATGGATGGCTATGCCTCCGCCACCTCATCCATGGCAAGGGACAGCCTGAAGGTCTCCCTGAACACCCGCTGTGCAGATGTGATTCTGGGCGACATCGACATTCTGAAGAACGCGCCGCTGCATATGCTGAAATCCGGCTTGGGCGATATGCTCGCCAAGTACATCAGCATCGCCGAATGGCGCATCGCACATATCATTACCGGAGAATACTACTGTGAGGAAGTGGCGCAGCTGATCCGTACAGCGCTTCAAAAGTGCGTGGACAATGCGGAAGGGCTGCTGAAGCGGGAGGATGCCGCCATCCGTGCGGTGTTTGAGGGCTTGGTCATCGGCGGCATTGCCATGACCTATGCCGGGGTCTCCCGCCCTGCCTCCGGTGTGGAGCATTATTTCTCCCATGTGTGGGATATGCGTGGGCTGGAATTCGGCACACCTGTGGATCTCCACGGCATCCAATGCGCCCAGGCCACCCTGGTAGCCGCCAAGCTGTACGAGGCGGTGAAGGCTATGACCCCCGACATAGAAAAGGCGCAGCGATTTGTAAATGACTTCTGCTACGATAGCTGGAGTAAGACCCTCCGGGATTTCCTGGGGCGCAGCGCGGAAACCATGATCGCTCTGGAAGCCAAAGAGGGCAAATACCGCAAGGAGACCCACCCCGCCCGGTTTGACACCATCCAAAGAAACTGGCCTGCCATCGCGCAGATCATCGAAGATGAGATCCCCTCGTATGAAACACTTTCCCAGCTGCTGGATGCCCTCGGCATTGAGAAGCTGAATATTGACAAAGAAACCGCCAAGCGCACCTTCCTCGCCACCAAGGATATCCGGGATAAGTATGTTCTCTCCCGCCTTGCCTGGGATCTGGGCATCTGCGACGAGCTTTGTGCATTACTCTGAAAACTGCCGGCATCTCCAAAAAGATGCCGGTTTTTTTGTTACTTTTTACGGATGATTTTCAATGTAATTGCTCATTTTCAGTATTGAACTAAAGAGGATAAAGTTGTATAATGGTAATCGTAAAAGTATGTTTGCCTGCTGCGCCCAGCAGTGGGAATACGCGTACCAAAAAAGTTTTTAAATAAACTGCAGAGGAGAATGTATTATGAGCGTAGACATGACCAAGTGGCAGGAAATTGCCAAAGAAAACATCCATAACCGGCCCGCAGGCACCGGCCGTCTGGCAGGTAAGATCACCATCGTTACCGGCGCTGCCCAGGGCTTCGGCAAGGGCATTGCCGAGGAGCTGTACAAGGAAGGCGCAACCATCGTCATTGCGGATATGAACCAGCCCCTGGCTGAGCAGGTAGCTGCCGAGATGGGTGAGCGCGCTTGCGCAATCAGCGTCAATGTTTCCAATGAGGAAAGTGTCGCCGCTCTGGTGAGCCAGACTGTGGAAAAGTTCGGTGGTCTGGATATCATGGTCGCCAACGCAGGTGTTGTCCGCTCCGGCCCCATCGCCACCTTCGAGCAGAAGGATTTTGAGTTCGTCACTGCCATCAACTACACCGGCCTGTTCCTGTGCGCCAAGTACGCCTCCCTCATCATGCAGGCACAGCACGAGGCTGACCCCGAGGCTATGTTCGACATCATCGCTATGTCCTCCAAGTCCGGTCTGGAAGGCTCCAACAAGAACTTCGCCTACGCTGGTTCCAAGTTCGGCGCCATCGGTCTGGTGCAGTCCTGGGCTCTGGAGCTGACCGCTTACAACATCAAGGTCAACGCCATCTGCCCCGGCAACTATCTGGACGGTCCCCTGTGGAGCGACCCCGTCCGTGGCCTGTTTGTGCAGTATCTGGAGGCTGGTAAGGTTCCCGGTGCCAAGACCGTTGAGGATGTCCGCCGCTTCTATGAGTCCAAGGTTCCCATGAACCGTGGCTGCCTGCCCATCGACGTCGCCCGCGCCGTTATGTACTGCGTAGAGCAGAAGTATGAGACCGGTCAGTCAATCCCCGTCACCGGCGGTCAGGTCATGCTGAACTAAGAGGTGCAAGCATGATCGATATTTCCATTTTAAACAAACTGAACGCTCCCACCAAGGAAGAGCGTTTGGCAAACCTGCGTGAGGTTCTGAAGGACACCACCTTCCCTCCCATGGTTCCCCAGTACATCAATAACCATATCCACACCACCTACTCCTTCTCCCCCTACTCCCCCACCGCCGCTGTGTACGCAGCCCGGATGGAGGGTCTGTGCACCGCCGGTATCATCGACCACGATTCCATCTCCGGTGCCAAGGAATTCCTGGAGGCCGCTGCCATCGTGGATATGCCCGTGACCATCGGCATGGAAGCCCGTGTCTCCATGGACGGCACCCGTCTGGAAGGCCGCCGCACCAACAACCCCGACCAGGTGGGTGTGAGCTACATGACCATCCAGTCTGTACCCCACGACAAGATCGATGTGCTCACCGAGTTCTTTAAGCCCTACCAGGCTGCCCGTCATGCCCGCAACCGCCAGATGATCGAGGAAATCAATGCGCTGGTGGGCGTGGAGCTGGACTACGACCGGGATGTGCTGCCCCTGTCTATGGCCCATGAAAACGGCGGCGTTACCGAGCGGCATCTGATGTACGCTCTGGCCATTGAGCTGGTAAAGCAGGTTGGCAAGGGACAGGGTATGATCGACAAGCTGACGAGCCTGGGCATGAACCTGTCCGAAAAGCAGAAGACTCTGCTGAGCGATACCGAGTATCCCTTCTACGAGTACGATGTTCTGGGCATGCTCAAGGGCACCTTCGTTCCTAAGATCTTCATCGACGCTACCGACGAATGCCCCAAGCTGCCCGATATGGTCAAGCTGTGCAAAGAAGTGGACGCATACCTGTGCTACGCATACCTGGGCGACGTTGGCGACAGCGTCACCGGCGATAAGAAGGCACAGAAGTTTGAGGACGACTACCTGGACGATGTGTTTGAGTGTCTGAAGGAAGAGGGCGTCACCGCCGTCACCTATATGCCCACCCGCAACACCCCCGCCCAGCTGGAGCGTCTGCGCGGTCTGTGTGACCGGTACGGTATGTTCCAGATCTCCGGTGAGGATATCAACACGCCCCGCCAGAGCTTCATCATCAAGGCTATGGAGAACCCCATGTTCCAGAACCTGATCGACGCTACCTGGAAGCTCATTGAACACGAGAAAAACTAATTTACACATATCAGGAGGAATTATTTGATGAATACCAAAGCTGTTCGTATCCACGGTAAGATGGACCTGCGTCTGGATGACGTAGCCCTGCCCGAGATCGGCCCCGACGGCGTTCGTATCCGCGTGGTTTCCGATAGCCTGTGCATGTCTTCCTACAAGGCAGCCATCGAAGGCGGCGACCACAAGCGCGTTCCCGACAACTGCCATGAGAACCCCACCATCGTAGGCCACGAGTTCTGCGGTGATATCGTGGAAGTGGGCGAAAACTGGAAGCACAAGTACAAGGTTGGCGACAAGTTCGTTATCCAGCCCGCTCACTACCATAACGGCAGCCAGATGGCTCCCGGCTACTCCTACAACTACTGCGGCGGCAACGCACAGTACGGCAATGTTCCCATCGAGACCCTGCTGGAAAACTGCCTGCTGCCCTACGACTCCGATACCTACTACTACGGCTCCCTGGCTGAACCTCTGAGCTGCGTTATCGGCACCTTCCACGCTATGTACCACACCAAGGCCGGTTCCTATGTCCACGAGATGGGCATTAAGGAAGGCGGCAAGATGGCACTGCTGGCTTCCGTGGGTCCCATGGGTCTGGCTGCTATCGACTACGCTATCCACTGCGACCGCAAGCCCAGCCTGCTGGTTGTCACCGATATCGACGAAGCCCGTTTGGAAAGAGCCGCTACCATCTACACCGTAGAGGAAGCTAAGGCTAACGGCATCGAGCTGCACTATGTGAATACCCGCATGGAGAACGCTACCGAGTACCTGCGCAGCCTCACCGGCGGCACCGGCTACGACGATGTGGTCTGCTTCGCTCCTGTCAAGCCCGTTATCGAGCAGGCTGACGACATTCTGGGCTTCGACGGCTGCCTGAACTTCTTCGCAGGCCCCACCGACTCCCAGTTCAAGGCTCCCTTCAACTGGTACAATGTCCACT
>JAZPXW010000145.1:0-2170 GCA_045543895.1 Faecousia sp.
CCAGACCTCGTCCAGCAGCTGATTGCGGGTGTAGACCCGGTTGGGAGAGGAAGCCAGGTAGAACAGCAGCTCCATCTCCTTGGGAGGGGTATCCACCTTCTTGCCGTCGATGATCAGTTCAAAGGCATCCATATCGATGGTCATTTTGTCAAACACCAGTCGGCGGGAGCTCTCCTGGGCGGGGGTACCGCCGGTACGGCGCAGAACCGCCTCGATTCTTGCCAGCAGCTCCTTCATCTCGAAAGGCTTGGTCACATAGTCGTCAGCACCGGACTTGAGACCGGAGACCTTGTCGTCGGTCTCACCCTTGGCAGTGAGCATGATGATGGGGGTCTGGGAATCGGCACGGATGGCCTTGCAGACAGCCCAGCCGTCCATAACGGGCATCATCACGTCCAGCAGCACCAGGTCGGGCTTGATGGCCCGGAACTTGGCAAGACCCTGGCCGCCGTCGGATGCCACGGTAACAGCGTAACCTTCCTTCTCCAGATACAGCTGCAGCAGCTCCTGGATATTGCGGTCGTCTTCAACAATCAAAACAGAAATAGCCATATAAGTTACCTCCAATTACAAAATGTAGGGACTATCGATCCCGACGGTCCGCTTCTGCAAGCCTATGCCCATGTGACGGACCGCCCGGGAGGTCAGTCCCTACAGGGAATGCTGCAGAAAGGGTAAAGTTTGAGTTTCCTTCATTATACCCGAATAATGGCGGCTTAGGTGAATAAATTGTTAATACTACAGCCCCAATTTGTGAACACGGAAATTATGATTGAAAAAATGACGGTTTCGGAGTATGATATACAAAACAATAATAAAAATGACAATTGAAAATTGACAATGGACAGTGAAGGTGTCGGCTTTGCCGACTTATGATAATGAATCGCCGCAGGCGATACCACAACTCTCCACTGTCCATTATCCATTGTCCATTCTGTTGGTCAAGGAGTGTAGATATGTTTATTGAAATCTTGAAGGCTGTATTGTTCGGCATTGTGGAGGGCATCACCGAGTGGCTGCCCGTGTCTTCCACGGGACATATGATCCTGCTGGATGAATTTGTGAAGCTGAAGGTCAGTCCTGAGTTTTATGAGATGTTCCAGGTGGTGATCCAGCTGGGCGCCATCGCCGCGGTGCTGGTGCTGTTTTTCCATAAGCTGAATCCCTTCTCCGAGAAGAAAAACTATAAACAGAAGCACAACACCTGGGTGCTGTGGATCAAGGTGATCGTAGCTGTGGCTCCTTCCGCTGTGCTGGGCCTTCTGCTGGACGACTGGATGGATGCCCATCTTTATAATTACATCGTGGTGGCCATAACCCTGATCCTCTACGGTGTAGCATTCCTGTTTGTGGAGCGGATCAACGAGCAGCGGGAGACCAAGATCGATTCTGTCAACAAGATCGACTATAAGACTGCTCTGCTGATCGGCGCGTTCCAGTGTTTGTCTCTGATCCCCGGTACATCCCGCTCCGGTTCCACCATTCTGGGTGCGATCCTGCTGGGCGTCAGCCGCAGCGCAGGCGCGGAATTCAGCTTCTTCCTGGCCATCCCCACCATGCTGGGCGCCAGCGCTCTGAAGGTGCTGAAGTTCATGCTGGAGGGTGTCACCGCCACCGGTACAGAGCTTCTGATCCTGCTGGTGGGCACGGTGGTCAGCTTCGTCGTCAGTATGCTGGTGATCAAGGCACTGATGGATTATGTCCGCAAGCGCAATTTCGCCGCCTTCGGCTACTACCGTATCGTCCTGGGCTTTGTGGTGATCGGCTATTTCCTGATCAAAGCCTTCGTTACAGGCGCTTAAAGAACCGTAGGGGCGGATTGAAGGTGAATTGCCGCAAAGCGGCAAGAGAAACTACTCTGGAGTGCTATATCCGCCCGTTGGCAAAATGGAAAGATACAAGCGGGGGCATATGGAATGCCCCCCTACAAAATCAACTTCTTGGTGACCGGGAGTTAAAATCGAATGAGAAACGTATGGTATGCAATTTGCGATACACTAGAGGAATTCAAAGAAAGCAGGTTTATGAAACAATCCATTGGTTGGGATGTGCTGGATGTCATCAGCAGCGATACCCCAATCCTGGATATGATAGGCTTGATTGGAGAATTTGTTTTGTTTCTCTGCAGTAGAAAAAAGCACAGATAAGAAAGAAACACCCCAATGCGTAT
>JAZPXW010000146.1:0-39193 GCA_045543895.1 Faecousia sp.
TGCAGTTTTGAAGGAAAGATTTTTTCTCACAAGAATATCCAGAGGACGAAGTAATACTGGATGTATTGCAAGGACGATGGATTTTTTGTGAGGAAAAAGATTCTTTCAAAACCGTACAAATCCCTATGTGAGCCCGCCTAAGGGCATCCCGTTTTTTACCGCGTATACAGGTTCTCAGTTTACATACTCTTCTAACGCATCTTGCTTAGTCTGGCGGATCTTCTTGGTCATAGAGACAGCGATGGGAATGGCCAGAGCTAAGGTCAGCAGGTCGGCCAGAGCCTGGACCGACGCCACGCCGTAGGCACCGAACGCCCATGCCAGAGGATAAAGAATCGGCACAAAGCAGCTGCCCTGACGGGCAGTTGCCAGCAGGAACGCACCCTTTGCGTTGCCAAGTCCCACACACAGCATATTCACGATGGCTACCCAAGCGTGGATGGGCAGCGCGATGCATTGGGTCACCATGCACAAAGCGCCCAGCTTGCGCATCTCCAGGTCGGTGCCCGCAAACAGCACGATGATGGGGTCGGCAAACACCGCCAGGATCACCGCCATCACCACCGAGCCGATCAGCGCCACACGGGAGGAAAACCGATAGCTCTCTTCCACCCGGTCATACCGCTTAGCGCCCCAGTTGAAGCCTGCCACCGGCTGGAAGCCATTGCCGAAGCCCAGAATAATGCCAAAGGGGAACATCATGATCTTGTTGGTCACACCGATACCTGCCAGTACAGAGTCGGAGATATTGCCTGCCAGATCGTTGAGCATAATACCGGTGACCACAGCCAGACCGCTGCGGAACATGGAGGAAGATCCCATGCTGACCACCTTGGAAACGATGTCCCGGCTGGGATGGAAATTACGGATGGACAGCCGCAGCACGCTGCGGCGGGTAATGTAGGGGAACACCAGGATCGCAAAGCTGATCCACTTGGAAATGGCGGTAGCCAGGGATGCACCCGCCACGCCCATATCCAAATTGAAAATAAAGATGGGATCCAGAATGCAGTTGATGACGCCGCCAATGCCCATGCCGATCATGCTGAGCGTAGCGCTGCCCTCAGACCGCAGGCATTGGTTCATAACAAAGTTACAGGCCATAAAGGGCGCTGCCATCAGCACATAGGTGGCATACTCCACGGAATATTCCTCGCAGGTGGGGGTCGCGCCCAGTAAGCGGACCATGGGAGTCATAAACAGGATGCCAAACACCATCAGCAGCGTGCCCAGAGCCGCAGCTGAGAAAAATGAGGTGGACAGCACCTGGCTGGCCTTCTTTTGGTCGCCCTGACCCAGAAGCCGGGCAATATAGCTGTTGGCGCCCACCGCCAGCATAGAACCGCACATCATGATCAGCTGATCCAGCGATGCGTTAACGCTCACCGCAGCGGTGGCGTTGGTGCCCAGGGAGCTGACGAAATAGGTATCCGCCAGGCTGTAAATGGAGTTAATTAAAAATGCAATGATGGTAGGAACCGCCATTCTGGGGATGATCTTGTGGATCGGTTCGTTTGCCATCATCAACTGACGCTGATTGGGCTGCGGACTAGACATATGCTTCCCTTCTATCTGTTAAAGTTGGTTTCATTATAGCACATCATGCTGAAAATGGAAATATGCAATTCCTCCCAAAAAGCAAAGAGAAGTACTATTTAGGGACTCTGCGTTCGGTATCTAACCTTGACGATTTCTGCCCGATAAACTATACTGATAATACCTGTTTTTACCCATACGAATGGCTTTATGAGTTCCTCACCGTAACCTTTCTAATGCTTTCAAAACCATAAGAACTGTTACACACCCTAATATTTGCAAAAAGGAATCTTATTTATGAATGCAGTTTTTATTAAGCGTCTGCTATGCGTGTTTCTGGTGCTGGTAACGCTGCTCAGCTTGATGCCGGTAATGACATTTGCAAGTGAGCAGACCGACCAAAAGAAAACCTTTTCCATTTTAGGCGACTCCATTTCCACCTTTTCGAATCACTCCAATGGCAGCGCCGCAAGCACCACCAACTCGACCATCGCAGGCGGTGCGATCTACTATCCCCGAAGCGGCTTCGAGGTATCTGCTGCCAGCACCTGGTGGTACCAGGCCGCAGAAACTCTTGGATGGGATATCCTGGTGAATAACTCCTGGAGCGGCTCCTGTCTGCTGAAGGAGCGTTCCGGCACCGTTGGTGCCTATGTGGATCGCTGCGTCCAGCTCCACGACAACACCGGCAGCAACGCCGGACAGACGCCGGATGTGATTGCCATCTTTCTGGGCACCAACGACTATTACACCTACCCCAGCACCTTGGGCAGCTTTGAGGCCATTGATTTCGCTCAGCTGATACAAAGCGGCGATTCGGGCGTCACTTATGCCCAGCCCACCACCAGTATGGAGGCCTATGCCATCATCCTGCACAAGATCAGCAAGGCCTATCCCGACGCTGAGGTTTATTGCTTCACCTTGCTGCCCAGGGTTAATTCCAGCAACCAGCCCACCGCCTTCAACGCCGATATCTGCCAGCTGGCAGAACATTTCGGTGTGCATACGGTAGACCTGCATAACTGCGGTATCTCCAGCGACAGCCAGGCATTTTATATGCTGATGGGCGACAGCCTGCACCCGGATAATCCGGGCATGGACACCATCACCAACGCTTTCGTTTCTGCTGTGCGGAAAAACAGCAGCCTTGCCACTTACGATGTTACCTTCCAGCTGAAGGATGTGGTGGCGCTTGAGGGAACGACCAGATCCATCGTTTCCGGCGAACCCTTTGAAGCCACCTTGTCGCCTCTGGATGCCTCCCTGCCCCTGGAAGTTTCTGTGACTATGAACGGTGCAGACATCACCGGCAGCTGCCTTAACGGAAATCGGGTGCGCATTTCCAAGGTCACCGGAAATGTGGTCATTACCGCCAAGCCCGGTCAGCGGGACCCTCTGAGCTTCCGTTGGGAGACCCAGGGCGATGCGCTGGTCAGCGTCAATACCGATGGTAACACGAAAAATGACCTGACGATGACCCACGGCACCATTACCAATGGGGTGTATTCCAGAACCCGCTTTACCATGAGTCAGGGCATCCGCCTGAGGCACGACCTGCCCTGGGCGGTGGAATGGGAAAGCTCCGGCACCTGGGCAGATACCACCGACGGTGCGCTGCTGTTTGCCAAGTCCAATTCCAGCTCAACGACGGACGCTTATTATTTCTACCGCAGGCATAATAACGATTTCTTTGCCTTTGGCTCTTACACCGCCGGAAATTACCACAATTACGGTGTATCCTTTGCAGGCACCGGCATCGACACCACCTTGAACCATACCTTCCGCATGGAAAACCGCATCAACACTGACGGCAGCAATATGATCTACCTGTATGTGGACGATGTGGAAGTGGGTCCTATGAATTCCCACTATATTGGTGGAACAGACAAAAAGGAGACCTCTGACTGGGTCAGCGGCAAAGACTTCACTTTCTCCTACCTTGGCACCAGTCCCCATACCATCGGCGGCTGCAGCATCGGCTATATCCAGGTTTGGGAGAACGGCAAAACCCATTACCACAGCTACATTGCCACGGTAACCAAGCCCACCTACACCGAGGGCGGCTACACTACCTACACCTGCGCCGGCTGCGGCGACAGCTATGTGGCAGACCGTACCGATCCCATTGCGCTGCACAGCTATTGCTGGGAGACCAGGGATGACGCTCTGGTCAGCATTCCCACCGGTAGCAATACCGAAAACACCCTCACCATGACCGCCGGCAGCATCACGGGTGGCTTGTATCAAAGAACCCAGTTTGCCCTGCAGAAGGCCATCCGCCTGTACCACGATCAGCCCTGGGCAGTGGAGTGGAAAAGCTCCGGCACCTGGACGGACAACGCCGACGGTGCGCTGCTCTTTGCCGAGGCCAACACCAGCACCGCGCCCGATACCTGCTATTTCTACCGCAGGCACAAAAACGATTTCTTTGCCTTTGGCACCCGCACCGCCGGAAACTACCATAATTACGGTGTTTCCTTTGCCGGCACAGGCATCGACACCACAGCAGAGCATATATTTCGCCTGGAAAACTGTGTCCACACCGACGGAAGCAATATGATCTACCTGTATGTGGATGATGTGGAAGTTGGCCCTATGAACACCTATTTTATTGGCGGAACCAACCAGGGTAAGACCTCTGATTGGGTCAGCTGCAAGGATTTTTCTTTCTCATATCTGGGTACAAGCCTGCACACTATCGGCGGCTGCTTCATTGAATATATCCGGGTGTGGGAAATGGGTCATACCCACGGCTATCAAGGCGGCCTTTGCAGTGCCTGCGGACACAGACTCTATTTTGCCGGCGATATGAACGGCGATGGTACTGTGAACTATCACGATGCCGTATACCTGCTGCTGCACACCTTGTTTGGGGCAGAAGAGTATCCCTTAGGTGCTGCTCCGGCAGATTTGGACGGCAGTGGAACCGTGGAGCAGGACGATGCCGTTTACCTGCTGCTGCACACCCTGTTTGGCGAGCGCTTTTACCCCATTGCTTAAACATCAACCCTCCTCACGGCAAAAAAAAGCAGCAGTCGCAAGACTGCTGCTTTCATAGTTTACACCGGGGTGAAGATAAATTTCTGAATCAAGCCGTCGCAGTCGGCATACACGGTGACTACACCGCTGCTTTCCCGCTCTGCTGACACCGTCACCGCGTTACCCTTGAGCATTTGCCGCACATATTCCGCCGGATCTTCGGTCTCCACTTCTTCAAAGAAAATGTCCCGCATCTGATTGTTGGGGCAAAGATTTTTAATTTCTCTTACCATTTCATACTCTCTCATTGGGGTCACACCTCTCGAAAGAAATCCCGTACTGCCTGCAGATACCGCTCCGGCTGCACGAAGTAAGATAGCCCGTGTCCCGCGCCTGGTACAGTAACCAATTCTTTTTTCGCGCTGCAGGCCTCAAAGTTTCGGCGGCTCATATCGCAGGGGACAAAATCGTCGCTCTCCCCGTGAAACAGGATCACCGGCACCTGGCAGCGGGACATGGCCTCCAGGGGCGAATCCTCCTCCAGGTCGAAGCCTGCAAACAGCCTTGCCCCCAGGCGCACAAAGGGGTAGCACAGCTTCGGCGGCAGCTTCATCTGGCGGATCACCTTGCAGATGATCTCTTTGGGAGAGGTGTAGCCGCAATCTGCCAGCACGCCCACCACGCTGGACGGCAGCGGCCTTCCTGCCGCCATCAGCACCGTTGCCGCACCCATGGACATACCGCAAAGGATCAGCTTCCGCTGCGTTCCAAACCGCTGCTGCACATAATCGATCCAGCTGAGGCAATCCTTGCTTTCGTTGATACCAAAGGTGATCTTATTGCCCTCGCTGGCGCCGCAGGCCCGCTGATCCACCAGCAGCGCGCTGTGTCCTACCAGGTGGCACCGCAGCACACCGCCGGACATATCCTGCTCCGAGGTTCCCCGGTAGCCGTGAAACAGCAGCTCAATGGGCGCATCCGGAGCATACTCATAGAATCTTCCCCGGAGCTTCAGGCCATCGAAAGAGGTGATCTCCACGTCCTCGTGGGGCATTTCCCGGATCTGGCGGATCCAGCTCTTGATCTGTTCCCGGCAAGGCTCATAGATCTTGCCCTTGGGCAGCGGATACTCCTCCTGCGGCACACTCCGGTCGGCATAGAAAGCCATGCGGTAGCACCAGTAGACAGCCAGCAAAAGCACCGCCAAAATCCCGGCAGCCAATATTCCATAGATCATATGGTTCCTCCCATGCTCAAATCCTGTGTAAAAGCCACGCAGCATATTGCTGCGCGGCTATTTTTCCGTAGGGGCGGGCAGCTTGCTTCTGCGGCGACGGCGGCGACCCGAACTCTTGCGCTCCTCGGGGTCGGCCTTTTCCGCTCTGCGGGCATAGGCCTCCGCAGCATCCGAGGTGGCTTCGTAGGTGAGCCTGCTGACGCGCACCAGACCGTCGGGCTGATCGGACAGCCGCACCCGGATCAAAAACTTACCGTGCTCCGGGCAAGTAGCCAGGTCCATATACCGGCGGCCCGGCTGGGCAAACCAACGGGAGCCCAGCATCTGCCTGTCGCACAGGGGGCATTTGTTATCCTTGCCGGCCATAGCGCTGAGGGCCGCGGCCTTATCCGCAAAATCGTGAAACACCTTGCGGTCTATGCAGCCGGGCAGTTCTGCCCCGTGGAAGCCGTTCTCGTGGTTTTTCAGCGCCTGACCGTATTCCTCTGTTCCCCGTTTCAGATCCAGTCTGGCGCAGATCAGCGCCGTGTGGTAGGCATCGCCCAACGCATCGTGGGCAGGACGGGACGGGGTGATCTCAAAGATCTCCAGCGCGGTCTTCAGCGCCTTTTGAGCATTGGAGCCGTCGGTCTGGGCATTGAAGATCATCTGAGCATTGTACCATTTATTCGTCCAGTTTTCATCCAGGCCGTAAAGCCGGAGATTCTCCCGGAGGATGGTGATGTCGTCAAAGCCCCATGTAAGGAACACGATATCCTCGCCGCACCAGGCGCGGAATTGCTCCATCGCCTCGGGATAGGGAATGCCCTGCTCCTTGAGCTGGGATTCCTTGATGCCCGTCAATTTGCTGACCCGGCGATTTAAGCGCCGGTAGACCTTAGGCTTTATTAAAACCTGGAATTCATCCGCCACCTGCTGATCCTCGGTGATCCGCACCGCGCCGATCTGGATGATCTCACCGCGGATCTGCACCGGCAGCACCTTTTTGGCCGAAGGAGATCCCGGCCAGGGCTGATTCCATTCCATATCCAATACGATATAATCCATTTTTGAAACCTCTGTTCCATATTATCCTAGTGTATATCATATCACATAAAGCTATCCTCTGTAAACAGCAAGTTGCGGCTTTTCTTGGCTTTTTCCACAAGAGTTCCGGTTGTCCCGGAAAGTTTCTCGGTCATAATAGAAAATTTACATTTTGACTCTTTATTTATCACTATTGTGTGATATAATCAAAAAAAATTCTAAAAATGGAGGCATTTCCATGACATACAAAAAAGTCCTCACCATACAAGATATCTCCTGCGTAGGTCAGTGCTCCCTGACCGTAGCGCTGCCCATTTTGTCCGCCTGCGGCCTGGAGACCTGCGTTCTGCCCTCTGCCGTACTCTCCACACATACCGCCGGTTTCAGCGGCTATACCTTCCGGGATCTGACCGAGGATATGCCCGACATTAAGGCGCACTGGCTGAAAGAAGGCATCCGGTTCGATGCCATCTACACCGGTTACCTGGGAAGCACCCGGCAGATCGACTATGTGGCGGATATTTTTGCCGATACCTCCGCAGACGGCTGCGTGAAGATCGTGGATCCCGCTATGGCCGATAACGGAAAGCTGTATCCCGCCTTTGATGATACCTATGTAGAGGGTATGAAGGGTCTGTGCGCCAAGGCAGACTATGTACTGCCCAACATCACCGAGGCCTGCTTCCTGGGCGGCGTGGAATACCGGACAGACTACGACCGGGCATACATCGACCTGCTGCTGGAGAAACTGACTGCCATCGGCTGCAAGAACATCATTCTCACCGGCGTTTCCTATGCGCCCGGCAGAACCGGCATCGTGGTGTTTGAAAACGGCAATTATGCTTACTACGAGCACGAGCTGCTGCCGAATAGCTGCCACGGCACCGGCGATATCTACGCCTCTGCCTTTGTGGGTGCCTTTGTCCGGGGCAAGAGTGCCTATGATGCCGCAGCCATTGCCGGAAACTACACCATGGATTGCATCCGCTATACCGCCACTTTGGACAATCACTGGTACGGCGCAGCCTTCGAGCCGGTGCTTGGTAAGCTGATCGAAGCATTACAATGATTTGTAGGGCGGGTGTTGCAGAGCGCAGCGAATCTTCTAATATAATGCCTGCCGGTGGCAGGCATACCACAATTCATTTTGGTCCCGCCGCCACAGGTCTGCACATACGGCGGGAGTAAACCCCCGCCCTACATCCATAACAGCAACAGGTGCGCTGCATTATTTAAGCAGCGCACCCGTTTTTTATCGGTAATGCTTGTGGGAAGTGATGTATTGGGGCATGGTCTTTCTGTCGGACAGCTTTCGGTTTTGCAGCTCACGGAAATGCTCCTCCAGAGTGCCGTGGCTCTGGGGCTCCAGGTAATAAGTCGATTCCTCCGCTTTCTCAAAAGAGCTGTACATACCTCCGCACAGGCCACTGTGATCGGTACCGCCAGAGATAAACAGTTCTTTTTCATAGGCGATTTCCAGGGCCTTCCGCTGCTCCTGGGGTGTCAGATCCGGGTGGTACACCTCAATGCCCTGGAGTCCGTAAGAGATCAGCTCCTCTACCCTGTCCAGCTGCCCGTGGGGATGGGCCAGGATAGCAATGCCCCCGGCTCTGCGGATCAGGCCGATCATATCCTTGGGGACAAGGAAACCGTGCAGCTGTGTTACCTGCCTGCGCTGCTCATAAAAGTGGGTCACATAGAAATCGTAATAATCCCGGTCGGTGAGCAGTCCCTTGCTCTTCAGCGTTTGGAACACGTGCTCGTTGCACAGCCAGGAAATGCCCCGGTTGTGCTCCACCACATCTTCCCAGGTGATTCCGGTGAGCGCGCCCTTAGCCTGGGCCCAACTTAGCACCGTCCTGGTTTCGTGCTGCTGCCGCTGCACCATTTTTTCTAAGTATGTCTTCATCTCCGGGTATTCCGGGTCAAAGTCCAGGGCGACGATATGAAACGGACCGGAGGTAAACTCCGCGCCGAAGATACATTCCATACCCAACTCCCGGCAGCAGGCCGCCACCTCGGGGTTAGCTGTGATGGTATCGTGGTCGGTGACCGCCAGAGCACGGTAGCCTTCCTCCCAGGCAACGCGCACCAGCTCCCTTGGGCTGAATTTTCCATCGGAATGAATGCTGTGGGTATGCAGATTGGCATAGGGTTTCATGGTATTCCCTCCCGGTTTTCTCATAAAGAAGTGTAGCCCATTTTGCGCGGTTTGTCAAACAGTTGCGCATACCGGCAAAGGAATTTGCATTTTGGAAATTTTGTGGTATAATAGAAAATACTTATTTTGCAAAACCGTATCTACAGCGGGTATTTTTCCGCGAATCTTACACCGATTGGATGTGCAAATTATGAAGATCGTGATCATAGGCCTTGGCACCATCGGCCGGACCATACTGAAAAACCTGTCCAACGAGGGACATACCGTCACCATCATCGACGAGGACAAGGCAAAAATTGAAAACCTTATTGAAAGGTACGATGTTTTCGGCGTTGTGGGCAACGGCGCCAGCATGGAGATTCAGCAGGAAGCCGGCGTGAAGGATGCCGAGCTGGTGATCGCCCTGACCCGCAGCGACGAGCTGAATATTCTGGCCTGTCTGGTGGCCAAGCGGGTGGGTGCCAAGAACACCATCGCCCGTGTCAGAAACCCGGACTACCGGAAGCAGATCCTTGACATGAAGGACGATCTGGGTATTTCCATGGTGGTCAACCCGGAGCTGCAGACCGCGGACGAAATATTCAATCTGGTAAACCTGCCTTCTGTAGTGCAGATCGACCGCTTTGCCGGGGGCAAGGTTTCCCTGGTAGAGGTGGTGGCAGAGCCGGGCTGCGCCCTGATCGGCGAGACCCTCATCTCCCTGGGCAAGAAGCTCACCACCAAGGTGCTGATCTGCGCGGTGCAGCGGGGCGACGAGGTGATCATCCCCTCCGGTCATTTTGAGATCCGCGAGGGTGACCACATCCACTTCACCGCCAACGCTAAAACCCTGGGCGACTTCCTGCGGGAAGTCAATCTGATGAAATCCCGGCTGAAAAATGTAATGATCGTAGGCGGCGGACGGATCGGATTTTACCTTGCCGACTCCCTTTCCAAGAAGAAATACAATGTCAAGCTCATTGAGCAGGATGCCGCCCAGGCCGAAGCCCTGGCCGAGCAGCTGCCCCGGGTTACAGTGGTCTGCGGCAACGGCACCCAGCACGACCTTCTGATGGAAGAGGGCATCGAGGCCATGGATGCCTTTATCGCGCTGACCAACATCGACGAGGAAAACATCATCGTTTCCATGTTCGCAAATAAGAAAAACGTAAAAAAGACCATCACCCAGATCAAGGGTGAGGATCTTTACGGTATGCTGGACGAGCTGGGAGTCAAAAACAATGTTTCCCCCAAGCAGATCGTCGCCGACCGGATCGTCAGCTATATCCGCGCCCTTGCCAACACGGTAGGCAGTAATGTTCTGACCCTGTACCGCTTGGTTGGCGAGCAGGTAGAGGCGCTGGAGTTTGCCGCCAAAAAGCAGGAAGCCTTCTACAACAAGCCTCTCAAGGACCTGAAGCTGAAGAAAAACTGTCTGATCGGATGCATCATCCGCCGAAACGAGGTCATTATCCCCGGCGGTCTTTCCGAGATCCGGCTGGGCGACAATGTGGTGGTGGTGACCACCCACAAAAACTTCGACGACCTGAACGATGTGTTTGAATAAGGTGATGGTATGAACTACAAATACTTAGGTAAGATCCTTGGTAAGATCATGATACTGGAGGGCGCGCTGATGCTCGCTCCTCTGGCTGTCAGCTTGATCTACAGGGAATCTTTAACACATATCCTGGCGTTTTTGATACCGATCATCCTTTTGGCAGCGATAGGCTTTGCGCTGCAGCTGCCAAAGCCTGCCCGTAACAGCCTTTACCAAAAGGAGGGTTTTGCCCTTACCGCTCTGGTATGGATCGTGATGGCGCTGTTCGGCGCCATCCCCTTTGTGATCAACGGTGAGATTCCCAACTATATACACGCCTGCTTTGAGATCATGTCCGGCTTTACCACCACCGGCGCCAGCATTATCACGGACATCACCGCCTTATCTCACTCCTCCCTATTCTGGCGGAGCTTTTCCCATTGGATCGGCGGTATGGGCATCCTGGTGTTCGTGCTGATCTTCATCCCGGAAAGTGACGACGGTTCCTCCATGCACCTGCTGCGGGCAGAAAGCCCCGGACCTCAAGTGGGTAAACTGGCCACCAAGATGCGTGCCACCGCGCGGATCTTGTACCTCATCTATCTGGGACTGACTGTTCTGGAAGTGATCGTGCTGATGCTGGACAAGCCCATCCCCGGCTATGAAGGAGAGCAGTTCTTCTTCAGCCTGCTTGCCACCTTCGGCTGCGCCGGTACCGGCGGCTTTGGCTTTATCCCCAACAGCATGGAGCTGTTCCATCCCTTCTCCCAATATGTAATGGCCATTTTCCTGCTGCTGTACGGCATGAACTTCAGCCTGTACTATCTGCTCCTGCTGGGTAAAATTCGGGATGTGCTGCGTAGCGAAGAGCTGAAAACCTATGTCCTGGTGGTTATTGCGGCAATCGCCCTTATCTTCTTCAGCCTGGTAGGCCGTTTTCAAGCTTTCCCGCAGACCTACACCACCGAAGAAGCCTTCCGCCACTCCTTGTTCCAGGTGGCATCCTTGCTGACCACCGCAGGCTTCACCACCACTGACTATCATGTTTGGCCTGTGCTGGCTACCACTGTTTTGGTGCTGGTCATGTTTATGGGCGGCATGGCAGGCTCCACTGCCGGCGGCATCAAAGTCTCCAGGATCGTCATAGCCATCAAGGGCGTGTATGTCAATGTGAGAAAGCTGATCAATCCCCGTTATGTTCCCAAGACGAAGCTGGAAGGCAAGACCCTGGATCAAAAAACGGTCAACGATACCCTTGCATTCGTCACCCTGTACTTCTTCATTCTGCTGGCAACGGTTTTGCTGCTTTCCTTTGACCCGATAAACGGTCAGGTGATCACCGTCACATCCGATGCCGGTACCTACCAGGTGCAGCACGGGTTCTTCAGCAATTTTTCCGCATCGCTGGCCTGTATCTCCAATGTAGGTCCGGCTTTTGAGGCGGTAGGTCCCTATGCCAATTATGCCGGTTACAGCGGATTTTCTTTGATCCTTCTCAATTTTGCCATGCTCCTGGGCAGATTGGAGATCCTTCCGGTGCTGATCCTGTTCAACAGAAGAACCTGGAAAAAGATTTAATCGTCACAAAAAGCCTTGACTTCGGTCAAGGCTTTTTCTGTAAATACCCTTTGCATTGTGTTCGCGGTATGCTATAATAAGGACAGTTATTTGAAAGAAGGTGTCCGCTTTGCGGTCCAGGCAAGCTTCCCTTATTGAGGGCTCCATTTGGAAAGCCATGCTGCTTTTTGCCCTACCGGTGTTTCTCGGCAATGTGTTCCAGCAGCTTTACAACGCATTCGACGCCTGGTGCGTCGGCAATTACATAGGTGACGATGCCCTGGCAGCGGTCAGCTCCTCCGGCAGTCTGATCTTCCTGATGGTCAGCTTCTTTAACGGTGTCGCTATGGGCGCAGGCGTGGTGATCGCCCGGGCCTTTGGCGCACGGCAGTACGACACCATGCGAAAGGCCATCCACACCGCCATTGCCTTTGGTCTGGTCACCGGCGCGGTGCTGACTGTCACCGGTGTGGCGCTGACCCCCACCATTCTCCGCTGGATGGGTACCCCGGCAGATGTGCTGCCCCAATCCATCGAATATTTCCGTTACTACTTCTGCGGTGCGATCTTTACGGTGATGTATAACATTTTCGTGGGCATCCTCCACGCGGTGGGTGACAGCCGGCATCCCCTTTACTATCTGATCTTCGCCGCCTGCATCAATGTGCTACTCGATATGCTGTTTGTAGCGGTGCTGGGTCTTGGCGTGGGCTCTGCCGCCATCGCCACCACCATCTCCCAGGGAGTCAGCGCCGCTTTGTGCTTTATACATCTGCTGCGGGTCGACGCACCCTACCGGGTCCGCTTCCGGGATATCCGCTTCCACGGGGAAAGCCTCCGGCAGATCGTCCGCTACGGTCTGCCCTCGGGTGTGCAGAACAGCGTCATCGCCCTTGCCAATGTATTCGTTCAGAGCAACATCAACAGCTTCGGCAAGGCGGCTATGGCAGGCTGCGGTTCCTACTCCAAGCTGGAGGGCTTCGCCTTCCTGCCGGTCACCTGCTTTACCCAGGCCATCTCCACCTTTGTGGGACAAAACCTTGGCGCAGGGCAGCATGCCAGAGTGAAAAAAGGCATCGCTTTCGGCGTGGTGTGCAGCTGTCTGATGGCAGAGGTGATCGGCGTGCTTTCTTATATGTTCGCGCCTCAGCTCATCGGCTTTTTCAGCGAAACTCAGGAGGCCATCGGCTTTGGCACTCAGCATATGCGCACCATCTGCCTGTTCTATTTCCTGCTGGCCTTCTCCCATTGCATCGCGGCTGTGATGCGCGGCGCAGGAAAGGCCACCGTGCCCATGTTTACCATGCTGCTTTGCTGGTGTGTGATCCGGGTGACCTATATTTCCATCGCTGTGAAATATGTCAATCAGCTCACCACCGTCTCCTGGGCATATCCCCTCACCTGGGCGCTGAGCAGCATCGTCTTCCTCATTTATTTCCTGAAGGCTGACTGGATACACAATTTTGACAAAGAAAAGGCTTGACCGATGGGTCAAGCCTTTTTTCTTATGTACATTAAGCCTTAAAGTTCTTCTTGGCCTTGCGGATGGCGATGATTCGGTTCATTTCGTTATACACGATCATGTAGCCCTCATCCACGCCCATGCCGGGCTTTGCCAGGATCTGCACAGGCTGGGTAGCCATAGCGCAGTGGACACAGACCTGTGCGCTGCGGTCGGTCTCGTTGCAGGTACCGCCCTGGTATGCGCCGATGCCCTTCTCCTTGCAGTAGAGAACGGCCTCGATGGTGTTGTTGATGCCGCCCAGGTCGGGGGTCTTGATCTGGACCATGTGGCCTGCCTTGCGGTCGGCAAACTCCTTGATGTCCTCCAGGGTGTTGCACCACTCGTCGGCGACCAGCTCTACATCACAGCCGCGCTTATCCAGCTCTGCGGTAAGACCTGCCAGAGCGACCACCTGGGTCTCACGGTCGCAGTCGCAGTCCATGGGGCCTTCAATGCGCAGGTGGAAGGGCTTTGCGATCTCGCCCAGCTTCTCGATGTAATCGGCCATAGCGACATAGTTGTTATTGCCGAAAGCAGCGCCGATGGTGCCGTAAACGTCCATGTGGAACACAGGCAGGTAATCTTCGCTGGTGCGGTTTTCCAGAATGCGGTCACGCAGCCAGGCAATATACTCAGCCAGCTTTTCGCCGTTCTTGCCCAGCTTCTCTTCCACATGGTTGATGAGAGCGTGGGGCAGCACCTGAGCGCCCTTGATGATCATCTTGTCCGCATTGACATAGCGGTCGTCACCGGACTGGGTGAAGATGTCGATGGGAGTCTCGGAAACGGTGCAGCCATACTCGTCGGCGACCACTTCGCACATCATACGGCCGGTAGCCTTTGCCACAGCGTCCAGGATAGCCTGGGACAGACCGTAACGGATGGCGGTGTGCAGGCGCTTGCCGTTTACTTCGATGGCTTCCATCATGGCGCACAGGCCACGGAAGTCATTTGCTTCCTTACCCACCAGCTGGGGCTTGATAAACTGATCGATCACGGGGATAAAGTCCTCAGCCAGGAACAGGGGATCCCGTCCGCCTGCGCCGGAATACTGCACAGCGGCGCAATCGCCAAAGGCAATCTGACCGTCCTCCAGCACCAGCATCACAGAGATGCTCTCACCGGCCTGGCGGACAGAGCGGAAGCCCTCGGTCACAGGAGCGCCCACATAGAACATACCGTCGTGACCGGCACCCTGCTTGATGGCACGCTGATCGTCGAAATAGAAGCCGGTGCGTCCGGCGGAGCAAACAACATCAATAATTTTCATAATTTATTCTCCTTAATACTTCGGTCTGCCTACTAAGCGGCCCTTGCCGATGGCGTACACATCGTCGATGACCATCTGGAAGGAAGCCTTGCGCTTCTCTGCCATGGCTCTTTCGTAGATCTTGGTCTCGTGGAAGTCCTTCAGGTACTTATCGAAGGGCAGGTTGCCGGGGTTGAGGATGCGGATCGCGCCGTTGTTGTCACGGCAGGGCAGCATCAGACCGGCATTGAAGCGGCAGGGAGCAAAGGGTACATCCAGCACACCGGCCTCTACGCCACGGCATACGCCTACTGCGACGTCGCCATTGCCCAGCTCGATGCACTTATCCACGATGCAGCGGGTCTCCAGACGGATGATCTCCTTCTCCTCTTCCAGGTGTCTGTCGTGATAGCTTTGGTCAGCCATCATGTTGACCACCTGCTTGGTGCAGCGCAGACCCTGGGCGTTGGCTTCCATGGTGGGGATGCCCACAGCCTCGTGGGGAGTCTTGACAATGACCTTGGTGGCCTTTGCCAGAGCAGCGGTCAGGCTGCCGGAGGAAATAACGCCGAATGCCTTTGCCTCGTCAGCGGGGAAGCCGCCCATCCACTGGTGCAGAACGGTGGTCACCTGCACATCGTGGTAGCCGAACTTCTGCAGATACTCGTCGGTCAGCTCCTGGAGGGTACGGATGGCAGCGATATCCTGCACCAGGTTGCCGCACTGACCGTAGCCAACGGTGATGTTCTTAACGCCCTGCTCAGCAGCCAGCAGCGCCTCGATAATGGCAGCGGAATGGGAGATGCACGGAGGCACCAAAGTGCCGGTGAGAGGACCGTAGGGCTCACGGTTTATGGAAACGCCCATCTCCTCGTACAGACCGGTCAAACGGTCCACATACTGCCAATCCCGGATGGTACGCTCCATGGGAATGTTCTTGCAGTAGGGCAGGTTGTAGGAAACACCGCCGCCCTCGTAGCTGGTGTAGCCGCCGGCCAGAGTGATCTCCGCCAGGAGTCTTGCGTCGGGTGTGCCATGGCGCACCTGCATAGGGACATTGACGCTCTCTACCACACGGCGGCAGGTAGCCACACCCTGGTTGACTGCGGGGAAGCCGTTGAGCATAGCGCGGCCCAGACGAATGGACTCCGCGATGCCGTTTTCTGCCTCCTGGTAACGGTTCTGACGGGTGTAGCTGTCAATAGTGGAGGGCAGCAGGTCTGCCTCGCCTTCCTTTTCCAGGTACTGCATCAGCTTAATATGCTCTTCCACCACCGGAACACCGGCACGGGGCTGCACCAGAGTGCGTCCGTCACGCTTGGCATCCAGAAGCTTCTGGGAGAAATTCCGGGATGCGGGCATGGATTTGTGATAGGCAACTGCCTCCTGCAGGTCCACAGCGCTGCCGGTAGGCCACTGGGCCAGAACCTCTTTGCGAAGCTGTTCGAACTCCCCTTCCGGGATCCGCTTATTTTGAATGTCCATAGTATTCAAGCTCCTTTTTCATAATTCGCAGGGCTGTTTCGGGATAATAGCCGCTGAGCAGTCCCATCGCAGCCAAAATATACTTTCTGTCCACCCAGACTCCCGCATCCTTGGGACGCAGAGAACCGGGCTGCGCCGGGTCGTAAAGGGCATGGGCAGCGATCTCCTCGGTGCGCTTGGTGTGAATGAGGCTGCCGCCGGTGACTACGATCTGTCCGATCTTTGTCAGGTTCTTGCCCTCCTGTACATAGGTAAGGCCCATCATGGTATAGGTCTCGGAAATGCTGCCTGCATGGCGGGTCACCGCTTCCCGGGTGGCGCAGCAGGCCAGAGCGTGATCCAGCATTTCCAGCTCCGGATCTCCATCCGGCACCGTATCGGGTTTTTCCCGCAGCTGAGCCACCAGTTCCTTGACCCGGTCTTTTGTCAATCCGGAAATCCGGCTGACTGCATCCGCGCCAGCTGCATCCACAATACCCTGAGCGCTGTAGCGCATACCGATGTCACCCTCCACCGTACGCTTGGCGTAGGGTTCGGGCAGGCCCTTATAAACTGTATTCATATGCTCGGGCATACCATCGGCGATGGAATACACGTCGGTGGTCGCACCGCCTACATCCACCGCCACCAGCTCACCGATACCGGACTCACCCTCGCAGCCGTCTGCCAGCAGCTCCATAGCCGCCAGCACCGCAGAAGGTGTGGGCATCATAATATCCGACAGCAGCTGGGCAGCCTTACTAAGACCCTTGGCCTGGATGATCCGGTTGAGGAATATCTCCCGGATCTGCTTTTGGGTCGGCTCAATGTCCAGCACGCCGAATTTGGGCATCACATTGGGGCAGACATACACCTCGCACCCGGAAAGGATCCGCTGGCACTCCCGGGCTGCTACCCGGTTGCCAGCCACCACAACGGGGAATTCCGGCTGCATCGTGGCAAGCATCCTGGCATTGTGGAGAATGCAATCGGTGTCGCCGCCGTCGGTGCCGCCCACCAGCAGGAAAATATCCGGCTTTGCCGCCCGGATCTCCTCCAGGTCATCCTCGGTCATCTGGAAGGCGTACACACCCACCACTTTTGCGCCTGCGCCCAGGCTTGCCAGCCTTGCGGCTTCACCGGTCAGCTCCGGCACCAGGCCGCTGGTGATCATCCGAAGACCGCCGGCGGCAGAAGAGCAGGCATAGGTGGCATCATACTCCAGCTTGCCGATCTTCTCTTCCAGCTGCTGCCGTGCCTTTTCCAAACCGAAGTTAATGTCCGTTTCCACGGTGGTATAGGCCGCCGCTGTTCCCAGAAGGGTCTCCCCTTCCACATCCACAGCGGTCAGCTTGGTGTAGGTGCTGCCAAAGTCTATCAGTAAGACAGGCTTCACACTGCCTCACCATCCATATGTAACAGCTCACGCAGAGCCTCGATGGTGGTTTCGGGAGCAGTGCCGGGAGGGAATGCGCGGTCAAAGCCCATGTCCTTGAAGCGGCGCACCACGTCCTCAAACTTCTGCTTGCCGATGACGATATTGCCGCCCACCAGCAGGGGGATTCCCTTCAGGCCGGCCTCGTCGCACTTTTCCCGCATACCGCGGCAGTCCAGCTCGCCCTGGCCATAGAGAGAGGAGATCACGATGGCATCTGCCTTGGATTCGATGGCTGCGGCGATGTATTCCTCCTGGGCCACCATAACGCCCAGGTTGATCACCTCGAAGCCCGCCTCGGTGAAGGCATGGTAAAGGATCTTGTTGCCAACCGCGTGGACATCCGCGCCAATGACGCCGATGACCAGCACTTTCTTGTCACGAGTTTCCATAAAAGCACCTCTGTTTTTCCAATTTTTTATAGTCCTATCTTATTAATGCTACAATGCACGAAATCATTTGTCAAGACAGAAAAACCCATATTTCGCTTTTTTGCCGCCCTGTTTTGTGCCGCAGAAACACCCTGCAGAATTGCCGCAAAACAATTCTGCAGGGTTGCTGCTTTACCGCACATTAAAGATCTGATCCTGCAGGTCGCCGTTGCGTCCGATGACCTCAGCCACCACCCGGTCGCCCTTGTTCAGAGGGGCAGGACGGCCTGTGATCTTCTCGATCTTATCCTTTAGGTCGTGGATATCGATTACCGGCAGTTTTGCCTCAATCAGCCGCTGCCGCAGCTCCACTCTCGCGGGATTCACCGCAATGCCGCCCTGGGTCACAAGCACATCCACATCCTTGCCGGGGGTGGAAATGCAGGCCACCCGGTCGGTGACGATGGGAAGTCTTGCCCGGAACATGGGGGCAATGATCATAGAGAGCTTGGCGCCGGCTGCGGTATCGCTGTGACCGCCGGAGCCGCCCATAATATAGCCATTGGAGTCGGTATGGACATTGACATTGAAGTCGGTGTCGATCTGGGTGGCACCCAGGATCACCACATCCAGGTCATCCACCGCGGAATGCTGACCGGGAGCAGCGTACTGGATCGCGGAGATTTCCTGATGCCGGGGATCGCTGCGGATGGACTCCACAGCCTTTAAGTCAAAGCACTGCACATCCAATAGCTTCTGGAAGCAGCCGGCATGGAGCATATCCACCATATACCCGGTGATGCCGCCCAGGCCGAAGCTGCCTTGAATGTTCTTTGCCAGCATGATCTCTTTGAGATATTTTGCCGCAGCCAGGGAAGCGCCGCCTGCGCCGGTCTGGAAGGCAAAGCCATCCTTTAAGAGACCGGATGCGTCGATCACCTTCGCCGCCAGGGATGCCATTACCAGACCCACCGGGTCACGGGTGATCTGGGTGGTGCCGGAAACAATGCCCTTGGGATCGCCAATGGCCTCCACCTCCACCACATAGTCCACATATTCCCCGGAAATGGAGATCTCCGGAAGCTCGCCATCCACCAGCCCATCGGTGATGACCACCACTTTCTTGGCATACATGGCATCGGCAAAGGCATAGCCCAGGCTGCCGCAGGCGGATTTTCCCAGCTTTCCGGTGCAGTTGCCGCTGCGGTCTGCCGCAGGAGCAGCCACAAAGGCCACATCGATGGGTGTTCTGCCCAGGGCGATGTCCTTGGGTCTGCCGCCGTGGGTACGAAACTGTACAGGCTTTTCCAGAATGCCCCGGGAGATCTCACGGCCCAGCCCGCCGCTGATATAGTCGGCTGCCAGCCCGGTGACCACACCGCTTTGGATATGTCCCAGCAGAGGCATATGTACATCGAACAGGGAGCTTGCGTTCACCGTAAGGTCACGGATGCCCAATGCCGCAATCTGTTCCATCACCATATTCAGCACGAAATCTCCGTTTCGCAGATGGTGGTGGAAGGAAACGGTCATGCCGTCCTTTAAGCCGGAAAGGGAAATTGCCTCCCGGATGGATTTTACCAATTTGCTCATAGTGCGCCCTCCCTCTCAAGACCAAGAGCCTCAGCCATTTCAATGGTGCGTTTGGCTCGTGCAACAATGGGTGCGTCGATCATCTTGCCCCGCAGAGCAATGGCGCCCTTGCCCTGGCGCTGCGCCTCCTCAATGGCATCCAGCACCTCATAAGCGTATTCGATTTCCTCCTGGGAGGGGGAGAAAACCTGGTTTATAGTAACGATATGCCGGGGAGAGATAGATGCCTTGCCGGAGAAGCCGAAGCCCTTGGCGGTCAGCGCATCCTCCAGGATTCCCTGGTCGTCGTTCACATCGGTAAAGGGCGTGTCGTAGACCTCCACACCGGCAGCCCGGGCTGCCATCACAAGTCTGGCTCTGGCGTACTGGATCTCCAGACCCTGCTTGGTGCGCTTGCACCGCAGGTCAGCGGTCAGATCCTCCGCACCCAGGAAAAGGCCAACCACACGGCTGCAGCAGGATGCGATCTGGAAGGCGTTTTCCACGCCCAGTGCCGTTTCGATCAGCGCCAAAAGTCCCACAGTATTGGGCGCCAGACCCAATTTTTCTTCCAGCTCAAACATATAGGCATCTGCCTGCAGAGCATCGCGGGCGGTAGAGGTCTTAGGCAGCAGGATCAGATCCGGCTTTTCCGGCAAAACTGCCTCCAGGTCCGCCTGCCAGCAATCGGTATCAGTTCCGTTAATGCGGACCACCCGCTTGCAGGCGCCAAAATCCATATAGCGCAGGGTGTTGCGCACCAAAATCCGGGCGGGATCCTTCTCGCTGGGGGAAACTGCGTCCTCCAGGTCGAAGATCACGCCGTCAGCACCCAGACAGCTGCCGTTAATGAGCATATTGGGGTTGTTTCCCGGCAAAAAAAGCAAGCTTCTATAGATCATTCCTTTTCCCCTCCCCGCAGCACAGCGGTCTCCAACCGGGCGCGGATCACGCAATCCAAAGCGCCCCGGTCAATGAGCCGCACATTGGCATTTTCCACGCCCTGCTCAAGCAAAACTTCCTGAACGGTCTGCCGGATGGCATCGCCAAACTGGTTCATCACCACAGACTCCAGCTGCAGGCAAATGCCCTCGGTTCCCGGCTCGATTTCCACATAGGCATCGCTGGACTCCATAGTTCCTGCGGATGCGGTTCTGACGATCTTCATAGCGTTTCTCCTTTTGGGAAAATGGTATTGTAACAATCTGCCATTAGTATATATCACAATTTGTGGAAAAGCAACGATTTTTCTGTTTGCATATTGCGGCTGTTCCTGTATAATAAAGGAAGAATAAAAAAAGGGGGGATTGGGATGGATGCGGAAATCGTTAGCGCTCTGCGGGGCAAAAAGCACCAAAACTGGGAGCAGCTGCTGCAGAAAAACGGCTTAGAGCCTGAGGACACCCCTCAGCAAACGGTACTACTGTGGGATGGCAACACCCTCGCCGCCACCGGCAGCCGCCAGGGAAATCTGCTGAAATACCTGGCAACAGATCCCGCTTATCAAGGTCAGGGGCTTCTGGCAACGGTGCTGACCTCTCTGCGGCAGGAAGCCTTCCGGGAAGGTCACCGCCACCTGTTCCTCTACACCAAGCCCCAAAACGCGCCTATGTTTTTGCCCCTGCTGTTCTACCCGGTTGCCGGCACCGAAAAAGTGCTTTTGATGGAGGACCGGAAGGATGGCATCCGGGCATTTCTGGACACGCTGCCCCAGGCAGAAGAGAACAGCGGTGCCATCGTAATGAACTGCGACCCCTTTACCCTGGGGCACCAGTATTTGATCGAGACCGCCGCAAAGGACTGTCCCCACCTGTTCGTATTCGTTCTTTCCGAAGATAAGGGCCATTTTTCCACCGCTGACCGTCTGGAAATGGTCCGCCGCGGCACAGCGCACCTTCCCAATGTGATAGTGCTGCCCACCGGACCGTACCTCATTTCCGCAGCCACCTTCCCCACTTACTTTTTGAAGGACCGGGATTCGGCGGAATTCGTCCACTGTCAGCTGGACATCGCCGTATTTACCCAGTATTACGCAAAGCGATTCCTTATCAAACGGCGGTTTGTGGGCACAGAACCCATCTCTCCCATGACCGCAGAATATAACCGGGCGCTGGCAGAAGCGCTCCCCCGGCACGGGATCGAACTGGTGCAGATCCCCCGGAAGGAGCTGTGCGGCGCACCCATCAGTGCCAGCCGTGTCCGGGCTGCGCTCCAAAACCACGACACACAAACCCTGCAAGCCCTTGTCCCCGCCACCACCCTCGGTTACCTGGCGGACAAGCAGCTCATATAAAAAGGAGGCCTTCCTATGGCAGAAAGACGCCCTACTCACATTCTCAGCAGCTATTACGCACCCCGTGGCCATAACCGTATGTACGCCCTGGGTATGCAGATCGCGCAGCTGTACCTAAACCCCCACGACCGGCTCATTGGCATCATCGGCGAAGCCGGTTCCGGCAAAAGCGCCCTGATCCGGGGTATGTTCCCGGGATTGGAGCTGACCAACGACGACAACGGCGTGTATGTCCGCCCGCTGCCCCTGCTGGACCAGGACCGGGGCTTTGCATTCTTTTCTCCCCATACCTACCATGTGGATATCCGGTTTGAAAACGGCTTTACCCAGATGTCCGTCCTGGCAGATGCCATCGCCGAGGCTTTGGAGAAAGGCCGCCGTGTGGTGGTGGAGCATTTTGATCTGGTGTACCCCTTCCTGGGTGCCAACGCGAATATACTCATCGGTGTGGGCGAGCAGGTGCTTATCGCCCGTCCCAACATCTTCGGACCGGAGCCGGAGGAGATCCGGGAAGCGGTTTACAAGTCCCTGCCCTACCGGCTGATGGCCCACACCGCAGAGGATCTGTGCGAAATATGCATGAGCGATTTTGACCGGGAGCGGTGCGGACACGATGATGTGCGCCACGGCTTTGCCATCTACTTCCCCGACACACCCCCGGAAATCGACATCCCCGCTCTGGAAGCCCAGGTAAATGCCATCATTGCCGAAAATCTGCCCGTAGGCTATGTGGATGACCAGCATATCAGCGTGGGCGACAAGGTGCATAAGTGCAACGGTCCCCGGATCCATGTGCATCACACCGGGCAGATCCAGAATTTCCGGCTGATGCACCACTTGATCTACGACCGGTTTAAGCGTCGGTATATGCTGGTGGGCTGCGTGGGCGAAGGCTCGGATAAGATTTTGGCTCGGCTGGATAACCAAAACCAGCGGCCGGGTTGGGACTAATGATGGAAGTCAGCCTCCACGATATTTTAAATGCAAGAGATGCCCGGGCGCAGCTGCAGCAAGCGCTTTTGCAAAAATACGGCTGTCCTTTGATCTGCTTTACCATGAATATCGCAGGGCCTGTTAAGACCTCCCCACTGATCCTCCGGGGCTTCCGAGAAGGGCTTGCTATTCTGGATGAAGCGCTTTCCCCGGTACTGGAGCGAAGTGTTTTTGAAAAGGCCACCGGGCCGGAAGCGTTTTATGCGGTAAACGCCGATGCTGCCCGGCTCAAAGCACTCTGCACCGCCATTGAAGAAGCCTCCCCCCTGGGTCGCCTCTTTGATATGGATGTATTGGATGTTGACGGACAAAAGCTGGAACGAATGTCCCAGCGTGGGTGTTTGGTCTGCGGCAAGCCCGGCAGAGCCTGCGCTGCCAGCCGGGCTCATTCCGTGGAGCAGCTCCAGGCGGTCACCCGTCAGCTGCTGCAGGAGCATTTTGCCGCAGCAGACCAGGCGCAAATTGCCCGGCTCGCCTATGAGAGCCTTTTGGACGAGGTGAATACCACCCCCAAGCCCGGACTTGTGGACCGCCGCAACAACGGCAGCCATAAGGATATGACCCTTTCCACCTTTGCTGCCAGCGCCGCAGCGATCAAGCCTTATTTTGCCCAGTGTGTACGCATCGGGCAAGAAACCGCCGATCAGCCGCCGCAGAACACCTTTTCATTTTTGCGGCAGGCAGGCATTGCCGCTGAACAGACGATGTACGAGGCCACCGGCGGCATCAACACCCACAAGGGTGCGATCTACACCCTGGGGGTTCTTTGCGGCAGCATCGGAAGGCTTTGGTCTCCCGAGCAGCCCTTTGCCGAGATCTCCGCGATCCTCTCGGAGTGCGCCAAGGTGGTGCAGGCTTCTGTGAAATCTGACCTTGCCGCAGCGGACGGCTCTACCGCCGGGCAGCAAGCGTTTCTTCAGTATGGCATTGGAGGCATCCGGGGCGAGGTGGCTGCAGGCCTGCCCTCCGTGTGGAATATCGGTCTGCCCGTATATGAAGAAATGCTGGGTAAGGGGCTTTCCCCCAACGATGCCGGTGCTGTTACCCTTTTGCACCTGATCGCCAATGTGGAGGATACCAACCTCTATCACCGGGGCGGCTGTGATGGCGCTTCCTGGGCAGCCAGTGCCGCAAAAGCCCTTTTGCCGCAACCGACCCTTTCCCAAATTGAGCTGCTGGACGATGGGTTTATCGCCCGGAATCTTTCCCCCGGTGGCTGCGCCGACCTGCTGGCAGTCACCTATTTTCTGCATAAAGTCAAACAGCCTTGACCACTCCGGTCAAGGCTGTTTTTCTATGGTCTGCTCTGTTACAAAGCCGTTTGACGCACCGCTGACGGTGATCTTGTGGGCAGCAAAAAGCTGCGCTCTCTCCAGCGCCGCCACCGGAGAATACCCCTTGCCATAAAAATGCAAAAAGCTTGCAAACAGCGCATCCCCGGCACCTACGGTGTTCACCACCGGGCCAACCGATGCCGCCGGCATTTGGGTGATTTCTCCGGTTTCCCGCAAATATATGGCTGCGCCGTTAGCGCCCCGTCCCATGACAATGATCCGGCTGGAATAGGCCTCTGCCAGCTGCAGCATAAAGTCCCGCCAGTTTTCTCCCACCGCTTCATCGCTGAGAAACAGGATGTCCGCATACTCCATAAATTCCCGGTTGTATGCATCGTGAATATCCGACAGCACATGGACATCAGTGGCAACGGTCTTACCCGCCGCCTTCGCCAGCTTCAGCAAAGGACGGTTAAAATTGATATTGCAGGCGATCACCAGATCGATCCCATCCAGCACGGCAGAATCCAATTCACAGAAGGTTTCCTGAATGTCCTTCAGATCGCAATAGATCTGCCGCCTGCCCTCGGGGTCATACAGCACCACAGAGCTGGGCGTCTGCCGCAGTTTGGGTTGTATGTATTGTGTATCAACACCCAATTCTCTAACAGAATCCCGGATGTAGGCAGCGGCAAAATCGCTGCCCGTCACGGAATGTAACCGCACTTCGTCCCCCAAGGTCACCAGAGCCTTGGTCAGGTTAAATGCCACACCGGACACAGCGGTGTTCACGCCGAAAAAGGTGTAGTCGATGGGATAATACTGGATTGGAAAGCCACGAACCGCCGTGGTAGTTTCCGTATTCAAAAGCCCGCTAACCAGGATACGCATATACCTTCCCCCTTACCTACATACTGCTATTATATATCCATCGGCGCAGCATTGCAAATTAAAAAAGAGCCGGGGCAAGCCCCGGCTCTTTTTTTATTGGTTCCGAAAATAGCTTCTGGTGATCCCTTCACAGACGAAATGGTTTTTCTCGTAATAGTGCTGGGCTCTCACATTATTAACCGCTGTGTCGGTATCCAGTCGCGTCATACCCCGTTGGTGCAGCCACACCTTCAATGCAGACATACACTGCGAGCCGATGCCATGGTTTTGCTGATCGTCATGGATATAGATCCACCGCAGATAGGCAATTTCCCTATTCACATAATGCACTTCGCAGCAGCCGACTTGCTTGTGATCCAGCAGAAAATCAATTGACTGCTGATCCCCTTTTGTTACTCCGTGGGGTACGATCTCCACCTGTGAACCGGGAATTGCCTGCAGCTTTGCAGAATAATACATATTTTCGTGTTCGATCTCAAAACCGGCCTTATGCAGCAACTCCGCGATCCAGGAAAAGCGCTCGAACAGCTTGCCGTGACGGGCAAAACAGCTCATTCCAAAATAATGAAAAAAGGCATACACCTTGGGAAATGCGCCCCATTCCTCCATAGCCGCCTGCAAAAGCAGCTTGCCGGCATCCTCACGCCCTTCATCGAAATACAGCGCGCGGATCACAGGATAAGACACTTGATCAGAGAGATTTCTTTGGTCATCGAAACCAAAGGCGGTGTTGCCGTACTGAACGAAGCCCACAAGTTTTTCACCGTCATAGGCCGCTTTTGCGTGCAGCTGTTGAAACAGCTGTCTTCCCTCTCCGTCCACATCGTTTTCAAAGGCTTCTTTCCAGCTTTCAAATTCGGCTGCAAAAAAGTACGGCACAGCCAAGCGCGACTGATATGCGTATAGCTGGTATAGGTTCGTAATCTCCGTAATTCTTATCATAATGTTTACTCCTTTACCGCAGGCACTCGTAATCGCTGTAGCACACCTGACCGCAGATGCCGTCAAGACCGCCCGGAATCAGTTCCTTCACCATCAAGCACTCTGGCGCAGGCAAGCCTACCGATTCGTGGGCGGTGATGCCGTAGTCGCTAGAGGTCACAAATCCCCGGCTGCGGTAATTTTGGGGATTTCCCTCCACGATCACCGCCTTATAACCCAGTTTCCTTGCCTTTTCGAAGCCGTACTCGATCAACTCTTTGGAAATGTGCTGCCGCTGCAGCTGCGTCTTCACCGCCACCGGGGAAAGAAGCAGCAGTTCATTTTCATACTTCCCCTCCAGGTGGAAGCGGGCAAAATTCGCATAGCCGATGACTGCATCCGCTTCATCCACCATGACCAGCTCCAGCTCCGGTACATAGAACCGCTTGCTGCGGATCTCCTCCACAAGAGATCGCACCAGCTTGCCCTCCTCCGCATCGGAGTGGGCTGTGAATACTGCCTCCACCAATTCCAGGGTGGGCAGCAAATATTTATCTTCCATCGATTTGATGGTTCGCATATTACCAGATCTCCTTATTTCGGTTTCTTGTAAATTTTGCAACGCCCTTATGCCATTCGTTTTTCCGCCGGAGCATTTCCGCCTTGTCCACAGCCTCCTCGCTGAGTTTTTGGTAGCTTTCCCAGCGGTCTATGTCCAGTTCTCCGGCAGCGATGGCGATCTTGATGGCGCAACCGGGTTCTTTTTCGTGCCTGCAATCGGAAAAGCGGCATTTTCCAAGGAATTTTTCCACATCCGCAAAAGCATCGGAAAGTCCCTCCGACACCTCCCACATACCCAGCTCCCGCATACCGGGCGTGTCGATGATCATGGCGCCGCTGCGCAGCCGGATCAGCTGCCGGTGGGTGGTGGTGTGTCGTCCCTTGCTGTCCTCCTCCCGGATGGTGCTCACCGCCATAATGTCTTCACCTGCCAGGACATTGACAAGACTGGATTTACCCACACCGGACGAGCCTAAGAACACCACGGTATTTCCCGGCTGCAGGTATACATTGAGTCTGGGGATCCCCTGCCCAGTATGAGCGCTGACCACATGGATATTGACCCCGACAGCGACCCGCTCTACCTGGGTCAAAAATTCCCAGTAATCGTCCACCAGATCTGCCTTGGTCAGCAGGATCACCGGTGTTGCCCCGGATTGCCAAGCCAATGTCAAATACCGTTCCAGCCGCTTGGGATTGAAGTCCAAATTCAGCGACTGCATAATAAACACATAGTCAAAGTTGGCAGCCACCGCTTGCTGCCGGGGAATCGGACCCGGCTCCCGTCGGAAAAAGCAGGCCCTTCTGGGCAAGGTGGTAAGGATCTGGCTGTCGCCATTGTCGATATACTGGATCATAACGAAATCTCCCGTGGTGGGAAATTCCTGGGTGTCCACATAGTATTCCTTGGTTTTCAGCCGGGCATAGGCGGTGCCATGGGCACACACCAGCTCATAGCGCTCCTTATGGACTGCAATAACTCTTGCCGGAATACCCGTTAAATTCTCGTAATTCGGCACTACGTCGTAATCGTTTATGTTCAATTTTGATTCCTCCATTTTTCAGTTGCATAGGATATTTCCTTTGATAACCAACTGAAAATGGGCGCAAAAATACCGCAGAGAGTAGCTCCCTTTATGGAGCGCATCCTGCGGCTGCCATATATAGAAAGTTACTTAAAAACGGCGCACCAAAGCAGAGGGCCTGTACCCCCATTTTCATTCGCGCCCATATTCAGTTAGCCAGACACGACCTCGCGAACAATCATATTTTAAGCTCCTTTCCGGTCTGCTCAGGCAGACACTTTCTATAAAAAATATATCATCGGAAGTTTCCCTTGTCAACAGAAAAAGAGCCACCCCAAAGGGATGGCTCTTTTTGTTTAAGAGATTTTACTGTGCAGGGCAATTACTTCTTGCCGAACTTCTTGATGCCCAGGAAGATGACCAAGGCTGCCACAGCCAGGACGGCCAAACCGCCCACCAGGATAGCAGGAGTCTTGCTGCCCTCGTCCTTATCATCGGTTGCGCCGGTGGTAGTGGTATCGTCAACGGCATTGGTAGGAGCCTCAGTAGTGGCCTCGGTGGTGGCTTCGGTAGCGGGAGTCTCCAGCTTAGCCAGAACGATCGCTTCCTTAGTTGTGCTCTTGGTGCACGCTTCGTCGGTCCACATACCCTGGCAGGTCTCGCACTCCCAGTACTCGATGTTGCCCTCAGCCTCGGTAGTAGCATCCTTGGCTTCCACATGGCTCAGCTTGTGGCCCAGAGCGGCAACGGTGTCGCTCTTGCTGACATTGCCGCAGACAGAGCAGGTGTTGGTGGTATAGCCTTCCTCGGTGCAGGTGGGCTCGGTCACCACAGAAGTGTTGGTGTGCGCCTTCTTTGCGATCTCGGAATAGGTGCTGTAGTTGCAGCGAGAGCAAGCCTCGTAAGCCTTCCAGCCAACCTGAGAGCAGGTGGGCTCCTTGGCTGCATACTGGGCAATGTTGTGGCCCAGAGCAGGCTCAAAGACATGGTCGCAGCGGGTGCAGGTCTGGGCAGCGGTACAGGTAGCCTTTGCGCCGGCATTGTGACCCAGGGCTGCTACCAGGACCTTGTCGCAACGGGTGCAGATCTGTGCGGTCTCACAGGTGGTTTCCGCGCCAGCCTCGTGACCCAGAGCCTCCGCAAACACATGGTCGCAGCGGATACAGGTCTGGGCGGTCTCACAGGTAGCTTCCGCGCCGGCTTCGTGACCCAAAGCAGCGGCAAATACATGGTCGCAGCGGGTACAGGTCTGTGCCGTTTCACAGGTTGCAGCTGCGCCGGCCTCGTGGCCCAGAGCCGCTACCAGAACCTTGTCGCAACGGGTACAGGTCTGAGCGGTTTCACAGGTTGCTTCGTCACTGGGTTCATGACCCAGAGCGGTTACAAACACATGGTCGCAGCGGGTACAGGTCTGGGCGGTTTCACAGGTTGCTTCGGCGCCGGCCTCGTGACCCAGAGCAGCAGCAAACACATGGTCGCAGCGGGTACAGGTCTGTGCAGTTTCACAGGTTGCTGCTGCGCCGGCTTCGTGGCCCAGAGCAGCTACCAGAACTTCATTACAACGGGTACAGGTCTGTGCGCTTTCGCAGGTGGCCTCTGCGCCAGCTTCGTGACCCAGAGCAGCAACGGTCTCACCATCGACCAGCACGGTCTGGCAGTCGGTGCAGATCAGAGCATCCTTGTAACCGGCTTCGGTACAGGTAGCAGCCTTCTGATCAACAGTGGTGTTGCTGTGGGTACAAGCATCACCGATCACGGTAGTGAAGTAGGTCACGGTCTCCTGGGAACCGGGTACGGAGTAAGTGACGCTAATACTCTTAACACGAACCTGAGCAGACAGCTTGGAAATATCGAGGCTGTCCTGGGGGGCGTTGAAGGTAACAGTAACCTTGGAACCGCTGGCAACAGAACCGGAAATGGAGTTCTTCAGTGCGGTTGCGTATTTGCTGGCGTCGCAGGTAAACTCGATCTGAGTCATACCGGGGCGCTCGATCTTCAGGCTGGAGCCTGCATAGAAACGGGCGGGGTTGGAGTAGTCAGCCACAGCGTTGGAGGAAGCGGCCTTCAAGTTGGTAACGGTAATGCCGTTCTGCGCCCAAACCTGCTTGGTACTGTTAAACTCGGTACGCTGTGCGGTGCTTGCAAAGCTGATAGAGACCGTGCCCGCAGAGGGTTCCACAACGGTGGTCTTCTCGTAGCTGTACAGAGCGTACAGGGTGGTATCCTGCTTTGCGCGGTAGGTCTCGCCGGGCTTCAGGAATTCGACCTGCTCGGTAACATTGTCTACCGCTTCGGTTACCCAGCCCAGGAAGGTGTAACCCTCCACGGTACCTGTGGCAGGCAGGGTGATGCCATTGGGATCGCACACCATGGGAGCGACCGCAGCCACGCCATTGGGAACCAGGAAGTAAACGTTAAACTTCGGTGCGTTAGGATCCATCTGACCGCAGCCGGAGCAGAAGTGATCCACATAGTTGTGACCAGGAGCAGCGATCACATCGCCTTCGTCGATGACCTCACCGCAATCGGTGCAGGTGACCTTACCGGTGAATCCATCTTCTGTGCAGGTAGCGGCCTTAGCACCCTCGACCTTGGTGTTGGCGTGCTCGCAGGCAGGCTCTGCAGGCGCTGCGGTAACGGTAATACTGTCCACACGAACCTGCTTGGACATCTTAGCGATATCGAAGCTGTCCTGAGGCTCGGCGAAGGTGACGGTGACCTTGGTGCCGCTTACAGTAGCGGTAGCACCGGTAATGGAGTTCTTCAGATCTGTTGCATAAGTAGCGTTATCGCAAGCAAACTCGATCTTGATCATGCCGGGATATTCGATCTTCAGGCTGGAAGATGCGTAGAAACGGGCAGGGTTAAAGTAGTCGCCCACATTGGTGTTGGATCCAGCCTTCTGATTGGTTACAGTAATGCCATTCTCTTCCCAAACCTGTTCGGTAACACTATAGGCGGTACGCTTTGCCTTATCGTTAAAGGTGATGGTTGCGGTGGTGGATTCTCCTTCCACAGGGGCCTTCTCGCCGCAGACGGAGCAGGCGCCATCCACATAGCTGTGACCAGGGGCAGTGATCACATTGCCTTCGTTGATGGTCTCACCGCAATCAGAGCATACGGTTTTGCCGGTGTGACCGTCGGTGGTGCAGGTAGCATCCTTAGCATCCTGGATGGTGGTGTTGGTGTGCTGGCAGCCGGGTACATCGGGTGTTTCTCCGGTGCTGACAGCGGTAATGACAATATTCTTAACGCGAACCTGAGCGGACAGCTGTGCAATGCTCAGGCTATCCTGGGGCTCATTAAAGGTAACGGTAACCTTGGTGCCATTGGCAACCGCAGTAGCACCGGTGATGGAGCTCTGCAGTGCATTTGCACGATCGCTGCTGTCACAGGCGAATTCCATCTGAATCATACCGGGATACTCGATCTTCAGGCTGGAACCCTTGTAGAAGCGGGCGGGGTTGGAGTAGTCGGCCACACTGCTGGTGGAAGAGGCTTTCTCGTTGGTAACGGTGATGCCGTTCTGCTCCCAAACCTGCTTGCCGGCATTGAACTCGGTACGCTGTGCGGTGCTTGCAAAGCTGATGGTTACGGTAGTGGTCTCGCCCTGTACAGGTTCCTGTGCGCCGCAAGCGGAACAGGTGCCATTTACATAGCTGTGACCGGTAGCGATGATCACGCTGCCTGCATTGACAGTTGTGCCGCAATCGGAACATACGGTCTTGCCGGTGTGACCGTTCTCAGTACAGGTAGCTTCCTTGACACCCTCCAGCTTGGTGTTGGCGTGCTGGCAGGGAGGCACATCGGGAGTCTCACCGCCAGTCTGACCCAGGTTGCCATAGAACTGGCAGCGGAAGCCATTGAAGGAAGTGGCGCAGGGGCCGACGGTGGTGTATGTCTTATCATTTCTGGTGCCGAACCAATAGGGTTCGCCATTGACCTGAGCGATCAGCGTCTTGTTGGTGGCATCATAGGTGTAAACAGTAGAAGCGGCAGCTGCATAGACACCATTGACATGGGTGCCGCTGGTAACCATATTGATGTAGGTCTTAATGCCGCTAATGTAAGTATAGAAATAATAGCCGCCGGTGGTCTGCTCCAGATACACATCGAGAGCAGCGTTCTTATCTGTGGTGGTATCCAGATAATAGGTCTGTGCCATGCCACCCTTCAGATAATACACATCGGTCTTGGACTTGTTCTCCTGGATCATACCGAACTTGTAGGCAGTACCGGGAACAGGAGTATCCACTACGCCGTAAGCGACTTCGCCGCAGACGGTGCAGACACCGTTTGCGAACTTGTGGGCAGCGGGAACCTTGTCGTCCTGGTAGCTCTTGGAGCACAAGGTGCAGGTATAAACGGTATAACCCTCAGCGGTGCAGGTGGGAGCAACGGTGTCGCCCTTCACATAGTTATGCTCGCAGCTGACAGCGTTGGCAGCCTTGCCGGAGGGGGTGGTCATGGTGTTAGGAATGTTTTCGCCGAAGAGCAGGAAGGCCAGCTCGGGATAATCGACGAATACGTTACGGGTGCCGGTGATAGACTGAACAGAGTCGTTACGGCCCAGCTCCCAGGTATCAACCGGGTCTTCTTCGATCCACTTCAGCATAACCTCGGGGCTCTCCATTACGCCCTGAGTGCCCCAGGTGGTGTACTGGCCGTTGCCGTTGACATTGCCCCAGCGTACGTAGACATACAGGAAGATACGGGCTACATCGCCGCGCAGATCCAGGGTATAGCCGGATTCGCTGTTAGGGTTGTAGTAGCCGCTGCTCTCACCGTAGGCCTTATTGCCGCGGGCAGAGTTTTCGGAGCTGGCGGTGGGACGGAGCATCATGATGTCGTCTTCATCCTGACCGCCCAGGCCCTTACTGTTAGGCCAGGTATGCTCACGGTTCCATGTGCCGTTCCAGCTGGGACCGATGGGATTGCCGGAATAGAAAGAAGAGATCTTTCCACCGCCGTTCTGGCAGTCGGTATACTGGTACAGATTCTTGGTAGCATCATAGCTGGTCTTGTAGCTATGGGCGTTTACCATCAGATTCTGCAGTGCCTTGTACAGACTGCTGTTTGGCGCATCGTTCTTGCCGGTACCACCGGACAACGCAGACAGTGCGTCGTATGTATTGCTGCCGGTGTAGAATGCCGCCGCATAACCGGACAGCTCCGTTGCGGTATCTCCGCGGGAACCCCAGTTGTAAACATACTCAGCTGCATTGACAGTCAGCGGAGTCGCGGGCAGCAGACTCAGGCACAGAAACAGCGCCAAAACCAGAGCCATACTGCGTTTCATGAAATTCGTCATACATTCATGCCCCTTTTCCATTTATTGTGTAGCGCATAGATGTGCTTATACAGTATGTAGTGTATCATACAATTTTCAATAAGGCAATCTCATTTTTGGAAATTTGCAGGATTATTTGTAAAAAACTCTAGTTTTGGAAGTCATTTTCGGTTTTTTTGTCAAATACTTGGATTTTTTACCAATTGTCTGCGGGTGCATCAAGCTCTGCTTTTATAACCCAAATTTAACGAATCCAGCAAAGACTGCCACCGAGCAATCTCTCGGTGGCAGCCAACAAATAAAATATTATCAGTTAGAGAACTTTGGTGGGTTCACAGGATTCCCCGCAAAGGCATTGGGGCCGGGATCCGACAGTGAAAAGTACATCTTCGCTGCTTTGGTGGTGCCAAAATCCTGGTTAGAGCCGGAATTCTGCACCTGATTGAAGGCATCCCGGAACATCTGATTATGGGCTTCCTCCCGGTTTAGCAGGAAATCAATGGTTTCCCGAACTCTCTTATCATGGATCTGACGGTAGAGATACTCATAGACCACCTTTGCCCGTTGCTCCGATGCGATGTTGCTCAGCAGGTCTGCGCACAGGTCTCCGGTCACCGTCACATAGTCCCCCGTCCAGGAATAACCGGATGCGTTGATCAGTCCCGGATTCAAGCCCAGAAGCACATGGCTCTGGATCTCGCCGCTGGGAACCTGCGCCGCGTCCACATCGTGACCGTTGAGCAAGTTGATGGTCTGGGCGATCATTTCCATGTGTCCCAGCTCCTCAGCCGCAATGTCCAGAAACAGATCCTTGATCTTGGGGTCCTTGATGCGGAAGCTCTGGGACATATACTGCATAGCGGCTTTCAGCTCGCCATTACCGCCGCCCAGCTGCTCCTGCAAAAGCGCCGCATACTGGGGATTGGGACGCTCGATCCCCACCGGATGAAATAACTGTTTTTCGTGCTTGAACAAGCACACCACTCCCTTCACTGTGATATGCTCATTCTTCCAGATACATCCGGAAAATATACATCAAAATCCTTATGCCGATGGCGGATGGGGCAAATCATCGGTTGCGGGGTTATTCAGCACCTTTCCGTCTTGGTCAAACCGGGAGCCGTGGCAGGCGCAGTCCCAGGAGTGTTCCTCCCGGTTCCAGTGCAGCGCGCAGCCAAGATGCGGGCACCGGGGTTTGGTAGGACGAAGCAGGTTCACCGCTGTTTCCGCGCCGTTGCACAGCAGTTGCCGGTGGAGTATGCTCCGGGACGGAGAGAACAGTTCCGCATAGGGATTGCTCTTTCCCTGAATCAGATCTGTCAGAATCATGGCCGCAGCCATGGCTGTGCTCATTCCCCATTTCTGAAACCCGGTAGCAACATAGAGGTTCGGTGTGGCTTTGCTGTAGCTTCCAATATAGGGCATAGCGTCCAGGGGCATACAGTCCTGTGTCGCCCAACGACTCACCATCTGGGCTTGGGGATAGAACGACCTCGCCGCTGACTCCGGCAGCTTCCAGCCAAGTCCCGGCTTTCCCGTTCGGTGTCCTCCGCCGCCCAGCAAAAGCCACTGCCCTGCGCTGCGGAACGACAGACCGTTTTCCTCGCAATCCAGATACATGCCGTCCAAATGCGGCGCGTTTTTCAGTGCGATCACATAAGACCGCTGCTGATAGAGCTTCAAAAAATAAGCGCCGTGTTTATTCAGCAGCGGGAAATGGGTGGCTACGATGATTTTCTGCGCTGTCACCACACCCTTCGGCGTTTCCACCCGGTTGCCATGGAATGCCAATGCTTTGGTATTTTCGTAGATGTGCAGGTTCTTTGCAATGTGTGAGGCCAGCTTTAAAGGATGGAACTGTCCTTGATCCGGGAAGCAAAGCGCACCTGCCACCGGAAATGGCAGCGGCAGCGAGGTTTCCCACCGGGCGGGAATGCCCAGCTTCTGATAGGCCAGCATTTCCGATTCCAGTTTTTTCACCTTATCTGTGGTGTATATATAGCTGTTTTGGGTCATAAAATCGCAATTCGCGTTTTTTGCCAAGTCTCTGAATTTTGCCAGTGCATCCCGGTTTGCCTGCCAATATAGCCGGGCTCCTTCCTGCCCAAACTTATTTATAAGCTTCTCATAGATCAGCCCATGCTGCGTTGTGAGCTTTGCGGTGGTCCGGCCGCTGACCCCTTGCATCAGCCTGTTCTGCTCGATCAGCACACAATCGATACCGGCCCTGGTCAATTCCCAGGCGCATAAAAGACCCGCCATGCCACCGCCGACCACCAGCACATCTGTACGCAGGTCCGTTTCCAGCTGCGGAAATTGGTGCATTTGTACATCATAAGCCCAAATAGAATCCATTCTTTCATCACCGCAGATAGTATGCGCCAATAGCAGGAAAATAACAAAAAACCGCCGCCTTCCCCCTGGATACCTATGCTCATAGCATACTCTTATGTACGGATATTCTGTTAAAAATACGCTATGCAACTATGAGCAAGTGTAAGGCACTAACGATCTGATATTGTTTCCTGTTTTGCATTCTTTTCTCTTTCTTGCAGGATTTCGATGATAATTCGTACCGTATTCTCCGGGCTATAAACATAATTATTTATTACATAGCTCAATATGGACTCCAATTCTTCTGTTGATTGCCTTTCCAGATAGCTCCGCAGCGAATGATCCATCCTGACACCCCTATTTTTTATTTTTTAATCCCATCTCAAAACCCACCTATTTCAAGTGTGGACCAGAATCAGTCCCATTGTATCATAAGAAACGAATAAAATGAACCCAAATGGACCAATTTAAGTTCACTTGGGGTGTTGGTATGGAGCAAAAAATCAAGCAAGATCTTCGTATCGGTGAGAATATAAGGAAAATTCGAAAAGAGCGCAATCTGGGACAAACCGATCTTGTTCGTATGCTCCAGATCGACGGATGCGATATGACCCGCGAGTGCTTAGTGAAGATCGAGCGTTGCACGCAACATATCCAAGCGAAACAGCTGCGGGCAATCAAAAAAGCACTGAATACAACATACGATGCTTTAATCGACGGCACGGAAGAAAACCGTTGAAGCCCCTTCCATGGAGGTTGACATCCTGCCAGACAGCAAAAAAGAACACCATCCATTGGAATGGTGTTCTTTTTTTGTTGCAGCGGCAGAACTTGAAAAGATTTGTTGATCCATTAAGCTTCGCTGTCCTTCGGCATGATCAGATTCATAATGATAGCAGCGAGGAACACAACCGCAACACAGTTTTCAGCAAAAATGGTACGGATAATATCTGGGAAAATATTGAACATTTCGGGAACCTGTGTAAAGCCCAAACCGATGCCTAGGGAAAGGGCTGCAATGGTGATGTTGCGCTGGCTGAAGCCGCAGGAACCGATCATCTGCAGACCGGATATCACGATATTGCCAAACATCATGATGGTGCAGCCTCCCAAGACCGCTTCGGGCAGCGTCGCCAGGATTGCACCAAAGGCAGGGAAAATACCCGCCAGAATCAGGATAACGGCACCGGTAGCGATGGTATAACGGTTAACGACCTTAGTCATGGCAAGCAGGCCCACATTCTGACTAAAGGAGGTAATGGGCATACAGCCGAAGCAGGCGGAAAGCGAGCTGACCAAACCGTCACAGGCAAGGCTGCCGGAGATTTCCTTGTCGGTAGCTTCCCGGCCCAGAACTGTGTTGGTCATGGCTGAGGTATCACCGATGGTCTCGGTTGCGGAGACCAGGAAGATCATAGTTACGGAAACGATGGCGCTCAGATTGAACACAGGCTTGTAGGGCATGATCCGGGGCAGAGAAACTACTGTAATGCCCTCCAGTGCAGACAGGTCCACCTTACCCATAAACAGCGCCACAATGTAGCCCACCACAAGACCAAACAGGACAGAAAGCTGCTTTAGGTGTCCCTTAGCGAAGAGATTGAACAGGATGCAGCAGACCAGGGTAACGGAACCCAGGATCCAGTTCTGTGCGCTGCCAAAGTCCGCAGCACCTACACCTCCGGCGAAGGAATTTGCACCGACGCTCAGCAGGCTGAAGCCGATAGCGGTAACCACGCAGGCAGAAACGATAGGAGAAATGATACCGCGCCAGTATTTGGCAAACAGGCCCAACAAGCCTTCGATAATACCACCCACAATGGCCGCACCAATGATCGCCTCATACCCCCACCGGGGACCCACATAGCAGAACACGGACACAAAGGTAAAGCTGATACCCATGACGATGGGCAGCTTTGCGCCCAGCTTCCAAACGGCAAAAAGCTGGATCAGTGTGCCGATACCAGCCATGATCATGGCGGTCTGAATCAGAGAAGCAGTTTCCTGTACGCCCAGGCCGCTGGCTCCGGCGACGATCATAATGGGAGCGATATTGGCAACAAACATTGCCAGAACATGCTGAAGGCCAAAGGGAATGGATTTCAGCAGCGGAACCCTGCCGTCCAGAGAATAGATGTTCTCCATAGACGCAGTAGTAGGCTTCTTTCTCTTTGCCATTTACTGAACCTCCTGATCCCGAAAGGTAATGGTTCCGGTCTCCGCATCCATGGCATCCACGATGGCCAGAGATTCCACATGGTAACCCAAATTGCGGATCACTCTGCCGCCGATCTGGAATCCCTTCTCAATGACAATGCCGCAGCCTTCCACGATGGCACCGGCAGACTCAGCAATGTTGATCAAGCCCTGGAGGGCGCAGCCGTTGGCAAGGAAATCATCGATGATCAGAATGTGTTCACCCTCATGGAGGAACTTCTTGGACACGATGACCTGATTCTTGTTCTTATGGGTAAAGGATTCCACCTCTGCAACGAACATATCGCCGTCAATGTTGATGGACTTGGATTTCTTGGCAAACACCATGGGAACACCGAATTCCTTTGCCACAAATGCAGCAATGCCAATGCCGGAAGCCTCAATGGTCAGCACCTTATCCACCTGCTTTTGACCAAAGCGGCGCTTGAATTCCCGGCCAATTTCCTCCATCAGAGCAATGTCCATCTGGTGATTCAGAAAGCTGTCCACCTTCAGCACATTGCCGGATTTCACAATGCCATCCTTTACGATTCTTTCTTCTAAAAAGTTCATTTCTCTCTATCTCCCTTTTCTAAGGTTTATTTTACAATATTTCTCGCCACATGGACGCCGCTGGCGGAGGCATGGGATAGTGAATGGGTGATGCCGCCAGGACCGGCGCCAATGATGACACCGTAGTTCATTCGTATTGCTCCCTATGTGAAGCGCGTAAAAGGAAATGCCCTTAAAGACAGATATTTACAGTTATACTAACACAAACCACGCAAAAAGTAAATGAGCAAGCTTCTCCCGATTATCAAAGAGAAACACCTCTGAAAGTAATCCCTGATTAACAAAATGCCGGAAGCAAGACGAATAGCAAGTTGATGTAACCAGCACACTTTTCACTATAATCGCTGCAAAACCATCGTTTTCTGTCAATCGAGAAGCTAGCTCAGCAAACAATGCATATGTGTTCAGCTCCCCAACCAACGATACTTTCAAGAGCGGATGTTTAGGGATCTCTTTTTTCACCGAAGCATAATCATCTTGCAGAAGCTGGTAATACTCCAACAGTTCTGGCCAATTTACCGCCAGTTTATTAATTTCCTTTTCGCGCTTGTTTTTCTGCGAGATTGCTGAAATTGCAGGACAAACCGGTCTAAAAAATGCCCGTTCTTCAAAGCGGAGCTTTTCCCATGGCGGATTTCCTAATACGACCAGATTTTGTTGTTCCAGTTCCAGGCAATTGATTCCTTCTGTCTCGGCATACAATCTGTTGAGCGCAAAATTATCAAATCTCACTCCTAGCGGTGCAATATTATCGCTATGAAGCAATGGATTGCCAACAGCAAAGTTCTTTGCGACCTCACGAAGCAAATTGTCATCGTCTTCTGCTTCAACTGTGGAAACAATCCGCGCAATGGTTATCATCAGCGCTATTGGATTGACATCCACACCCCTCAACTGAGTTGCCAACTTCTTTCTGGAGTAGCCCGACACATGATTATCAAAATACTGGATTACCGCTAACAGAAATTCTCCGCACCCACATGAATAGTCCAGGAAGATCATATCCTCATACTCATTGCAATAAGCAAAAGAATCTGAATCTATCGCACGCCTCCGCTTTCGATCGATGTAGCTCTCTAGCGCACGATAAGTAATTTGCGCAGAAAAGGCGGAAGAAGTATAGTATGCTCCCGCAATATCCCGGCTAACTTTATCGAACTTATATCCAACACTATCAGGCTGTACACAAAACTCGCTTGCCAAAAGTGCATCATACAGGATTTCTGGCTTTG
>JAZPXW010000147.1:0-4461 GCA_045543895.1 Faecousia sp.
TCAAAATCCATATAGACGTATTCTTCAACCTGGATCAGAACACGCTCCTTACACTGGGTCAGTGCTTCCGTGATCATATCCCGGGCTGCCTCGCTGCTTTCCGCCTTTCGCATCTTTTTCATTGCGTTTTGATTGGTATTGTAAGAAACCGTAATGCCCACAGCCTGGGCGCCGGCAGTGCTGCCCACATCGTAGGTTATATCATCTACAATGAAAGCTGCAATAGGGCTATTGCCGATCACATACCCGATTACGGTGTCCATCTCCTCCAGGAGCTTTTCTGCATTCGCCGGATCCAATGCGAAAACAGCGTATTCCCTGCCGTTTTCGGTCATGTCCGTTAAAAAAGCAATACTGTCCTGGATCGTGGATACGGTAACCAAGCCTTGATCCACCGGAGCTTGCTGCGTTGCGTGGGGAGTCACCGAACTATAGCTGCCATCGAGCCAGCTGTCGCAACCGCACAGCAGCAGGCACAGCGCCAACAATACCACAAAAACGGTATGTTTCATCCGACCACTCCTTACAGTTCTTCCTTAGAATATCTGGAGAAGCCATCACCAAGAACCTGGTGGGCCTCCTGCACGATCACAAAGGCATCCGGGTCGATCTCCGACACCAGACGCTTCAGCTCCGGCAGCTGCTGTTTTTTGATTGCCGTAAGGATCACCTTTGTGTCATTTCCCTTATACACGCCCTGGCCATCCAGATAGGTAGCACCCCGCTCCAGTTGGGTCGTGATGACCTTGGCAATTTCCTCATAATGGGGGCTGATGATCAGCGCGACCTTGGAGTAATCGAAACGATACACCACAGCATCCACCACATTGCCCGTAACAAAGATCGCCACACCGCTGTACAGCGCACTGCTCACATCCTGAAACACCAGGCCAGTCAGCACCGCTACACACAGGTCAAAGCAGATATTGATGATGCCAATAGGAACATGCTGATACCGCAGCTTGAGCAACCGCACAACGATATCAGAGCCGCCGGTGGAAGCTCCGCTGCTAAACACGATACCCAGACCGACACCGCAGATCACACCGCCATACAGTGCTGCGATCAGCGGCTCCACATCCGGTGTCGGCAGTACAGCCAACAGGTCGATGGCCACAGACAGAACCACCATACCCAGCAGTGAGCCAAAGAAGAAGTGCTTACCAAGTTTCTTGCCGCCAATGATAAACAGCGGAAGATTAAACACGGCAGTTACAATGCCCACTGTGCCAAAGTTCAAAAGGTGCACCAGTACCATAGCAAGACCGGAAAGTCCGCCGGCATTGAGCCCGTGGGGCGTCAAAAACAAGTTAAAGCCCAGAGCAAACAGAATATCGCCTATGATCAGTTTTGCCGCAAACGCAGCAGTGCTCCACGCTTTTTTCATAGTTTACACCTCAAAACTAATTTGTTTTTCGGGGGAATCCTCTTCTTTGATCAGGCTTCCCTTAGAGGGCAGGCTCTTGCAACGGTAGCGGCTCTGATTGACGATGCCGCTGCTTGCCAGCGTCACCACGCCCTTGAGCACAGCCTTTTTATGCAGGCCCATCACCGCAACGCCCTGGGTATTTCGGGTTGTCTTGGGCAGCAGGAGCGCCGTGGAGATGATCATCGCCCGATCGTCGGAAGAATACAGCACGATCTGTTCGTCGGCGCTGAGAGCCAGCACAGCCACCAGCGGACTCTTATCACTATAAGCACCCGTCAGCTTGCGGCGGGTGGTCTTGGTCTCGTAGGCGCTGAGAGGAACCTTTGCGGCCTTGCCGTTTTCAAAGAAGAACAGCACAAAGCCCTTATAGTCCCCAGCCTGGACCACCTGCAGCACCTGCTCGCCGGGATCCATGCCCAGCTTCTGGGGCAGGTAGTCACCCAGGAGGGATGCCTTACCATCCTCAAAGTCAGACAGTCTTGTCTTGTAGCATTGGTACTGGTCGGTAAACACCAGCAGCTCTGCCCGGTTGGTAGTTTCCACAGAGAACCGCAGGCTATCGCCTTCCTTGAACTTCTGCTCGCCGGACATACGCAGGCTCTGGGGAGTGATCTTCTTGAGGTATCCTTCCCGGGACACGAACATGGTCACGGGATAATCCGGGATATCCTCTGCTTCATCCTCCTGCGCTGCTTCCTCGGCGCCGTAGACGATCTCGGTCTTTCTGGGTTTTCCAAACTTATCGGAAACCTGCTTAAGTTCTTTTTTGATGACGGACTTGACCTTGCGGCTGCTGCCGAGAATATCCCGCAGCTCCGCGATCTCCTGTTCCAACTCGTCGATGGCTTTGGTCTGCTTGAGGATGTACTCCTTATTGATGTTGCGCAGCTTGATCTCCGCCACATAATTCGCCTGGATCTCGTCGATGCCGAAGCCGATCATCAGGTTGGGGATGACCTCGCTCTCCATCTCGGTTTCCCGAATGATGGCGATCGCCTTGTCGATATCCAGCAGGATCCGCTCCAGACCTTTGAGCAGGTGGAGCCTCTCTTCCTTCTTCTGGATCTGGAAGTAGATGCGGCGGCGGACGCAATCCATGCGCCAGGCAGTCCACTCCTCCAGGATCTCGCCCACGCCCAGCACACGGGGCATACCCGCAATGAGGATATTAAAGTTGCAGGCGAAGCTATCCTGCAGGGAGGTCATGCGGAACAGCTTCTGCATCAGCTTTTCCGGGTCTACACCACGCTTGAGGTCGATGGTCAGCTTCAAGCCGTTCAGGTCGGTCTCGTCACGCATATCGGTGATCTCTTTGATCTTGCCGGCCTTGATCAGCTCCGCCACCTTGTCCATGATCACTTCGGTGGTGGTGGTATAGGGGATCTCGTAGACCTCGATGAGGTTACCCTCTTTCACATAGCGCCACTTAGCACGGAGCTTAAAGCTGCCCCGGCCGGTAGAATAGATTTCCCTGGTTGCGGCGTCATCATACAGAAGCTCTGCGCCGGTGGAAAAATCCGGTCCGGGCATGGTCTCCAGAATGTCGTGGTCGGGGTTGTCCATCAGAGCGATGGCGGTGTCGCACACCTCTTTAAGGTTAAAGGAGCAGATATTGCTGGCCATGCCGACGGCAATGCCCTGGTTGGGAGAAACCAGCACATTGGGGAAGGTGGTGGGCAGCAGAGTCGGCTCTTTCTTGGTGGCATCGTAGTTATCCACCATATCCACGGTGTCGCTGTCGATATCCCGGAAGATCTCCGCGCAAATGGGATCCAGCTTGGCTTCGGTGTAACGGGAAGCCGCATACGCCATATCCCGGGAGTAGACCTTACCGAAGTTACCCTTGCTGTCCACGAAGGGATGCAGCAAGGTCTCGTTTCCCTTGGCAAGACGCACCATGGTTTCATAAATGGCGGCATCGCCGTGGGGATTGAGCTGCATGGTCTGGCCCACGATATTGGCGGACTTGGTTCTGCCGCCGTTCAGCAGACCCATCTTGTACATGGTGTACAGCAGCTTCCGGTGGGAAGGCTTGAAGCCGTCGATCTCCGGGATAGCTCTGGACACGATAACGCTCATGGCATAGGGCATGTAGTTCAGCTCCAGGGTCTCGGAGATGGCCTGCTCGGTGGTAGACCCCACCAGTCCCATAATGCCGTCGGTATTCACTTTTTTCTTTACTTCAACCGTTTCTTTTTTCTTCCGTGCCATAATGCACTCCTTATCGTTAATACCCTCCCTTTGGGGAGGGTGCCCCAGGCATTTTAGGAGATATCGGCCATTTCCAGATACTTGGAGCCGTTCTCTGCAATAAAGTTTTTCCGTTCGTTCAGGGCATCGCCCAGCAGAACATCAAAGTAATGGGCGGTGCGCTCCGCATCCTCGGGCATCACCTTAATAAGGCGGCGTGTCTCGGGATTCATGGTGGTCATCCACATCATCTCGGGGTCGTTCTCGCCAAGACCTTTGGACCGCTGGATAGTCACCTTCTTACCCTCCAGCTCCTTGAGGATCTTTGCCTTTTCGCTTTCATTATAGGCAAACCAGGTCTTATCCTTGCAGGTGATCTCAAACAACGGAGATTCCGCAATATACACATAGCCATCCCGAATGAGTGTGGGACACAGCCGGTAGAGCATGGTGAGGATCAGCGTGCGAATCTGGAAGCCGTCCACGTCTGCATCGGTACAGATGACCACCTTGTTCCAGCGGAGGTTATCGATATCGAAATTGCTCAGCTCCTTGGCCTTCTTGCCCTGGACCCCCACGCCGCAGCCCAGCACCTTCATCAGATCGGTAATGATGGGCGAAGCAAAGATCTTATTATAATCTGCCTTCAGACAGTTAAGGATCTTGCCGCGAACCGGCATAATGCCCTGGAATTCTGCGTCACGGGAGAGTTTGACGCTGCCCAATGCGGAGTCACCCTCCACGATGTACAGCTCACGGATATTGGCATCCTTGCTGCGGCAGTCCACAAACTTCTGCACCCGGTTGGCAATATCTACCTTGGCGCTGAGGTTTTTCTTGAT
>JAZPXW010000148.1:0-5820 GCA_045543895.1 Faecousia sp.
AAGACCCCTTGGCCCCCGACTTCTATGGAGCTGGATCCTGCTTTGGTAAAGCCCCTGGCGCTGCTGCTGCTGACCAACCGGATCCGCCCTCAGGCACCGGATACCTTCCGCTATTTTGCCCAGCAGGGCGTGACCATCAAGGTCATCTCCGGTGACAATCCCCAGACGGTCGCCGATGTGGCACGGCGCTCCGGTATTGAAAATGCGGAAGCTTGGGTGGACGCCTCCACTTTGGAAACAGACGAGGAGATCCGGGCTGCTGCCGCCAAATACACCGTGTTTGGCCGGGTGACGCCCGAAATGAAAAAGGCGCTGATCCGGGCGCTGAAGAAAAACGGACATACGGTGGCCATGACCGGTGACGGCGTCAACGATGTGCTTGCCATGCGGGAGGCCAACTGCGCCGTTGCTATGGCAGGTGGCGCCCAGGCTGCCAGCCAGGTGGCGCAGCTGGTACTGACGGAATCGGATTTCTCGGCTATGCCCGATATCGTGGCGGAGGGCCGCCGGGTGGTGAACAACATCCAGCGGGCGGCGACCCTGTTCTTAGTGAAAAATATTTTCTCCCTGGGGCTTTCTCTGATCGCTATTTTTACCGCCCTGCCCTACCCTGTTGTACCCATTCATTTGACCATGATCTCTGCGCTGACCATCGGTGTGCCGTCCTTTTTCCTGGCTATGGAGCCTAATTATCAGCGGTTTTCCGGACATTTCCTCCGGGGCGTGCTGCGCCGGGCATTTCCCGGCGGCCTTACCAACATCTTTGTGGTTCTGGCGGCACAGGCCTTCATGGTGGTATTTGGGTTGAGCCTGGAGCAGGTCGGCACGGTCAGCGCGGGTATTCTGGCTGTGGTGGGTATGCTGGTGCTCTACCGGGTGTGCAAGCCCTTTGACCGGTGGCGCAGGATCATATGGATCGCCATGGCAGCGGGGATCGTACTCTGCTTTACTTTGCTGGGAAGCTTCTTCCAGCTCCACCCCGGCGACGAAAAGACGCTGCTCGTGATGGGTACGCTGCTGCTGATGACTCCTACGGTATTCCTTGGGGTGCAGTGGGTATTCGACTGGTGTGAGAAGATGATCGTGCGCATCCGGGAAAAAAGAATGTGTAGGGGCGATTCATGAATCGCCCGAGGACCGTCCGGGAGGCCGGTCCCTACAAACGAAGAACCATCTTGCAATTTTGGTTCTATACGATATAATAAATATAATAAGAGAATTTTAGGAGGAGGGGTGCGTGTGGAGAGCCGGATCCATGGATTTCGTGGCTGTTTGCTGGGCATGGCGGTAGGCGATGCTATGGGCGCAGCCGTGGAAAAGAAAACCTATGAAGAAATCTGCGAGACCTACGGCCCTGCGGGACTTTTGGGCTATGATACGGTCAACGGTCTGGCGGAGATCACCTCCTATACCCAGGTGGCGGCCTTTGCGGTCAACGGCCTGCTGCTTGCCATCTCCCGTGGACAAAGCCACGAGGCTATGGCCTATGTGACCATGGCGCTGAAGGAGTGGGCAAGGATGCAGCACCTGCCCCGAGATCCCCAGAGAAGAAACTGCTGGCTGTGCGCTGTGCCTGCCTTCCGCCGCCGCAAGAATATGGATCCCCGCACGCTGGATGCCCTGACCCGGGATGTACTGGGTTCGCCCCAAAGACCTGCCAACCAGGCAGAAGGCCCCGGCAGTCTGACTGCCGCTGTGGCAATGGGACTGTATTTCCATCCCGAGCGGATGCAATTTTACGAGATCGGTCTTCTGGGCGCACAGACCGTGGCGCTGACCCACGGCGATCCCATGACCTTTTTATCCGGCAGCGTTTTGGCATATGTGATCGCTGCCATCCTCCACGACCCGGAAAGCGGCCTGGAGGAGCATTTCCGCCTGGCTGCCCAAACCGTTGCTGATCAGTTTGGCAGCGAATTCCCCCAGGCTCTGCGGCTGCACAAAAAGCTGCTGAACGCCATTGAGCTGGCAAAGGATCCCCAGAAGCAGCCTGTGGAAGTAATGGAGTCCATCGGCTGTGTCACCTGTCCGGAGGTATTGGCGGGTGCTATGTATGCGGTGCTGGCAGGACGGGGAGATTTTGATACCAGCGCAATTATTGCGGTGAATCATTCGGGCAAAAGCGCCGCTGTGGGCGCGGTTACCGGCGCAATTTTGGGTGCAAGAATGGGCGAGGAGTCCTTGCCGGAATTTTACTTAGAATGTCTGGAAGCGGAGAAGGTCCTGCCGGAGCTGGCAACGGATCTTTGGAATTGCTATACAAAACCCGGAGCCAAACGGCTCTTCGACGATGAGTGGGATCGGAAATATACCCACGGTCTTCCGGTGGACAGAACCGGTTGGTCCGAGGATATTTGACCCCAAAAATCGAAAAATGACAGATAATTCTTTGAAAATCCTCTTGCAAAACCTGCGCCGGGGTGCTATAATACCAGTAATCTAGCGTAGAATATACAAAAGAGAGGGGTTCAAACCCCTCTCTTTTTCAATGAAAGAAGGTATCAGAATTGAAAGTCACAGAGCAGGTGGCAGCTTTCGCGCAGCCCATTATTGAACAAAACGGCTGTATGCTGTGGGATGTGGAATATGTGCGGGAAGGCTCCGAGCGTTTCCTGCGGGTCTACATCGACAAAGAGGGCGGCATCGATATCGCCGATTGCGAGACCATCCACCGGGTGCTGGATCCCATCCTGGATGAGAAGGATCCCATCGCCGAGAGCTACCATTTTGAAGTCTGCTCCGCCGGTCTGGAACGGGCGCTGAAGCGGGCAAGCGATTTTGAACGGTTTATGGGCAGCCCCATCACCGTCAAGCTCTACCGCCCCAGAAACGGACTCAAGGAGATCCCCGGTATCCTGCGAGGCTACCAGGAGGGCGCCGTTACTGTGGAAGCCGGTAAGGAGACCATTACCTTTGCAAAATCCGAGGTCGCACTGGTGCGCCTTCGTGTGGAATTCTGAGTATATAAATAAGGCACATAAGCCGAGGAGGAAATATTATGGCAAGAACAAGAAAGAAGACCGTGGAAGCCCCCAAGGTGGACATCGGCGCAGAGATCTTTGCAAGCCTGCGTGACCTGGAGAAGATCAAGGGCATTCCCGTGGAGTACATGGTAGAGCGGCTGAAGCAGGCTCTGACCAACGCTTACCGCAAGGACCGGGAGGACCACCGGGATCTGCCTGCTGAAAATGTGGTGGTGGATCTGAGCGAAAAGGGCCTTTTCATGCACCTGGTCAAGACCGCTGTGGAAGAGGTGGAGGATGACTCCCTGGAGATCCACATCGACGCTGCCCGGAACCTGAACCCCGATGTGCAGGTGGGCGAGAGCATTTCCATTCCTGTTGACATCCAGAAGTTCGGCCGCATCGCTGCCCAGACCGCCAAGCAGGTGGTGATCCAGGGTATCCGCGAGGCTGAGCGTGGTATGGTTTATGAAAGCTATTCCTCCAAGGCACAGGAGCTGCTCACCGGCACTGTGCTGCGGCTGGATCCCTCCGGTGATGTGTTCGTGCGCATCGGCCAGGGTAACGAGCAGTCTGACGCTGTGCTTCGTGCCAGCGAGCAGATCCCCGGCGAGCAGTACGCTCCCGGTCAGCTGATCCGGGTGTATGTGCTGGAGGTACACCGTGCAAACCGTGGTCCTCTGGTCCATGTTTCCCGCACCCATCCCAACCTGGTGCGCCGCCTGTTTGAGCTGGAGACCCCCGAGATCGCCGATGGCGATGTGGAGGTGCGCAACATTGCCCGTGAGGCTGGCAGCCGCAGCAAGATGGCTGTCCGTGCCGTCACCGAGGGTGTGGATCCCGTTGGCGCCTGCGTCGGTCCCAGAGGCGGCCGTGTGGGTGCTGTTGTGGAAGAGCTCCACGGCGAGAAGATCGACATCGTGGTTTGGAGCGAGGATCCCTGCGAGTATGTGAAGGCTGCCCTGTCTCCCGCGGATGTCCTGAGCGTGGAGCTGGTGCCCGGCCAGAAGGCTTGCCAGGTAGTAGTGCCCGACGATCAGCTGAGCCTTGCCATCGGCAAGGAGGGTCAGAACGCCCGTTTGGCTGCCCGTCTTACCGGCTATAAGGTGGACATCAAGCCTGCTTCTCAGGCTGAGTAATATAGAGTAAGGAGGGAATTCTATGCAGAAAAAGATCCCTCAGCGGCAATGTATGGGTTGCCGTGAGCGCAAGGAAAAAAGGGAAATGATCCGGGTGGTCCGTACCACCGAGGGTGATGTTCGCCTGGATTTCAGCGGCAAGCTCAATGGCCGCGGCGCGTACATCTGCCCCAATCCGGAGTGCTTGAAAAAGGCCCGCAAGAGCAAGGCCCTGGACCGCAGCCTGGAGGTACCCATTCCCGAAGAGGTTTATGAGCGCCTGGAGCATGAAATGGAGGCAAGCCGTGGATAGAGCACTCAATTATATGTCTCTTGCCCGGAAGGCCGGTCTGATCGAGCTGGGCGAAGAGCCAGTGGGCGCTGCGGCAAGAGCGCAAAAAGCCAAGCTGGTGGCGGTTGCCCAGGATTCCGGCGACCACACCTGGCGCAGAGCCAAGAGCTTTGTGGCAGGAACCGGCCAGATCTGCATCCGCGTGCCTTATACCAAGGACGAGATGGGACAGGCCACCGGCAGGACCAGCCTTGCCATTGCTGCGTTTACCGACCCGGCTATGGCCGTTGCCTTTTTGAAGGCGCTGCCTCAGCAGGAGCGTTACAGTGAAGAGTTGAAAGCGTTGGAGACCCGCGCCCAAAAGGTGCGGCAGCGTCGGGATGAAGCCCGAGCCCATGAAAAGAACAAGCGCATGGGTAAGAGCAGCCCGAAGCATTGATCGTGGAGGTGCGTTTATGAGTTTAGTGAAGTATCGTTTGAGAGAGGTGGCTGCCGATTTCGGTGTGCCTGCCAAGGAGATCTCGGAGATCATCGCCCAGTATTTTGAAAAGCCCAAGTCCAATACCCAGGTCCTTACCGAGGACGAACTGAATGTTGTATTTGACCGGATGACCGCATTGCATCCCATTTCCTCTTTGGAGCAGGTGTTTGCGGCGGCTCCCACCGTTAAGAAGGAAGAACCCAAGGCTGAGCCTAAGCCCGAAGCTAAGGTTGAACCCAAGGCAGAAGCCAAGCCCCAGCAGACCCAGAAGCCTGCCCAGAATGTCCAGCATAGCCAGCCCGCCAAGGAGCAAAAGCCCCAGAAGCCCGCTGAGCCGGAGCGCAAGCGTGAGCGCCGGGTGGTGGATACCTCTGCTGTGCAGGTGAACACCAACCGCTTTGCCGATGTGGACAATCTGGTTTCCGAGCGGGTCCAGAACTTCCAGGGCGGCAAGCAGAAGTTCGGCAAGAAGGGTCAGCAGCAGAATAAGAAGGACAATAAGTTCAAGGGCAATAAGGCCCGCAACGAAGAGCAGGAGAAGATGCGCCGCCTGCAGATGGAAGTTGCCCGCAAGGCTCCCACCGTGGTAAAGATCCCGGAGGAGATCACCGTTGGCGAGCTGGCTTCCCGCATGAAGAAGACCGCCGGCGAGGTCATTAAGTGCCTGATGATGAATGGTGTTATGGCCGGCATCAACCAGACCATCGACTTTGATACCGCCGAGTTTGTAGCCACCGAAATGGGCTGCAAGGTGGAAAAGGAAGTTACCGTTACCATCGAGGAGCGGATCATCGACGACCATGTGGATACCGCTGAAGAGCTGGAAAGCCGCGCACCTGTCGTGGTGGTCATGGGTCACGTTGACCACGGTAAGACCTCCACTCTGGATGCCATCCGTCAGACCTCCGTCACCAAGGGCGAGGCCGGCGGCATCACCCAGCACATCGGCGCTTACACCGTGGATGT
>JAZPXW010000149.1:0-5825 GCA_045543895.1 Faecousia sp.
GTCTTGCCGCAGCCGGAGGGTCCCAGAATGGACACAAATTCATTCTTGCGGAACCGCAGGTCGATGCCCTTGAGGGCGTTGACTGTGCCGTTGCCGGCAGGGTAGTCCTTTACGATTTGTTTCAGTTCGAGCATAATTTGCCTCCTTGCGAGGTAATTAAAATTTTCACAGATACAGTATAACGCATTATAGACAGAAAAGATATTGTTATTTTGTAAACTTTTTCTTCGAATGGAAAACCGCGAGAGGATTGCGCACCGCTCAAAAAGCCCTCTCCTGGGGAGAGGGTGGATTTTGCGAAGCAAAAGACGGGAGAGGAATGGCGACGGGACAGACCTAGGGGCAGGTCTAGACGATACTACAAATCGGCAGGTTATCGCCCGTAATCCTCATCCGTCAAAAATCAAAGATTTTTGACACCTTCCCCCCGGGGGGAAGGCTTTGAAAGGGCACCGCTGGTGCGGTGCCCTTTTGGATTACGGAGCATTCTGTTTGCTGGGGCAGGCGGTGCAGCCAGAGCAGCAGCCGGTACAGCCGCTGCAGCCGGAGCAGGCTTTGCCCTTTTTCTTTTGCCGGAGCATGGAGGCGATCACCAGGGCGACCACCAGGATAAGGACGGAAATGACGATGATATCACCCATACCGCACCTCACGCTTTCGTGGCAGCAAGGGTCTTTTCCTCCTTGCCTGCGCCCTTGCGCAGCAGCAGGTACAGAAGCGCTGCCAGAGCCAGGATCGCAATGACGGTGAATACGCTGAAGGTGGCTTCGCCGGTGATGAGGCCACCCAGCTGGTACACGATCATAGAGATTAGGTATGCGAAGACGCACATATAGCCAATGGTGAAGGCGGTCCAACCCTTATGGTTCATCTCCCGCTTGATGGCACCCATAGCCGCAAAGCAGGGGGCGCACAGCAGATTGAAGATCATGAAGGAGTAGGCGGTAACTGCACCGAAATCCTGGGCGACCGCTGCCCAGATCTCGTCGCCGCTTTCGCTGAGCTCGCCTGCGAAATTGTACAGCGCACCGAAGGTCATGACCACTTCTTCCTTGGCGATGAGACCGGTGAAGGTAGCCACGGTGGCCTTCCATGCCATGTCGCCCATCCAGCCGATGGGGTAGAAGATCCAGGAGATGGCATTACCGATGACAGCCAGCAGGGACTGGTTATTGTCCTCCACAGCCACAAGCGCGCCGTCCACAAAGCCATAGCCCTGGAGGAACCACAGCACGATGGAGGACACCAGGATCACGGTGCCGGCTCTCTTGATGAAATCCCAGCTCCGGTCCCAGACGCTGCGCAGCACATTGCCCGCAGTAGGCAGGTGATAGGCGGGAAGCTCCATCACGAAGGGCGCGGCTTCACCGGAGAATGCTTTGAATTTCTTGAGGATGATGCCGGAAACTACCACCGCGCCGATGCCGATGAAGAAGGCGGAGGTGGCAACCAGCGGAGAATTGCCGAACACAGCACCGGCAAACAGGCCGATGATGGGCATCTTTGCGCCGCAGGGGATGAAGCCGGTGGTGATGATGGTCATTCTGCGGTCCCGCTCCTGCTCAATGGTGCGGCTTGCCATAATGCCCGGCACACCGCAGCCGGTGGCCACCAGCAAAGGGATAAAGCTCTTGCCGGAAAGACCGAATTTGCGGAACAGGCGGTCCATAATGAAGGCGATGCGGGACATATAGCCGCAGTCCTCCAGCAGGGACAGCAGCAAAAACAGCACAGCCAGCTGCGGCACAAAGCCCAGCACCGCACCAACGCCTGCCACAATGCCGTCCATTACCAGGCTGTACAGCCATCCGCTGACACCGAGAGAAGTAAGAATGCTGTCAAACAGGCCAGGTACCCACTCGCCAAACAGCACATCGTTGGCCCAATCGGTGCCGATGGTGCCGATAGAGATGCTCCAGGGACCCATAGCGATGGCGTACATCAGGAACATGATGCCCACGAAGATGGGCAGCGCCAGGATCCGGTGGGTGACGATACTGTCGATCCGGTCAGACAGGGACATATGACCTGCTTTCTTCTTTTTGTAGCAGCCCTGGGTCACGGCAGCGATGTAATTATAGCGCTCGTTGGTGATGATGGCTTCGGCGTCGTCATCCAGCTCGAGTTCCAGCTTGCGGATATCCTCTTCAATATGGGAGAGGGTCTGCTCGCTAAGCTTCAGGTGTGCCTGCACCCGGCTGTCACGCTCGAAGATCTTGATGGCGTACCACCGCTGCTGCTCCTCGGGCAGACCGTGTACCGCAGCTTCCTCGATGTGCGCGATGGTGTGCTCCACCTCGCCGGAGAAGATGTGCTTGGGGGCGGAAACGCCTTTTTTGGCGGCTTCGATGGCAATCTCGGCAGCTTCCAGAATGCCGTCGCCCTTGAGGGCGGAGATCTCCACCACCGGGCAGCCCAGCACGGCGGAGAGCTTTTGTGTGTTGATGGTCTCGCCATTCTTGCGGACCAGGTCCATCATATTGATGGTCACCACCACCGGAATGCCAAGCTCCAGCATCTGCGTGGTCAGGTAGAGGTTGCGCTCCAGATTGGTGCCGTCTACGATGTTCAAAATGGCATCGGGACGCTCGGTGACCAGGAAGTTCCGGGCAACGACCTCTTCGGGCGTGTAGGGAGAGAGGGAATAGATGCCGGGAAGATCGACGATGGTCACATCTTTGTTCTTTTTCAGCTTGCCCTCTTTCTTCTCCACGGTGACGCCGGGCCAGTTGCCCACATACTGGTTGGAGCCGGTGAGGGAATTGAACAGCGTGGTCTTGCCGCTGTTAGGGTTGCCCGCAAGGGCGATCTTCATTTCCATAAAAGCTTCCTTTCAAATTAGCCTAGGCTAACTGCTATGTAAAAAATTATTCGACTTCGATCATTTCGGCATCGTCTTTCCGCAGGGAAAGCTCGTAGCCCCGGAGATTCAGCTCAATGGGATCGCCCAGAGGCGCAGCCTTACGGACGAAGATCTCCACACCCTTGGTGATGCCCATATCCATAATGCGGCGGCGCACAGCGCCTTCTCCATGGATCTTCACAACACGAACGGTGCTGCCGATGGAGGCTTGTTTCAATGTCTTCATACCCGTCTTCCTTTCTTTTAGGGTAGTTAGCCTCGGCTAACCGAAACTATGATACACGGAAAAGGATCGTTTGTCAAGGAAAATTTTACTAAAAAATGGCGCGAATGTTGCGGGAAAAAAAAGCTCCCCTGTGTAAGGGGAGCAAAAATCTTTGAGTTTTGATGGAGGGGTTGCTTGAAGTAAGAAGTAATAGTGAAGAAGTAAGAAGTAACAATCCCCCAGTCACCGCTCTGCGGTGACAGCCCCCTTTACACAAGGGGGCCTTTGGATCCTAAAAGGCGGGTGGCGTTGCGGTAGAAAATGTTTTCCAGCTCTGCTTGCTCCAGGGGAAGGGAAGAGATCTTACGGATCTCCTCTTTTTGGTCTGCCCAGGGGCTGTCAGTACCAAAGAGGATGCGTTCGCTACCGAAGGCGCGCACCAGGGAAATGAAGGCTTTTTCACTCAGAAGCGGTAGGTCGTCCGGCGCATAGTGACCGTCGATGGGTACGATCTGCCCCAGGGAAATTGCGGTATCCAGGTAACAGCCGGTATCTGCCAGCTGATCGGCTACCCGGTCCCAGTTCTTCCAGCCACCCATGTGGGCAAGCACCAGGGGGATTCCCGGCAGCTGGTCGCAAACGGAGCGGACCATTTCCGGGCTGCACCGAACCACGCCGGGATAAGCGATCTCGTCGCCTGCGTGCATCACGGTGATGAGCCCCAACTGCGCCGCATAGTCCAAAATACGAAGATACCGGATGTCGGTGATGTCCACACCCTGGTACTGGGGATGGAGCTTAATGCCGGGTACGCCTGCATCGTGCAGCCGCTTGAGTTCCTCTTTCCAGTTATCTGCCAGGGGGTGCATGGCACCGAAATAGGTAAGACCGTTCTGGGGATCTGCCTGGAGGGAAACGGTATTGATGGAGGATATCTTGAGGGGGTTGGTGGCTACGGGAAGGATCACGCTGCGGCAGATGCCGCTTTTCTCCATTGATTCCAGGAGTCCCCCCACAGTACCACTGCCAAATACTGCAGCGTGGCTGTTTGCCTGCATTCCGGCGATGGCCTTGGCTGCAATGGCATCGGGAAAGGTGTGGGTATGGAAATCAATAACCCTCATATCAGCATTCCTCCAGCAGGATGCCGCCATGGGCGCGGATGGACATGATATGGCAGCTGCCTGCACCCAGGGCATTTTCTATACCTGTGCGGAAGACTCCCAGCATATCACACGGCACAAATGCCTGGATGGTGCCGGCAAAGCCGCCGCCATGGACACGGCAGGCACCACGGTCGCCCAAAAGCTGCTGGGCAACCGCCAGGGCATAGGCGACCTCTTGATTTTCCTTTCTGCCGGCGGGGATCACATTTTGCAAAAAAATCCAGGAAGAGATGCCCGATGCTTTGACTTGCTGTAAGAATGCTTCAAAGTTGCTTGCAAGCAGGGCTTCCAGCTGCTTTTCTACCCGCTTGTTTTCCTCATACACATGGATGGCACGGAGCACCGCCCGGTCACCGGCAGCTTGCCGCACAGCGGCGATATTACCGTAGAACTCGGCTTCGGGTACATCCCGCAGATATTCCTTACCGAACACCTTACACACGGCTTTCAGCTCGGTGGTGATGGCGGCGTATTCGTCGGTAAGGTCCGCGTGGCTTGCACCGGAGTCGATGATGCACAGACTGTGTCCGCAGGTGGCAAAATCAAAGGGGATAGGTGTCACAACGGGAGCGGTGGGGTCGGCAAAATCGATGCCGATGATGTTACCCACGCTGGAGGCGGTCTGATCCATCAGACCGCAGGGCTTTCCGAAATACACATTCTCCGCATACTGGCCGATCTGGGCAATCTCCACGGCATTTTTGCCTGCGCCGCACAAATGGTTGAAGATCACTCCCATCAGAACCTCAAAGGCTGCGGAGCTGGATAGTCCGCTGCCGGAGAGCACATTGGAGGTAACATAGGCATCAAAGCCCTTGAGCTCGAAATCAGCAAATTTGCTTGCTACACCACGGATCAGCGCAGCGGTTTTGCCCGCTTCCTCCGGGTGGACAGAAAGATCGGAAAGGTCGATGCGGCACATGGGGTAGCCCTCGCTGAGCAGGTTTACGGTGAGAGTGCCATTGAGCGCGACAGCAGCCAGAGCTTCCCGGTCTACCGCGGCTGCCAGCACCTTGCCGTGCTGGTGATCCGTATGGTTGCCGCCCAGCTCGGTGCGCCCCGGAGCGGAGAAAATATAGTAAGGCTTATGCCCAAATTCCTTTTGAAAATTCGTTTTCAGCTGTGTATTCATAGAAAAACCTCTCTTTTCTTTGTACCTATATTATAACTGCCCCAGCGGAAAGTGCAAGGTATTTTTGCTCTATCTTTTTCTGTTTTTTGTGATATAATAGGCTGCGAAATCAAGGAGGTAAGGTATGAGTACCATTGCTGAAATCCTGTCCCAGGAGCTGGGGCAGAAACTGGAATACATTGAAAATGTCATTAATCTGATGGATGAGGGCAACACCATCCCCTTTATTGCCCGCTACCGTAAGGAGATGCACGGCGCTATGGACGATACGGCGCTGCGTACCCTGGAGACCCGGCTGCAGTATCTGCGGAATCTGGAAGCCCGGCGGGTGGAGGTGAAAAACGCCATTGAAGCCCAGGGTAAGCTGACAGACGAGCTGGCTGCCGCCATCGACGCTGCCGCCACCCAGGCGGAGGTGGAGGACCTCTACCGGCCCTACAAGCAGAAGCGCCGCACCCG
>JAZPXW010000150.1:0-3316 GCA_045543895.1 Faecousia sp.
TAGCCAGCTGCACCAGGAAGGTCTGCTCTGCCGGGGACCAGGCCTTGATCTGGTTGCCGTAGTCCAAAACAGCTCAAAGGGGTTGGAGGCAAAGGCGATATTGCCCAGCCGGACGATATGCACCTCGGTGTCCAGAATGGGCATCTTCTGCTGCAGGTCATGCCGCTGCAGGATGCCGATATGCACCTGCAGGTTGGCGGCATCGGAAAAATGCATATCACCGGGGTTCTCGTCAAAATACTTGGCGATGGCAGCCTTGGCATTCGCCACTTCTTCCTCGGTGACCCGGCGCAGAGGCAGCTGCAGCATCAGGGACTTGTGGGCCAGGGGCGCGTCATAGCACACTTCATCCAGGCCCTCATCGAACACATCGATGATCTCCCGGGCGATGCGCTTGCCCACCTTGCGCATACCGGCAAGGTCAAACATAGAGGGGTCTGCTTTCCGCTTGGGGGGATTGATGCGGGTGCAGTTGGGGTCGTTGAGGTCGCTTTCCGGCTGTACCCAGCGCACCAGGTCCACCGGGCATTGGTCGCCTGCGGCAGAGCACAGGGGCAGCAGGAAAATATGCTCACCGAAATGCTGGCGCAGCAGCTTCTTGGCTTCGCCCCAGAAATCGGGAGAGATGAACAGCCGGTGCTGCACGCACTGGGCAGGGCAGGCAAGATTCGCCACGATGCCCGTCAGCTGCTTTGCTTCATCGAAGATATACATCAGCTCAATGCCGGAGTCGCTGCCGGCTTCCAGAGCGTGGAATTTGGGGGTAAGGGTGTCGCCCCACATCTGGGCGGTGCCGTCTGTGTAGGTGGCTCTGCGGCACAGACCCACCACAGCCCGACCAAAGGCGTTTACATAGCCGCCGGGCTTCCGGTTCGCCCAAGCCTCCAATGTCACCTGCGCCAGCCGGTCGGTCAGCAGCTGCAGCATCTCATCGTTGGTGATCACATCGTCACGCCGGGTGGTGGGGACGCTTTCCACATACCGTCTGCCGGGAGGCAGCTGGGACTCCATCAGCGCCTTGGGGGTGGTGGTTCCGCCAAACTTGTGGTTGCGGTTTTGGCGGTTGTAATAGGGTGCGGTGTGGCAATGGGCAGCGGACCAGATCACCTTGGTGGGGTCCAGGCCCAGGGCATTGCCGGAAAGCCTCTCCTTCAGCGCCTCGGTGAGGTTATAGCCGATGACGATGATATCCGCGTTCACCAACACCAGCTGGTCATCCCCTGCCTGGATGGCAAGGGCGGTGGCGGTAATGGGCTTTTCCACAAACTCCGAAATGCGCTCGGCAAACTGGCCTGCCAGGGATGCCTTCTTCTCCGGGGTGATGCTGATCTCCGACCAGCCGATATGTAGCTTACTCATAAGGGTTCCCTCCAAGTTCATTCTACCCTTATTATCCTACATTTTGGAAAAAGTGCAAGTCTTAATTTTGCCCTTGTCAAAAAATAGAAAAAGCGGTATGATAAGAGCAGAACCAGTAAAGGAGTTTTTCCTATGCCGATTATGAAATGTACCGCCGCCGGCGACTCGATGATCGTGCGCCGTCTGCCCGGCGACTATCCCGGATTTTCGGAGATGGTGGCGTTTATCAACCAAGGCGATGTGCGCTTTGTGAATATGGAAACCACCATACATAACTACGAGACCTACGCCGCTGCCCAAAGCGGCGGCACCTGGCTTTGCTCCCCTCCGGAGGTGCTGGAGGATACCAAGGTTATGGGCTTCAATGCGCTGACCACCTGCAACAACCACGCCTTGGACTACGACCGCATCGGTTTCGCTCTCACCATGGACTATGTGGAAAAAGCAGGCTTCCCCAACCCCGGTGTGGGCAACAGCCTGGCAGAAGCCGCTGCGCCCGTGTATATCGATACCCCGAATGGGCGCTATGCCATCATTGCCGCCTGCTCCACCTTCAACCCCGGGGATATGGCTGGTCACCGGACCCGGGAGCTGCCGGGTCGTCCCGGCATCAACGGTGTGCGGTACTCCACTACCTACCAGCTGCCCAAACACGAATTTGAACATCTGGGTCGCATTGCCGATGCCATCGGCATCAACGGCTTCCGGGATATGGGCCGCCGGGAGGGCTACCTGCCTCCCATCCCCGAGGACCGGGCGGAGTTTGGCGAGCTGATGTTCTGCGCCAGCGAGACCCCCGGCAAGGTGACCCGGGTCAATCCCACCGATATGGAGCGCATCCGCCAGTCCATCCGGGAGGCGCGGAGGTCAGCGGACTATGTGATCGTTTCCATGCACTCCCACGAGATGAAGGGCAGCGACAAAGCCGAGCCGGACGACTTGCTGGTGGAGTTTTCCCACAGCTGCATCGATGCCGGCGCCAACGCTGTCATCGGCACAGGCCCGCACCTGCTGCGCCCCGTGGAAATCTATAAGAATTGCCCCATTTTCTACTGCCTGGGCGACTTCGTCATCCAGCTGGAGGACATCCGGAAAGCCCCCGCCGATATGTATGAAAAGCAGAAGATGGACCCGGAATGCGGCATTGAGGCGCTGTTCCACGCGCGCAATGCCGGGGGAACCCGGGGTCTTTGCTACGACAAGCGGATGTATGAAGCCATCATCCCCTACTGGGAAGCGGAAAACGGCAAGCTCACGAAGCTTACCCTGATGCCCATTGAACTGAATTTTGGCAGCGGCAAGATCCTGGGCGGCTGGCCCAGACCCAAGTATGACGATGGCATCCTGGAGCGTCTTGCCCGGATGAGCGAGCCCTACGGCACCCGTATCGAAATTCGGGACGGCCTGGGCTATGTGGAGGTGTGAGTATGCTGTTTACCCCCGAAATGCAAAGCTATCTGGATGCTTCCCTGGAGGAGCTGAAGCAGCTGATCCGGGATCTGTGCGCCATCCCCGCCCCCTCCCACCACGAGGAAAAGCGGGCAGAATTCTGCAAGAAATGGTTTGAAAACATCGGCGCCAAGGGCGTTTACATCGACGAAGCGCTGAATGTGGTATGCCCCCACTATGTAACGGAAGACGGCCCTGTCACCGTGTTCATGGCCCACACCGACACGGTGTTCCCGGACCTGGAGCCCATGCCCTTCGTGGAGACCGAAGACACCTTCCGGTGTCCCGGCGTGTGCGACGACACCGCAAACCTGGCGGTCATGATGCTGTGCGCCAGGTATTTTATCCAGAATAACATCCCCGGCAAAACCGGCATTCTGTTCGTTGCCAACTCCTGCGAGGAAGGTCTTGGCAACCTCAAGGGCTGCCGTGCCATCGCCCAGCGCTATGGCAAGCGGATGGAAAGCCTTGTGTCCTTCGACGGCCACAGCCTCAGCGCGGTGGTGCA
>JAZPXW010000151.1:0-2999 GCA_045543895.1 Faecousia sp.
GTTTTCAACATTGACAACAACGATCCTATGCTGTACGTAAAGGTGGATTCTCTGGGCGGAAAGACTGTTGCGGTGGCTCTGCTTGAACCCACCCGGATCTATGTCTAGCCTGTGCTTGCCCTGCTGGAGAAGGTCGATGTGAAGGGCATCAGCCACATTACCGGCGGCGGCTTCTATGAGAACATTCCCCGTTCCATCCCCGACGGTCTGTGCGCTAAGATCGAAAAAGCCGCCATCAAGATCCTGCCTATCTTTGACCTGATCGCGAAGGTCGGCAACATTCCCGAGCGGGATATGTTTAACACATACAACATGGGCGTTGGTATGAGCATCGTGGTTCCCAAGGACCAGGTCGATACCGCCCTGGAGATCCTGAAAGCCCACGGTGAAGCCGCCTATGTGATCGGCGAAATCACCCAGGGTGAAGAAAAGATCGTTATTTGCTAAAAGACATCAGCCTGTGGCCCACGCCGGTTACAGGCTGTTCGTCGTGCTATAGTGAGGTCATTATGAAAAAAGTCAGAATCGCAGTTCTGGTATCCGGCGGCGGCACCAATCTACAGGCGCTGATCGACGCGCAGGGCAGCGTGCTCCGCAGTGGCGAGATCGCGCTGGTGGTTTCCAATGCCCGGGGTGCTTACGCGCTGGAGCGGGCAAAGAAGGCCGGTATTGCCACAGAAACGGTGATCAAGAAGGAATGGGGCGGTCAGGAGGGCTTTGAAACGAAGCTGATGGAACTTCTGGATGCCAATGGTATTGAAGTTATCATCCTGGCGGGCTTTATGACCATCCTCACCGAACGCTTCACCTCCCACTATCCCAAGAGGATCCTGAATGTACATCCCAGCCTGATCCCTTCCTTCTGCGGAGAAGGCTTCTACGGACTAAAGGTCCACGAGGAAGCGCTGAAATACGGTGTGAAGGTTACCGGCGCTACCGTACACTTCGTCAATGAGATCCCCGACGGCGGCGAGATCATCGCCCAGAAGGCCGTCTATATCGAAGAAGGCGATACCCCCGAAATTTTGCAGCGCCGTGTTATGGAGCAGGCAGAATGGGTATTGCTGCCCCAGGCTGCGGAAACCGTCTGCGCCGATCTACTGAAATAAATGGAGGATACACCAATGAATGTTTATGAGATCAAGTCTATGGCTGAGCGCCTGGACGGCAATACTTACCCCGGCCGCGGCATCGTGCTGGGTGTGACCCCCGACGGCAGGAAGGCTGTTGCTGCCTACTTCATCATGGGCCGCTCCGTCAACTCCCGGAACCGTGTATTCCAGCAGGAGCCGGACGGCATCCGTACCGAGGCCCACGACCCTGCTCTGATGAAGGATCCCCACCTGATCATCTACCATCCCGTTCGGGAAGCAGGCAACGGTTTGATCGTCACCAACGGTGACCAGACCGATACCATCTGGGAATATCTTGCCAAGGGCGAAAGCTGGGAAGCCGCCCTGCGCACCCGCCAGTTTGAGGACGACGGTCCCAACTGGACGCCCCGCATTTCCGGCATCCAGGCAAACGACGGCTCCTACAAGATGTCCATTCTGAAGGCTGCCGACCCGGAGGGCAACGCCTGTGCAAGATTCTTCTGGGAATACCCCGCCACCGCCGGATTGGGCCATTTCCTGCACACCTATGTCTGTGACGGAAATCCTGTGATCCCCACCTTCCAGGGCGAGCCCGAGCGTGTTTCCATTCCCGCGGACATCGACGCCTTTACCGAAGAGCTGTGGCAGAACCTGGACGAAAACAATAAGATCTCTCTGTTCGTCCGTTACACCGACCTGGCTACCCGGGAAACACAGCAGCGGATCATCAATAAACACCAGTAATAGAAGGAGACATACAAAATGAAGACTTTCGAACTGAAATACGGCTGCAACCCCAATCAGAAGCCTGCCCATCTGGATATGCTCGATGGCGGCGAGCTGCCTTTTGAAATTCTCAATGGCCGTCCCGGCTACATCAATTTTATGGATGCGCTGAACTCCTGGCAGCTGGTGAAAGAGCTGAAGGAAGCCACCGGCATGAGCTGCGCCACCTCCTTCAAGCATGTGTCTCCCACCTCCGCCGCTGTGGGTAAGCCCCTGTCCATGGAGCTGAAGAAGGCCTGTTTTGTGGAAGATGTTGAGGGTCTGGACGAGAATCCCCTGGCCTGTGCTTATGTCCGTGCCCGCGGCACCGACCGTATGTGCTCCTTTGGCGACTGGGTCGCCCTCAGCGATGTCTGCGACGAAATGACCGCCAAGCTGATCCAGCCCGAGGTTTCCGACGGTGTGATCGCCCCCGGCTATACCGACGAGGCTCTGGCTATTCTGAAATCCAAGCGCAAGGGCAGCTACAATGTGGTAAGAATCGACCCCAACTATGTGCCCAAGGAGCAGGAGACCAAGGAGGTCTTCGGCATTGCCTTCCACCAGGGCCGCAACAACTTTAAGATCGGCGAGCATCTGCTGCAGAACATCGTCACCGCCAACAAGGACTTGCCTGAAAGCGCCAAGATCGACCTGATCGTTGCCCTCATTACGCTGAAGTACACCCAGTCCAACTCCGTCTGCTATGCTGTGGATGGCCAGGCCATCGGTGTGGGTGCCGGTCAGCAGTCCCGTATCCACTGCACACGCCTGGCAGGCACCAAGGCTGACACCTGGTTCCTGCGTCAGCATCCCAAGATACTTGGTCTCCAGTTCCGTGAGGATCTGGGCCGTGCCAACCGTGACAATGTGATCGACGGCTACATCAACGGCAACGAGGAGGATGTCTGCGCCGAGGGTATCTGGCAGAACTACTTCACCCAGCGTCCCGAGCCTCTGACCGGCGAGGAAAAGCGCGCCTGGCTGGATTCCCGCCAGAATGTTGCGCTGGGTTCCGACGCATTCTTCCCCTTCTCCGATAACATCAAGCGCGCTTATGCTTCCGGTGTTAAGTACATCGCAGAGCCCGGCGGCTCCATCCGGGATGACCTGGTCATCGAAGAGTGCGACAAGAAGGGC
>JAZPXW010000152.1:0-12999 GCA_045543895.1 Faecousia sp.
CACAATTATTACGACGGTCTGATCTTCCACCGGGTCATCCCCGGCTTTATGATCCAGGGCGGCTGCCCCGAAGGCACCGGCATGGGTGGCCCCGGCTACTGCATCAAGGGTGAGTTCTTCTATAACGGTGTTAAGAACGAGGTGCGCCACAAGAGAGGCGTGCTGTCCATGGCCCGTTCGCAGTCCCCCAACAGCGCCGGCAGCCAGTTCTTCATCATGCACCAGGATTCCAAGCACCTGGACGGTCAGTATGCCGCCTTTGGCAAGGTAACAAGCGGCATGGATGTGGTGGATGCCATCGCAGCCACCCGTACCGGTATGATGGACCGCCCCGTGGAGGACCAGAAGATCGCTTCCATCACCGTAGATACCCACGGTGAGAGCTACCCGGAGCCCAAAAAGCTCCCCGATCCCTACGGCAGATTCTAAAAAACGATGCAGGGGTGCATCGCACCCCTGCTACCTATTCACTCTTCACGATTACTTCTTACTTCAACACGGGGCCGTACTGGTTTCGACGGGGGTAGTGAGGCTGGAATAGCGGGCCGTGGCACCTGACCACGATAAAACGGGTAACCTTTAAAATTAACTGACAACAATCCTGTTGTTCTGGCTGCCTAATTAGGCGCCCATCCGCCCCGGAAGGTCCACGAGCCGGGCTCGGGTGTGATTTGAGTGGAGAACGTGCGTATGGTAAGCTTTGCCCATACCACGCATCATGAAGCTACTGATATCCGTAGGGTGTTTGTTCCCGCCGGATTGAGGGAATGTAAATAACAAACTGCGCCCGGAGAAGTTCCTTCCAAGTTGCTTTCGGACACGGGTTCAAATCCCGTCGGCTCCACCAAATAAAAACACCACCCCACAGGGTGGTGTTTTTATTTAGGCCGACGGGATTTGAATTAAAAATGCAACGCGGATGAGCGTTGCTCGCGACGGCTCGACGGAGCGACACCGAAATTAAATCGATTCCCCGCGGCGACCGAGGGGAATCGAAAGGGCGGCACCAGTGCGCACACTGGTGCAACCAAGTGTCCGGGGGACACTTGGTTAGCCCGTGGGAGAATCCATTTCTTTCAGAATGCAGCCAGATGGCTGTAGGCTGAAAGAAATCCAATATTTTTCCAGTCTCTTATTGTACAGAGCGTTGCTCGCGACGGCTCGACGGAGCGACACCGAAATTAAATCGATTCCCCGCGGCGACCGAGGGGAATCGAAAGGGCGGCACTAGAGGGTGAATCCATAGCCCCCAGAGCGGAGCTATGTGGCTCCCTCTGGGGGCAATCCGTTATTGCAACGATTCATCATCCATTGGAAAGAGCCGCCTCAAGCTTTGCACGAACTTCTTCCCGCGTCATATTCCAGTCATAGGACAGCTGCATAATAACCATCTCTTCATGCGCGTCCGTCGCGTTACCCAGGCAGGCCCAGGCAAACTCAGACGGGGCAAGCTCGTACAGCCGACCAAGCATGCTACTATAGGCATCGGCATAGGCGCCGTCCAAACCGTTGGACCAGTTGATGACACAGCCAAAGCGGTCATAGGTAGGTTCTTCTGCAGCCCAGTTTTCGATCATTCGCATCAGCGCAAAGATCTCTCTCGGATCATTAAACTGATTTGAATAGCGCCCCCAGTTAAGGTAACGCAGATATGGGATCAACGCATCCATGCCTTCTTTGGACTTCTCACGGATCAGATCGGGCGCAAACAGGGAATAAAACTCCGTATTGTCCTCGATACCGTCGTGAGTGATCTCACCGAATGAATAAAATGCGCCTTCGCTCATGTAGGCTGAACAATCGTCCGTTGCAACAGCGACGGTCTTGGTTTCACCGTTTTCCGTTTCCAGCACCAGCTGCGCGGTGAACCAGCACATGGCACCGCCGGTGAGCTCTCTGGCGTTGGAGAACCAGGATTCTATTTTGTACAGGGCATACCGATAGGTGACAGTATGCTCACCGTTCCAATACAGGGTGGCAGACTTGATCTTTCCGATGTCATTCGGGCGGACAGGCTCACCGATGCCTGCTGCCTTCACAGCCCCGTCGCAAAATTCATAAAGCGCCCTGGCGTTTTCCGGGTCGACGGTGACATATTTGCTGATTCCTTCGTCGGTACCGTACATAGCACCGCTTTCTGTAAATAGCCACCGCCGACCCCGATAGACGATGCTCCAGCCGGCGCCGGGATCGCTGCTATGTCGCAGGGCGTCGGTATGGGCAGTAGAAATGGCTGCGTTGTAATGCCACAGCAGGTCTTCCTGCTGTTCCGGGATAATATACAGATACTCCTCGCCAGAATTCACCATACCGTTAGGCTGCACGGCAATATACAATTTATTCTCATCCTTATCCTGGCAAAGCTCTACAGAGCTGGGCAGCACCAGGGCAGGTCCGGTAGGCGTTGTTTTTGTGGGTTCGGTTTCTGTAGGCTCCGTTTCTGTGGGTTTGGTTTCCTCAGTCTCTTTGGTAGGCTCTGAGCTGATTGGGATCTGAGGCTGTGTTTGGGTCTGGTCGGGTTCTTTTTCCTTTGCGCCGGTGAAGGTGCAGCCGACGGCGACAGCTGCCGCAAGCACCACCACCAAAAGCGTATACAGGGCCATCTTGGGTTTCTTTGCGATCAGCACGATCCGCTCCTTTAGCCCGCCCTTTCCGGTAGCCATGGTGGTGGCGGTGATCAGGACATTGGCTCTTTTCTGGCAGGTCATACCGATGAGGGTACGGCCATATTCTGCCCGCTCCCCTTCTCCCAACCGCTGGATGGTTGCTTCATCGCAAGCCAGTTCCCCATCCCGCTGGGACAGGAAGGCTGCCCACCAGACCAGAGGGTTGTACCAGTGGAGCGCAAGACAGGCGCAGCGGAGAACCGCCCAGATATGGTCACCGTGGCGGTAGTGGGTCGCTTCATGCTCCAGCACATGGCGCAGGAATGTCTCATCGTCTGCAACCGGGCCGGTCACATAGATAGCCGGATTCTTGATGCCAAACAGGCAGGGCGTGTCAATTTTATCCGTGGCATATACTGCCAGGTGATCCTTTTTGACCTGTAGCGCACGGCGGGATGCCAAGAGCTTCTTGCGGAAATTGGCATTTGCAGCGATAAACACGATGCCGGTAACCAGGATGCCAGCGACCCATATCCCGTGCAAAGCTTCGCTGACGATCTGGGAAACGGTCTTACCTTGCATTCTGTCGTAGGCTTCATATTCCAGCGCTTCCAGATCGCTGCCCTGCAGGCTCCCCATATCGATTCCCGCCGCTTCATATTCCTGCACCACCTGCTCATAGGCAGCCTCAAAGGATTGGGAAGGAATATTCACCTTTCCCACATCCGTAATTGCCTGTACCGCAGGCTGGCTCTGCACTGCATCCGCCAGATTGACCACGCTGATCCGGGTGCTGCCGAAGCTAACGGGGATCAGAAGCCGCGCAAGCACCAAGCCCCAGATGGCATACTGCAATCTCAGGCTGATCCTGCCCTTGAGGCAGAACCGCAGTAGGATCACGATCAGAATCAGAATGCTGGATGATAGGATCCACTCAGTCATTACTCTTCCCCTCCATCTCTCTGAGTATCGCGTACAGCTCGTCGACTTCCTTCTGAGAGAGGCTCTGCTTTTTTGTGAAGCTGCTGACAAGCAGGCTCAAGCTCCCCTTATAGGCCCGCTCCAGCAGGTTTTCTGTCTCATATGCCGCCACTTCCTCACGGGCGATCAGCGGACGGAATGTCTTTATTTCACCTTCCGTGTCGCCAGCCACAGCGCCCTTTGCTTCCAGGCGGCGCAGCATAGTTAAGGTGGTACTTCGTGTCCAGCCCACCTTGCTTTCCAGCCAGGCCACCGTTTCACGCCCGGTTCTGGGGGATTCCTCCCACAGGCACTCCATGACTGTCCATTCCGCCTCGGTCAAGGTAATACGCTTATCCTTCATAGCCATCACGCTCCTGTGTGGTGTTTACATCTGTAACCATATAGTATCATGCCTGGTTACAGTTGTCAACAGCATATTATCCCTTTGCATAAAAAAGGATATCCCGCAAAGAACGCGGAATATCCTTTTTCTTTATTTAGCTTCTTTCCTGCTCGATAAACTGCTGGAGGGTGAGCATGCCCTTGGTAAGCATAAAGAATTTATCATTGTACCGATCCGTTGTGGTTACGCCGACCATCATCATATATTCCAGCAAGCCCTCACCGATCTCGCTGTCTAGATAGCTGGATGTGAGCCGGAATCTGATCTCGCCGTCGGCGACATCGTAGTCAAAGGAGCCGTTGATGAGCCCGTAATTGGCGACAGACACCGCGACCGCGCCTTCCAAACGCTTATCTTCAGGCACCTTGTAGGACATAGGCGATACAAACTGAACCACCTCTGGTTCGGGAAGCACCCGGATGATGAACTCCACCGGGAGATCCTCACACCGAACGCCGCTCTTGATCACAAGGTCCTCATCGTGCCGTTCATACTTCCAGTCTTTGGAATCCAGCATTTTAAGGATTTTGCTGTACACCGCTTTTGCTTTGGTCATATTTACTTCTGCCATAGCCGTATCCTCCTAGAATAATGGGATAAATGAATTTTACTGCGGTTTTCCTTTTGTGTCAATACGTCAAAAACGCCCCGTTTCACGAAGAAACGGAGCGTTTGTTAGATTTAGCAGGGCTGGAACTGGTTCAGAATATCCTGGCAGGTATTCTCATTCCAGGTCGCAATGGTGACAGCGGCGATGTAGCCATTGCACTTGACGACCACCAGGGTCTCATAAATAGCAATGCCTGCATAGTTGCCTTCGATGGTCAGAGCATGATGCTCTGCACCGGCAAACTGCAGCTTGACCACTTCAGCGGAGTCAATGGTAAAGCCCATAGACTGGAGGCCGCCAACAGCGTTGTCCTTTGACAGCTCTAAGTACTGCTCTTCGGTGATCAGCAGGTAGGCAGCATTCAGCTTTTCCAGGATCACATTGATCGAATCCATTCCGTTGGCGTGGTTAGCCATCATGTCATACACGACAGCTGCATTGGCAATGGCATTCTTATACTCGTCGCCCACCAGGCCGAGGGTAGCCTCGTTCTGTGCGCGGATCTCATCATCGGTCATAAAGGTCCAGTTGCTGTCAAGAGAACACTGGATGCCGATGAATTGGTTCTTATAAGTACCGCCTGCGGAAGAACCGATGGAGAATTCCGGTGCGGTGGTAGCCTCGGTTGTTGCCTCGGTAGTGGCCTCTGTAGTCGCTTCGGTGGTAGCCTCAGTAGTGGCATCGGTGGTAGCCTCAGTAGTGGCATCGGTGGTGGGGTTCGGAGTCACATCGCCACGAATATCTGTAGGCTGGCTGCAGCCGGCAAAGGACAGCAGCATAGCCAGGGTCAGCAAACATGCCATAATTTTCTTGTTCATAATCATACCTCTCTTTTTATTCATCCGGTCTTAGATTTCCAGACCGGCAATGATATCTTTGAGTTTGGCGGCGCTGGCCTGCAGCTTTGCGGTCTCCTCCTCAGTCAGCGGGGAAAGGATCTTCTGCTGAATGCCCCTCTTGCCTACCAAGTTCAGGGTGGACAGGCACACATCGTCCACGCCGTACTCGCCGTGCATCATAGTGGAAACGGTCACAGCAGTGCCGGCACCTGCCAGAATGACCTTGCAGATGTGGCAAACAGACATGGCTACCGCATAGAAGGTCGCGCCCTTGGTCTTGATGACCTGCGCGCCAGAGGTCTTGACGAACTGCTCAACCTCTTCATAATCGGAGTTCCAGCGGATGCCGGTCTTGTCGCTGACATTATTCTTATAATCGTCAATACGGTTATTGGCGATGGTAGCCAGGGACCAGGGCACGAACGCGGAATCACCGTGCTCACCGTACACATGGGCATGGACATTCTTGGGGCTGATGCAGAAGCGGCGGGCCAGTTCGGACTGCAGGCGGCTGGTATCCAGAACAGTGCCGGAGCCGATGATCTGACGCTCGGGCAGCCCGGAGATCTTGTGGAACACATAGGTCAGGATATCTACAGGGTTGGAAACCAGGATGTAGATAGCATCGGGTGCGTATTTCACGATCTGGGGGGTGATCTGCTTGAGGATATTCACATTGGTCTGTGCCAGTTCCAGGCGGCTTTGACCGGGCTTACGGGGAACACCGGAGGTGATGATCACGATATTGGAGCCCGCCGCATCGCAGTAGTCGCCGGAGCGGACGATCGCAGGAGAACAGAAGGGCGCGCCCTGGTAGATATCCAGCGCCTCGCCAAAGGCCTTATCCTTATTGATGTCGATCAGCAGGATCTCGCTGGCAATACCCTGGATCATAATGTCATTGGTGATCGCGGCGCCAACACTGCCTGCGCCAATTACAGTAATCTTAGTGGCCATAATCAATCTTCCTTTTCCCCTCATGAAAAGAGAAGGCAGCCGTGTCTTTACACGGATCGCTCGCCCTCTGCATTTTCATTCGGTATAAATTTATTGATATTAGAATTATATCACAATTCCCTGTATTGTCAAGGAGCATTTGTTTTTGTAATATGGCCAATTTTCCGGGTTTTGCGGCTTGTTTTTTGGCCCTTCTGTCGAATTGACACCCGCCGAAAACTATGGTAAACTGTGTAAAAAATTCGAAAGAAGGACGATTTTACAATGAAATGGGGAACTTTTGGCCCGGTGCATATTGCAAGTCTTCTGCTTGCAGCAGCTGCGGTCACGGGGCTGTATTTCGTTTTGAAACGGACATCTCAGAAGATCCAGACCGCGGTATTGGGTGTACTGTCCTTTTCGGGCATCGCCGCTGTGGTGTATAACCTTTTGGCTTGGGACAGCCCCTGGGAATACCTGCCGCTGCACCTTTGCTCCCTCAACGCGCTGGTGCTGCCCGTCGCCGTGTTCACACGCAGCAAGCGTCTGGGCAATCTGCTGCTACTTTGGAGCCTGGGTGCGCTGATGGCGGTGGTGATGAATCACGCCCAGGCAAATTTCGAGATCGGCAGTTGGACTTTCTTCTTCTACTTTGTGCCGCATGTATTGGAGTTTGCCATTCCCGTGCTGCTCATCAAGCTGGGCCTTGTAGAAAAGGATCCCAAGTGTATTCTCTCCACCCTGCTGATCACCATTGGCGCGCTTACTGCCATCCACCTCATCAACCTGGGGCTTAACGCGTATTTTGCGGCAGAGAAGATCACCAACTGCGCAGGACGGCTGCTGCAGGTCAATTATATGTACACACTGAGGCCGGAGAACCCGGTCCTGGGCTTTTTCCGCCGGGCGATCCCCTACCGGTACTGGTATCTGTACGGGCTTCTCCCTGTGATTGCAGTATACCTGGTGGCAGTATACGCGCCGCAGCTCATAAAGGGCATCCATCTTAAAAAGGCACACGCATAGCAAAAACGGCGTTGGCAGGACCTCCTGTCAACCCCGTTTATTTATGAAACACATAATTATCGCTTTCTTGACAATTTAATTTGCCTTTTGGAGCATTCTGTGATAAAATGTTTCAGATTGGGGGATAAACGATGAGAGATCTACATAATGAGTTTGTCTATCGAAAAATCAAAAAGCCTAATAAACTCCTTGGGTTTGTTGTACAGAACGCTTTTCGAGTGATCTGCAAACAGCGCAATGTGGAGTTTGTTTACGATAAAGATTACCTTGCAATGGAGAAGCAGCAGATGATTCTGCTGTGCCAGCACCGTTCCCGGCTGGATTATATCTATGTATTTGCAGGCCTCCGGCATACCAATTTTAATATGCTCTGCGGCTACCAAAATGTGTTTCAGCCGGTGATCTATACGCTGTTCAAGCATCTGGGTGTGATTGCCAAGATGCTCTACCAGCCGGATTCCCACGCCACGCTGCAGATGATGCGCTGCGCCAAACGCGGAAGCACGCTGGTAATCTTCCCGGAGGGCATCCAAACCACCTCCGGTTCCATGCATCCCATCAATCCCGCCACCATGAAGCTGCTGTGTAAGCTGAAGCTGCCTGTGGCCCTGGTGACCCTTAAGGGTGCGTATTTCACACGCCCCAGATACAGTGCAGATGTAAAGAAAGGCAAGATCACCGCTCACTATTCCATGCTCTTTAACAAGGAAGATTTTGAGAATCATTCCTCCGGCGAGCTGTATGATAAGCTGCTGAAGGCCTTCCGATACAACGAATTTACCGAGCATAGGGATGACCCCATCCCCTTCCGTGGTAAAAAGCCCAATATCGAGGGTCTTGACAATATTATTTATAAATGTCCCCAGTGTATGCAGGAGCATCGGCTGGTGATTGAAGGCGACACCATGCGCTGCACGGAGTGCGGCTTTGCCATGCGGATGGATGAATGCTACCGCATTTTCCCGGTCAGCGGTGAGCTGCCCTTCCGGGATATCGACCAGTGGTACAAGTGGCAGAGAAAGCAGGTGGCGCAGGAGATCCTTACCGACGGTTTCTGCCTTTCTGCACCGGTGAAGATCGGCCGCGTCAACACCCGGAAGCTGGGCCGCAACTATTCCCTTCAGTATTACGGCGAAGGCACGCTGACGCTCACCCGTGAGGGTCTTATATACCGGGGAACCTGTGACGGCGAGGAATGCGAGCGCATAATGCAGCCCAAGCAGGTGTTCTCCCTTTCCATTTCCCTGGACTACGACCTGGATCTGTATTACGACGGAAAATACTATAACTTTAAATTGCTTGAAAACCAAAAACAAATGACAAAATGGATGCTGGCTGCCGAGGAGATCCACAATCTCCAGGATCCCGTCTGGCAGAAAGCAAGCAGGGAGGTGTATGATGAGGACCAGTAAACGGGAAAAGCTTCTCCTGGCGGCCACCGCTGCGGTGCTGCTGTCCATCAGTATATTTGCCATATGGAACTGGGGTACCATCGTATATCTGTTTCATGAAATGATCTCCGGTGTTGCCATCGTCAAGGAGACCATTCTTGACCTGGGTTTTCCGGGTGTGCTGATCATTTCGCTGATCATCATCATTTGCTTCTTCTTCCCGGTGATCTCCTCGATCCCGGTACAACTGGCCTCCGCTATCAGCTACGGCTTGCCCTTTGCCATCGTGCATGTATCCCTTTCGGTGTTTGCTGCAAGCCAGATCGCATTCCTTTTTGTGCGGTGCTTCCGGATCTTCCAATCCCCCAAGCAAAAGAAAAAGCAGGCGGAAATGGAAGAAAAGATCCGCAGCAGCCGCAGAAGCATTATGAGCTTTCTGTTTCTGGCATATCTTGCCCCCTTTGTTCCCTTTATGCTCATCCACATGGTAGCTGCCAACAGCGGTATGAAGTGGTGGAAATACGCCCTGGTCACCCTCTTTGGACCCCTGCCGGATGTGGTCGTCACCCTGTATCTGGGTTCCAAGGTAGCCACCACATCTTCCCCTGTTACCTCCCTGGTCATTCTGCTGGTGATCATCGGCTGCGTTGCGCTGTCTATGATCTATAAAGAAAAAATTATTGATTGGGTGTTCCTGCCCAAGAAAGAAAGCGAGGGCACCGATGGAAAATAAACAACTGAATAAGGATGTAAAATTCGGTCTCAAGAGTTTTCTGTCCAGCTGTGCCATTTTGCTGGCTGTTATGATCACGGTGGGCATCCTCACCTTCATCATTCCCTCCGGTACCTATCAGGCGGATGCTGAGGGTAATATCCTGCCGGACTCCTTTACCCTTTTGGAAGAACAGACCCGGCTGCCGGTATACCGCTGGTTTACCGCACCTATAGAAGCGCTGATCATCGGCGAAGGCAATATGAACATCATCATGATCATCGCCGTACTGCTGGTGCTGGCGGGCAGCTTTAAGGTGCTGGATCAAAGTGGCGGTCTTTACGCCATCGTGCAGGTGATCATCCAAAAATTCTATCACAAGCGCTACCGGCTGATCTGGGCCATTACGGCGCTGATGATGCTGCTGGCCTCCTGCTTCGGTCTGCAGGAGGAGCTGCTGATCCTGTTCCCCATCTTCCTCTCCTTCTCCACTGCTATGGGCTGGAGCAATATGATGGCCGCCTGTTTGGTGCTGGTGACCACCGGTGTCGGCTTTACCGCCGCCATCTTTAACCCCTTTACTGTAGGCATCGCCTCAGACCTGGCAGGTATCAGCGTAATGAGCGGTCTTTGGTACCGCGCAGCCATCTTCTGCATCCTGTATGTGCTGACCTCGCTGTATCTGGTGTTTGTGGCGAAGCTGGACGAAAAGCGCAATACCCGTAAGGATCTGCGCGAGGATCTCACCAAACTGCCGGAGGAGGAGCGGAAGCTCTACTCCAAAAAGGCAGCCATGATCTTTACGCTGTTTATTACCGTGCTGCTGGTAATCGTGCTGGCTTCTGTGATCCCGTTTCTGGCAGACCTGGGACTGGGTATGGTATTTATGTCCCTGACCTTCGTGGTCGGCTCCTTCATCATCGGCAAGCGCTCCCTGGGCAGCCTGCGCACCGCGGCAAAGGGCTTCTGGCAGGGCGTAAAGGACATCTCCCCCTCTATCATCATCATTCTGCTGGCATTCAGCGTCAAATACATAGCGGAAAGCGGAAATATTCTGCACACGCTGTTTTACTACTGCCACGGCTACATCAGCCGCCAATCCCCCTATTTTGCGGTGGTACTGCTGTACGTGCTGGTTCTGGTATTTGAATTCTTCATCCCCGGTGCTGCGGCAAAAGCGCTGCTGCTGATCCCGATGCTGACCCTGGCACCGCTGCCCGGCATCAGCGTTAATATCATCATTCTGGCATTTTTGTTTGGCGACGGCTACACCAATGTGTTGTTCCCCACCTGCGGCACACTTGTTGTGGGCTTGGGACTGTCGGATGTCAGTTATGTGGATTGGCTGAAGAAAACCGGATGGTTCCAGGCGGTTTTGTTCCTGCTGTCCGTTTCTTTCCTGTTATTCGCGGTTTATATTGGTCTATAACTTTTTTAATGATTGGAGTTTATTATGCTGATCCCTGTTTTACTTTTTGCTGTAGGACTTGTGCTGCTCATTAAGGGCGGTGACTGGTTCGTAGACGGTGCTACGGGCATTGCCCACCGTTTCCATCTGCCGGATATCATCGTTGGCGCAACTGTGGTTTCCATCGGCACCACCCTGCCGGAGGTAATGGTTTCCACCACCGGCGCTCTGAACGGTCAGGGTGCAATGGCCTATGGCAATGCCATTGGCTCTATCATCTGTAACACCGCGCTGATCTCTGCCATTTCCGTGGCGGTAAATCCCGGCCCGGTAAATGTAAAGACTATGAAGGTCCCTGTACTGTTCTTCTTCGGTGCTTCCGCGGTCTTCTGCTTTGCCGCGTACGCACTGGGTACATTCCCCCAGTGGCTGGGCTTCTTGATGCTGGCTGTATTCCTTGTATATCTGTTGCTGACCGTGCGCCAGGGCCTCAAGAATCCCACCGAGCACCCCGAAGAATCTCTGGACATCACCCCTCAGCCCCTTTGGAAGGAGCTGCTGCTTTTGGTCGTCGGTGCCGCGCTGATTGCCGTAGGTGCTGACCTGTTGGTGGACAACGGAACCATCATAGCCGAGGCATTGGGCGTTCCGCAGACCGTCATCGCTCTGACCTTCGTAGCATTGGGCACCAGCCTTCCTGAGCTGATTACCACCATCACCAGCCTGCGCAAGGGTCATGCTTCCCTGGGCATTGGCAATGTGATCGGCGCGAATATCTTCAATCTGGTGCTGGTTCTGGGCGCATCTGTCACGCTTGCGCCCTTTGAGGTGCCTGTGGGCAATCTGCTGTTTGGGATCAACTCCTCCCTGGTGCTGGATATCCCTCTAATGGTCGCTGTAATGGCGCTGCTGACCTTGCCTGCGCTGCTGTGCAAGAAGCTGCACCGCTGGCAGGGTATCGCGCTGCTGGTCATCTACGCAGCCTTCTGCACTCTGCAGTTCGTTCTGTAATAAGCACTCCCGGCTTATGCTAAGCCGGGAGTTTTTTATTGACAGGAAAGCCGTTGCACCTTACAATAGAGCTATTCAAACAGGAGGTGGACACAATGAAGAGATTCCTGGCTTTTGCCCTTTCCGTTGGGATGCTGCTGTCCTTATGCGGGTGTATGCGCGGCGGATTGCAAGCTACCGGCACCACCGGTGAAACTGCCGGAACCACAGAAGCTACCGAAACCACGGTACCTGCTCCTACCAGAGCGCAAAAAGCACAGCTGGAATTTTTCCTGGAAGGTATGACGGAATACCAGGACGCGACACTTTATGTGGGTGACGGCTACAGCCTTTACATCACCGATGACGGCTGGCTGGAAACCCCCGGTGAAAACGGTGAAATGACCTGGCAAAGCAGCTACAACCCGGATATCTCCTTTACCGTGATCCCCCATGCCGGTACTGACCTTACCCAGGCAAGAGACGCGCTGCTGGGCGAATACGCACTGAGCGGTGAAGACGGCGAATATATTTACGGAAGCAACGATTCGGGTCTTTTCTACCGGGCTGCCCGGCTGATTGAAACGCCCGACGGCATTCTGGCTGCCGTTTGGAACTATTCCCTGGAAGCCGCAGAAGGGTTTGGCGCCCGGCTCCGGGTGGTTGCCGCTACCCTGGAGCCTGCAAACTGATTCCATGAACATCACCCAAAGGAGAATGCCCTATGCGTGCATCACTTAACCGTTTTTTGATCTTGCTTTTCGTTTGCTGCCTGGTGTTCACCGGCTGCAATGCCAATACCCCCGCAGCCTCCACCGCCCCCACCACAGAACAGGTGGTCCCTACCACCACAGAGCAGACGGTTCCCACTACTACAGAGGAAGAATTTTTTTTTTCCAGCCTGTCCGTCGGTTTTGGCAGAGTGGACATCTCCCCCACCGAACCTACGCCCCTGCGTGGCTACGGCTATTCCTCGGGCCGCATGTCCGCCCAGATCCTGGATCCTCTTTACGCCACCTGTCTTGCATTTACCGACAGCGGTGATTCTACCGTTTTGATCTTTACGCTGGATCTGACCAACGCCTATACCGAGGTAATGGATGCTGCCCGGCTGC
>JAZPXW010000153.1:0-12665 GCA_045543895.1 Faecousia sp.
CCTGTGCAAGGATAAGATCGTGCTGATCGACGGCTATATGGGCTACTGGATGTACCAGGATCTGCTGGAAAACGGCGCCAAGGGCTTTGTGACCTACGATGGTAATGCCAACTATGTGGATTTTGACATCGACCAGAGAGAGCTGCGCAGCTTTGTAAGCAAGGGCAACAAGATCCCCGGTGTCAACATCAATGCAAAGCATGCCATTTCTATCATCGAAAGCGGCGCGGAGTCTGCAAAGATCACTCTCAAACAGGAGGAATACGAGGGAAAATCCCACAATGTGGTGCTGGACCTGCCCGGTGAGATCCCCCAGTATATCGTACTTACCGCCCACTATGACTCCACCTCCCTGTCCCAGGGCGCTTACGACAATATGTCCGGCAGCGTGGGCCTTTTGGGCATTGCGGACTACTTTAAGGACCATCCCCACCGCTACGGCCTGCGCTTTGTGTGGTGCGGCAGTGAAGAGCGGGGACTGCTGGGCTCCAAGGCCTATGTGGCAGCCCACGAGGAAGAGCTGAAGGATATCGCCCTGAATATCAACCTGGATATGATCGGCTGCATTATGGGCAAATTCATCGCCTGCTGCACCTGCGAGGAGGCCTTAGTGAAGTATATCACTTATATGGGCGCAGAGCTGGGTTTTGGCATCGGCGTTTCCCAGGATGTTTACTCCAGCGACTCCACTCCCTTTGCCGATAAGGGCGTGCCGGCGCTGTCCTTTGCCCGCATCGCACCGCCCAACACCGCCACTATCCACAATAGCTATGATACCGCCAAGCTGATGAGCGGCAGCCAGATGGAAAAGGACATCGAATTCATCGTGGTCTTCACCCAGCGCATGGCAAATGCCCAGCGCTGCCCGGTATCCCGGGAGATCCCCGAGAACATCAAGGAAAAGCTGGACATCTATCTGACAAGAAAGAGAGCTCCCAAGAAATAAAAAATTGCGGCGTACCGGTTTCGGTACGCCGCTTTTGCATTATTTACGAATTTCTACTTTGCCGGTGCATTCCATAACCGCATCACCGAAGATGATCTCACCTACGCTGTCGGCAACGATGTGACCGGAGCGGGGATTCTTTACAGAGTCGATATGCCCTGTGACCGTTGCTTCCACATCGGAATATTCAAAGGAAAGGTCGGTATTTTCCATAGTGCAATCGATCAGCGTTAAGTCTTTGCAGTAGCAAAGAGGCTGGGTGCCGATGATCTTGCAGTTGATGAGCGTCAGACCCTCGGAGAACCAGGCTAAGTACTCACCCTTTACGGTGCTGTTTCGCACGGTGACATTTTTGGCGTGCCAGAAGGCATCCTTGGTGTCCAGAACGCTGTCTGTGATCTCCAGATTTTCGACATACTGGAAGGAATATTTTCCGCTCATTTGCACCCGGTCCAGCCGGATGTTGCGGCTGTCCAGGAACAGATACTCCGCGTGAATTTGGCTGTCCTCCAGGATCACACCGTCGCACTTCCAGCCAAACTCCAGAGAGTAGATCTTACTGCCGGAAATGGCGATATTCTGGCATTCCCGCAGCGCCTTGATGCCGCCGAGGTTGCTATTTTGGATGCTGCCGTTTCGGGAGTACCAGATGGCAGCCCGGGTCTTTTCGTCCATGGAGCAGTTGTCCAGGGAAAAACCTTCCACATGCCAAAGAGGATACCGCAGAGAAAAGTCGCAGCCGGAGAGCGCTACATTTCTCGCTTCCTTCAGCGCGGATTCTCCGTCGGCAGGTCCTGCGAATACGCAATTTATCAGCTGTGTGTCCTTCAGGTTGTAAAGTGCCCGTTCTTCATCATACTGTTTGTTCTCTATCTGATGTTCCATTCTGTATTTCCGTCCTTATGCTTTGTCGTTTCCGGGAAGGGAAGCGTAGGCTGCTTTTAGGAATTCTATAAATTCGCCGGTGAGCAGCTTGCGGTGCTCCTCGTTGGTGTTCAGGGCCTTAAAAAAGGCCAGAATATTCTTGGGGTGCAACAGCTCGCCAACGCTGCTGGCACCGCTGGCGCTGAGCAGCTCATAGGTGGCATCTACGAATGCGCCCCGTTCCTCCGGGGTCATATCCCTTATCCAATTTGTAATGGCCTTATCCGCAAAAAGCGTGCCTTTGGAGATCTCTTCGCTGCGCTCAAAGTCCCCGGCTTGGATCTCCCAGGAGTAAGGCTCGTGCTGCAAAATGCCCAGCTGACGGCTCTTGATAACGCTGTATTCATCCCGCTGTTCCAGCAGCATACCGATGATGGAGGATTCGGGGATGTAGGTTTGGATCTTGGGAACGATGGCAAGATAACCGGGGTCATGCATCATGGCTTCCGTAAAGCCGGGACCGTCCAGATTGTAAATTTCCAGGATCCGCCTTTGGGTACTGGTGCTTGCCTTGGCTGCGGCATACACCGCCAGGTTGCCGCCCTTGGAGTGTCCGCCCAACCGGAGCAGCGCAGGATAGCTGTTTGCTACCTCTGTCACATAGGCGGCAGCTTCCCGCTGGGCAGGTACGCTGTTCTGGAAGCTCATATTGAAATCTTCTTTCCAGCCCACCAGGGAGTAGTCGGTACCCCGGAAGGCAAGAAACATAGAACCGTCTTCCAACAAAAATCCCAGGGCAGCAAACTGGGTCTCTTCCTCCACGATCAGCTTGCTGCGGTAAAAGGCAAGGCGGATATTTTTGAACCGTGGAGCGTCGGCTGCGGCCTGGAGCAAAGCCAGGTCAGATTTCACCCGAATACGCTCCTGCGCGTCTGTAAGATTCAAAAAGGCATCCGCTGCCACATGGAGGGGAATGGGATTTTTCATTCCGTTGGGAACGATTCCCTCAAAATTCAAATAGGATAGTGCAGAAAAGATCAACGCATCTACAGGAGTTACGGGCACGGTGGCCATGGATATGTCGCCCCGCCAGTTCAGGTATTCAAACATGGTTCCCATATCATCACGCTCCTTTTTGAATGGCGGAACCGGATGCTCCGCCATCTTAGTATAGCACGGGTTTGCCCATTTGACAATGGAGAAGAAAAGTTCTTCCTACAAAAACAAATGTACCTATTGACAAAACACAAAAGGGGTGCTATAACAAAGAAAACCGATGAGGCGGAGGGACGACGACCAAGAGCCTGCAGAGAGTCCGGGGTGCTGGGATCCGGGCGGAGATCCGGTCGTAAGATGGCCCGCTGAGGGTGCAGCCAAAGGGGAACCGAGTATGCTGCAACGCGTAGGCATGCGTCAGTTGCCGGAGATGTGTTGGCATCTCGCAGAGGGCACGGGGCGACTCGTGAAGCAAGGTGGTATCGCGGATAAGCTTTTATTCGTCCTTGACAGAAGAAGTATTCTGTCGAGGGCGCTTTTTTATTTCCACAAGGAGGGATTTTTATGTCGAAAGGTCGATTTGGTATTCACGGGGGCCAATATGTGCCGGAGATCTTGATGAATGCGGTGCATGAGCTGGAGCAGGCCTATGAGTTTTATAAGAATGACCCGGAATTCAACCGGGAGCTGACGCAGCTTTTCAATGAGTATGCAGGCCGTCCTTCGCTGCTTTACTACGCCCAGAAGATGACCCGTGACCTGGGAGGTGCCAAGATCTACCTCAAGCGGGAGGATCTGAACCATACCGGCGCGCATAAGATCAATAATGTGCTGGGTCAGGCGCTGCTGGCAAAGAAAATGGGCAAGAAGCGGCTCATTGCTGAGACCGGTGCCGGTCAGCACGGCGTGGCGACTGCCACCGCCGCCGCGCTGATGGATATGGAGTGCGTGGTGTTTATGGGCGAGGAGGATACCCGCCGCCAGGCACTGAATGTGTACCGTATGCGGCTGCTGGGTGCGGAGGTCATCCCCGTCACCTCCGGTACTGCCACCCTCAAGGATGCGGTGTCCGAAGCTATGCGGGAGTGGGTAAACAGTATCGAAGATACCCACTACTGCCTGGGCTCTGTGATGGGTCCCCATCCGTTCCCCACCATCGTGCGGGATTTCCAGGCGGTGATCTCTAAAGAGATCAAACAGCAGATCCTGGAGAAAGAGGGGAAGCTGCCCGATGCGGTGGTTGCCTGCGTAGGCGGCGGCTCCAACGCCATCGGCTCGTTCTACCATTTCATCGACGATCCCCAGGTGCAGCTCATCGGCTGTGAGGCTGCCGGACGGGGCATCGATACCTTCGAGACCGCAGCTACCGTCAATACCGGTTCTCTGGGCATTTTCCACGGTATGAAGTCCTACTTCTGCCAGGATAAGTACGGCCAGATCGCCCCGGTGTATTCCATCTCCGCAGGTCTGGACTATCCCGGCATCGGCCCGGAGCATGCCAACTTGCACGATATGGGCAGAGCCCAGTATGTGCCTGTCACAGACGATGAGGCGGTGGAGGCCTTTGAGTATCTGGCAAAGATGGAGGGCATCATCCCGGCTATCGAATCCGCCCACGCTATTGCCTATGCCAGAAAGCTGGCGCCTACCATGAGCAAGGATCAGATTTTGGTCATCACCGTTTCCGGCCGTGGCGATAAGGACTGCGCCGCCATCGCCCGGTACAGAGGGGAGGAGCTTTATGAGTAATCTGGATCGTGCCTTCCAAAACGGCAAGGCGTTTATGGCATTTATCACCTGCGGTGACCCGGATCTGGCAACCACGGAAAAGACCATCCTGGCTGCCGTTGCCGGCGGCGCGGATATGATCGAGCTGAATATCCCGTTTTCCGACCCCACAGCGGTGGATCCGGTGATCCAGGAGGCCAATGTCCGGGCGCTGAAGGGCGGCATTACCACCGACGATATTTTCGATTTTGTGGGCCGCATCCGGGCGTCCATCCCGGTGCCTGTCATTTTTTCCTCTTACGGGAATGTGGTGTTCTCTTACGGCGCAGAGCGGTTTATCCGCACCTGCCGGGATATCGGCGTAGACGGGCTGCTGGTGCCGGATGTACCCTTTGAGGAGCGGCAGGAATTTCTGCCCCTGTGCAAGACCTACGGCGTGCCGCTGATCTCTATGATCGCGGTAACCTCCCGGGAGCGGGTCATTGCCATTTCCCGTGAGGCAGAGGGCTTCCTCTATATCATGGGCTGCCCCGGAAACCGGGAGCAGGAGCTGCTGGATATGATGGCTCTGGTTCGCCAAAACACCGATGTACCCTGCGTTATCTGCCTCCACGGAACGGAGACCTACCGCATCCGGGAGGTGGCGAAGCAGACCGACGGTGTGGCGGAGGATGTGCCCATTGTAGGCTTGATGCAGCAGTACGGTGCAGATTCTCCTTCCTATGTGGAGGACTATATCCGGCGGATGAAAGAGGAATTACGGGCAAATTGAATAGAATCCCGCGGCGATACGGGCAAGAATCGTCTATTTCGCATATTGTATTCCCGTGAGGAAAATGGTATCATATTAAAAACAAATGTTTCCGCTACGCGGACACATATTATGGAGGGAAATAAAATGGCAAGAGTGTATAATTTCTCCGCAGGCCCGGCAGTGCTGCCGGAAGAGGTGCTTCTGGAAGCCGCAGCCGAGATGCTGGACTTTGGCGGCACCGGTATGGGCGTAATGGAAATGAGCCACCGCTCAAAGGCCTATCAGCAGATCATCGATACTGCCGAAGCAGACCTGCGTGAGCTGATGGGCATTCCCGAGAATTATAAGGTGCTGTTCCTCCAGGGCGGTGCGTCCCAGCAGTTTGCGATGATCCCTATGAATTTGATGAAAAACGGCGTTGCCGACTATATCATCACCGGTGCCTGGGCAAAGAAGGCCTGGCAGGAAGCCCAGAAGTACGGCAAGGCCAATGCCATCGCCAGCTCTGCCGATAAGGTGTTTTCCTATATTCCCGATTGCTCCGACCTGCCCATCAGCGAGGATGCGGACTACGTGTATATCTGCGAAAACAACACCATTTACGGCACCAAGTTCCACCAGCTGCCCAATACCAAGGGCAAGACCCTGGTAGCGGATGTTTCCTCCTGCTTCCTGTCTGAGCCGGTGGATGTGACCCGTTACGGTATGATCTACGGCGGCGTGCAGAAGAACATCGGTCCTGCCGGTGTGGTCATCGCCATCATCCGGGAAGATTTGATCCGGGAGGATGTGCTGCCCGGAACGCCCACTATGCTGCAATACAAGATCCATGCGGACAACGGCTCTATGTATAATACCCCTCCTGCCTATGGCATTTATATCTGCGGCAAGGTGTTCAAGTGGCTGAAGAAAATGGGAGGCTTGCAGGCTATGCAGGCGCTGAACCAGAAAAAGGCCAAGGTGCTGTATGACTATCTGGACAGCAGTAAAATGTTCCGCGGCACCGTGGAAAAGAAGGACCGTTCCCTTATGAATGTCCCCTTTGTCACCGGAGATCCGGAGCTGGATGCCAAGTTCGTCAAGGAGGCTGAGGCAGCCGGTTTCGTAAACCTTAAGGGTCACCGAACCGTGGGCGGTATGCGTGCCAGCATCTATAACGCTATGCCTCTTGAGGGCGTAGAGAAGCTGGTCGCTTTCATGGCAGACTTCGAGCAGCGTAACAGCTGAGGTGAGTGTTATGTATAAAGTACAATATCTGAATCCCATTTCCCCCAAGGGTACAGCCCTGTGGACGGATAATTATGAAAAAACCGAAGATCCCGCCGCTGCCCAGGCCATTATGGTCCGCAGCGCGGGCATGCACGATATGGAGCTTCCCCAGAATCTGCTGGCTGTGGCAAGAGCCGGAGCCGGCGTGAACAATATCCCGCTGGACCGCTGTGCGGAGCAGGGCGTCGTGGTGTTCAATACCCCCGGTGCCAATGCCCGCAGCGTGATGGAGCTGGCGCTGTGCGGTATGCTCCTGGGTTGCCGTGACATTGTGGGCGGCATCAACTGGGTGCAGTCCATCAAAGACCAGGGCGATGTGGCGAAGAAGGTAGAAAAGGGCAAGAGTAAATTTGCCGGCCACGAGATATCCCAGAAGCGTCTGGGCGTGATCGGCCTGGGCGCCATCGGCGGACCCCTTGCCAATGCTGCCCGCAAGCTGGGCATGGAGGTCTATGGCTGCGACCCTTATATTTCTATCGATGCTGCCTGGCATCTGGACAGCCACATTATCCGGGTCAAGAGCCGTGAGGAAATCTACGCCAACTGCGATATCATCTCTCTTCATGTTCCTCTGGTAGAGGACACCAAGAAGATGATCGATGAGGCAGCACTCAGCCAGATGCAGGACGGTGTGATCATTCTGAACTTCGCCCGAGACCTGCTGGTGGATGACGACGCTATGGAAGCTGCGCTGAAGTCCGGCAAGGTGAAAAACTATGTCACCGACTTCCCCAACGATAAGACCGCTAATATGGAAGGCGTCATCGCCATTCCCCACCTGGGCGCCTCCACCGAGGAATCTGAGGATAACTGCGCCAAGATGGCGGTGCGCCAGGTGATGAACTATCTGGAAAACGGCAATATCATCAATTCGGTGAACTATCCCAACTGCGATATGGGCATCTGCACCAAGGCAGGCCGTGTTACCATCCTCCACCGGAATATTCCCAATACGCTGAGCCAGTTCACCACGGTGCTGGCAAAGGAGAATATCAACATCTCCGATATGCTCAACCGCAGCCGCGGAGAGTTTGCCTACACCATGCTGGATCTGGACCATCCGGCGCCTGCGGATATAGAAGAGCAATTTATGAAGATCGACGGCGTCCTCCGCGTCCGTGTGATCCGCTAAAAACAAAACCCGGCCTATGGTTTCCATCATAGGCCGGGTCTTTTGTGCGGTGTACGCTCAATCTATTCGACAATTGGAATGTGAAGACTAGTCGTTTTCATTGTATACGGTTTCGATATATTTAAACTCATTTACAACAGCAGCACCATAAATTGTACCGTTGTGTGTTCCGATTTGAAGGTATCTATGCTCTCCGTTTTCGGCAGGCAATTCATAATAGCAGTATATGTGTTCTGCATTTGGCTGCCCAAATTGCTTTGTAAATTCAGAAAAACTATTAGATGTCTTAAAAAAGTTCCTTACATCGCCAGTATTCAGCGGTTCGGTTGCAGAAGAATACATATACGGGTAGCCATCAATACACCGTATTTCGCCGTCTATTTTGGCGTCCGCGTGGACAGTAAGGCCCACGGATTCGGCAATTTTTAAATTATCATACCTTAAAATACAATATTCATCTGCAGTGTAAAAGTCTATTTGAACGATACCCATTTGCTGGTTGTCGAAAGTGTTTTCATACATCAGGACCAAATAGCACCAGTAATAGTTATTGCCGGAACGGATAGGGAAACTCGTAAAGGCGCTTTTGCTGTGCTCACCATACTCATAAGATGCGCTGCTGCCCCCAAGACCATCCCAACCAATTTCATCGGTCGGGCCTGCATAAATGGATAACAATTTCTCAATCTGGTCTTTTAGATCTTCATCTTGCTGCCTAACAGAAGGCGAGAATAAATTGTAAATCGCACCGGTATCTCTTTCATCTAAGGCATTAAACAGCGAAGTTATGGCATCATTGTATGCTGTTTTTTCTTTTGATTCACCTGTATAAACAAGACCACAACCAGAAATTGATAGCAAATAAAGCGTGCATAGCAAAAAGATAATGACTCTCTTCATACTTTCTCCTCAAATGGTTCAAGTTTATCAAACTGGTTGCAAACATTATATCATAAGGATTGGAGTGGCACAATCCCCCTATAGCGCAAAAAGAACTCCTACCGAAGCTCGGTAGGAGTTCCAATTTTAAGTGGATTAGGCCTTGCCGGCGCAGCCCAGAACGTTGATCAGCTTGTGGCGAACAACTTCCTTGATGTTTGCGCGAGCGGGCTTCAGGTACTGACGGGGATCGAAGTGAGAGGGATTCTCGTCGAAGTACTTACGGATGGTGCCGGTCATTGCCAGACGCAGGTCGGAGTCGATGTTGATCTTGCAGACGGACAGAGCGGCGGCCTTACGCAGCTGCTCTTCGGGCACGCCGATAGCGTTGGGCATCTTGCCGCCGTGGGCATTGACCATAGCTACGTACTCCTGGGGAACGGAGGAAGAACCGTGCAGAACGATGGGGAAGCCGGGCAGACGCTTGGTGACCTCTTCCAGCACGTCGAAGCGCAGTGCGGGAGGAACCAGGATGCCCTGCTCATTGACGGTGCACTGCTCGGGAGTGAACTTGTAAGCGCCGTGGGAAGTGCCGATGGCGATAGCCAGGGAGTCACAACCGGTGCGGGTCACAAACTCTTCCACTTCTTCGGGACGGGTGTAGGAAGCAGCTTCAGCAGCAACATTCACTTCGTCCTCGATGCCGGCCAGGGAGCCCAGCTCAGCCTCGACCACAACACCGTGGTCGTGGGCGTACTCAACCACCTGCTTGGTGATAGCGATGTTCTCCTCGAAGGACTTGGAGGAAGCGTCGATCATAACGGAGGTGAAGCCGCCGTCGATGCAGGACTTGCAGGTCTCGAAGCTGTCGCCGTGGTCCAGGTGCAGAGCGATGGGAATGTTGGGGCACTCGATCACAGCAGCCTCAACCATCTTAACCAGGTAAGTAGCATTGGCGTACTGACGTGCGCCCTTGGAAACCTGCAGGATAACGGGAGCGTTCTCCTCGCGGCAAGCCTCGGTGATGGCCTGCACGATCTCCATGTTGTTGACGTTGAAAGCGCCGATAGCGTAGCCGCCGTCGTAGGCCTTCTTAAACATCTCGGTAGTAGTTACAAGAGCCATTGGAATCAATCCTTTCTTATTTAAGCGGAAGTTCCGCATTTTTACGAATCCCATTATACCACAATTTTTTGGATTTTCAATACAAAATTTTAAGCCCGCAATATATCGGTGTGAACAAGTTTGCGGCTTCCGTTTCGGCATTTTTCGGTGAAAATTATTGGAAAAACCTATTTACCTTTGGGAATCCTTATAGTATAATATCAGCTGATGTGTTTTTTAAAACAACTGTAAGGAGTGTATGATAATGAAAATTTCCCCGCTTCAGCTGGCCCGTTACCAGTATAATCCCAAGCTGCCCGGTATGCTCAGAAACGGCATTTCCGAGATCTGCGTTTGTAACGGCGAGCCCACCGAGAGCGTAGCAGACCAGGAAAAGATCCAGGCTCTGTTCCCCAACACCTACGGTAAGAATGAGATCACCTTCCAGAAGGGTCAGAACACTTCCGTTGCCCGTAAGCAGGTGGTAGGCGTTATCCTTTCCGGCGGTCAGGCCCCCGGCGGCCACAATGTTATCTGCGGCCTGTACGATGCGCTGAAGGCCACCGATAAGGAAAATGTCCTTTATGGCTTCAAGGGCGGTCCCAGCGGCTTGATCGACAACGATTTCATCATCTTCGATGACGAGTACATCAACCAGTACCGCAACACCGGCGGCTTCGATATCATCGGTTCCGGCCGTACCAAGCTGGAGACCGAGGAGCAGTTCGCCATCGTGGCGGAAAACTGCCGCAAGCACGGCATCAATGCTCTGGTCATTATCGGCGGTGACGACTCCAACACCAACGCTGCCGTTCTTGCTGAGTATTTTGCTGCCCACAATGCCGGCATCCAGGTCATCGGCTGCCCCAAGACCATCGACGGCGACCTGAAGAACGAGGACATCGAGTGCTCCTTCGGCTTCGATACCGCCACCAAGACCTACAGCGAGATCGTGGGCAACATCGAGCGTGATGCCAACTCCGCAAAGAAGTACTGGCACTTTGTTAAGGTCATGGGCCGCTCCGCTTCCCACGTGGCTCTGGAAACTGCCCTGCAGACCCAGCCCAACATCTGCCTCATCGGCGAGGAAGTGGCTGCCAAGAAGATGTCCCTGGCACAGATCACCGATTACATTGCCGACTCTGTGGCGAACCGTGCCGCTAAGGGCTGGAACTTCGGTGTGGCGCTGATCCCCGAGGGTATCGTGGAGTTCGTTCCCGAGTTTTCTGTGCTGATCGCGGAGATCAACGAGCTGCTGGCAGGCGCAAAGGCCGATGCCTTCAATGCGCTTCCCACCTGGGAAGAGAAGTATGCCTTCATCCAGGCAGGTCTGACCGAGGCTTCTATGGCGGTGTTCGAAGTGCTGCCCAATGCCATCCAGCAGCAGCTGTTCCTGGAGCGTGACCCCCACGGCAACGTGCAGGTTTCCCTCATCGAGTCCGAGAAGCTGTTCTCCGAGATGGTCAAGGTCAACCTGGCAAAGCGCAAGGCTGCCGGCACTTATAACGGCAAGTTTGCACCTCTGCATCACTTCCTGGGCTACGAAGGCCGCTGCGCTTTCCCCAGCAACTTCGATGCTGACTACTGCTATTCCCTGGGCTACAACGCCTTCATGCTGATCCAGTACGGCTTCAACGGCTACCTGAGCAAGGTTTCCAACCTGAGTAAGCCCGCTGAGGAGTGGATTGCCGGCGGTATGCCCATTACCAAGATGATGAACATCGAGCGCCGTCACGGTCACGACAAGCCCGTTATCCGCAAGGCTCTGGTGGAGCTGGGGGGTAAGCCCTTCAAGTTCTTTGAAGCCAACCGGGAAACCTGGGCTGTGGAGACCTGCTATGTGTATCCCGGCGCTATCCAGTACTGGGGTCCCTCTGAGGTCTGTGATCTGACCACCAGAACACTGGCTCTGGAAAAGGCCTAAACCGATAATAAACGGAGCGTATCAGCCGATACGCTCCGTTTTCTTTTTAGTCGTGACGCTGGTCGGTATTGGTGAAGCACTCGCAAAATCTGCCGGAAAAGGAAGGCTCCTGGTTTGCCACATACAGGTGGGAGGTATCGCCAAAGGCGGCTATCCGGAAGGAAGCGATACCCTCGCGACGTTCCTCGGTGTAAACGGTGGTAACAGAGGTGGGGGCGGCGCAGGTGCCATGCCAAAGGGTCATAGGACTGACATTCAGCAGGTGGCTCAGCAGCACACATTCCAGACCAAAATGGCAGAACAGAACGATGGTGTCGCTGTTAGCCTTTTCTGCTTTGTAATACTTGCCGCATCTTACATAGCCATATCGAGCCAGCAGATCGTCGAATCCCTCATGCACCCACTTGACTTCCTGGGGAACACCGGCTTCCGCCATTACAGGAACCTCGCACCAACGGTCGGGGTCGTAGAACTGAGGATTACCGGTCCACTCCTGGGGCAGCCAATCCCAAACGCAGGTAACATGCTCGTTCCAGGGGTGGTGTATGCGGGGCGCGAATTCCCGGAGCCAGGGAAGTGTTTCGGCTGTTCTTCCCATCTTTTTGAGGGTGAGGGAAGCGGTATCCTGTGCTCTTCCCAGGGGAGAAACATAGAAAGCCTTCACATCCAACTTACGGATGCGCACCGAAAGCAGCTCCGCTTCCTGCCAACCGGTGGGAGTCAGGGAATCGATAAAGTAATTGGGATCGCCGTGGCGGATGATGATGAGTTTCATAGCGATTAAACCTTGTCGATGGCCTGTGCCAGGTCAGCCAGCAGATCCTCTGCATTTTCCAGACCGCAGCTGAGACGGATCAGGTCTGCGCCGACACCGGCGGCATCCAGCTCGGTATCGGTCATCTGCCGGTGGGTGGAGCTGGCGGGGTGCAGGCAGCAGGTGCGGGAGTCTGCCACATGGGTCTCAATGGAGCCCAGCTGCAGGTGCTTCATAAAGGTTTCGGCTGCAGCTCTGCCACCCTTGAGACCGAAGGAGATGACGCCGCAGGAGCCATTGGGCAGGTATTTCTGC
>JAZPXW010000154.1:0-6946 GCA_045543895.1 Faecousia sp.
CACCTTACCCCGGTACACATCCACGGTGTAGGTCAGCACCTGGGAGGTATAGAAGGAGATACCTATTGGCAGCACCGGCTTGAGAAACGGATTTTCGATACCCATGAGCCCGGTGACGATATCGGAAAAGAAACCGAAATACTTAAAATACACCAAAAAGCCCAGGCTCAGCGACACACCCAGTACCATAGCGGCGGTGCGGTGGAGTTTGTTTTTGCAGCGTTCGATCAGCAGACCGCACAGGTAGTTGACCGTGACGGTCAGCAGCATAACGAAGATCCATTTGGGCTCGCCCCAGGCATAGAACACCAGAGAAAAGGCCAGCAGCACGGTGTTTCGGATGCCGGTTCGCTTGGTAGCGTAGTACAAAAGCAGCACCAGCGGCAGAAACAGCGGCACAAAGGTCATAGATGAAAAAACCATACGGTTTTACCTCCTTTGCTCAGCAAAACGCCATAATCGCAATATTTCGTCCATTATACCACAGCGTCATGCAAATTGTCTACCCTTTTAGCCCGGCAAACGGCGGATAGCCTCCCCCAATGCTCCGGGCAAAGAGAATAATCTTGACAAACAGGAGTGGGTTAAGTATAATTAGTTATACAAATCATACTTAACCCACTAAGGAGGAACGACAATGAGCAAACCGAAGGGCAAATTCGCCTGGACTGTGACCGTGGGAGAAAAGGGGCAGATCGTGATCCCCAAGCAGGCCCGTGAGGTCTTCGGCATCCAGCCGGGGGACACTCTGGTAATGCTGGGAGATGTAAAGCGCGGCCTTGCTATCCCCCCCAAGGAAATGTTCGATATGTTCTCCCACGCGGTGTTTGAAACCGATGAGGATGCCAAATGAACGCCATTGAAATAAAGGGACTTACCAAAAAATATAAAGACACCCTGGCGGTGGATGCTTTGGAGCTGTCCATCCCCCAGGGAGAGCTGTTTTCCCTGCTGGGCATCAACGGTGCAGGTAAGACCACCACCATCAAAATGCTCTCCTGCCTGGTTCGCCCCGACGGCGGTGAAGCCTTTTTGTTGGGTCACAGCATCGGCGCGGAGGCTGCGGCTGTAAAAGCTGTGATCGGCATCTCTCCCCAGGAGACAGCGGTAGCGCCTAACCTCACGGTAAAGGAAAATCTGGAGCTAATGTGCGGTGTCCGGGGTTTTTCCAGAGGCAAGGCTGCCGAGAAGGTCGCTTCCCTCCTTCATGAATTCTCCCTGGAGGGGATTCAAAACAAGCGGGCAGGCAAGCTTTCCGGCGGCTGGCAGCGCAGGCTCAGTATCGCTATGGCGCTGATCGGCGAGCCGAAGATCCTGTTTCTGGATGAGCCGACCCTGGGCTTGGATGTGATCGCCCGCAGCGAGCTGTGGGACACCATCCGCGCTCTAAAGGGAAAGATCACCATAGTGCTGACCACCCACTACATGGAGGAGGCGGAAGCCCTCTCCGACCGGATCGGCATTATGAAAAGCGGCAGGCTCATCGCCCTGGGTACTGCACAGGAACTGAATCAGCAGGCAGGAACCGAGCGGTTTGAAGATGCCTTCGTAGCCATCGTCAAGGGGGTGCAACCATGAGAACACTCACCTTTGCCAGGCGCACCGCCAGAGAGATCCTCCGGGATCCGCTGACATTGGCCTTTGGCCTGGGTTTTCCGGTGGTGCTGCTGCTTCTGCTGTCTGCTATCCAGGCAAATATCCCGGTCCCGTTGTTTGAGATCGAGACTCTGGCACCGGGCATGACGGTATTTGGGCTATCGTTTATGACGCTGTTTTCCGCCACCCTCATCTCCAAGGACCGGGAAACGGCCCTGCTGCAGCGGCTGTATGCCACGCCCATGACCGGGCTTGATTTCATTCTGGGCTATACTCTGCCTATGCTGCCCATCGCCTTTATGCAGGGCCTTTGCTGCTTTCTGGTAGGGGCGCTGCTGGGACTGAAGCTGACGGCAAATACCCTGGTAGCGGCGCTGTTCGTGCTGCCCAGCTCGCTGTTTTTTATCGCCATGGGTCTGCTGCTGGGAAGCCTCTTAAACCAAAAGCAGGTGGGAGGCATTTGCGGCGCGCTGCTGACCAATCTCACAGCCTGGCTTTCCGGGATCTGGTTTGACCTGGATATGGTGGGCGGTACATTTCAAAAGATCGCGGAGCTGCTGCCCTTCCTCCACGCAGTGAAGCTGGAGCAGGCGGTGGCTGCAGGCGACCTTGCTGCCGGTCTTCCCCACCTGCCCTGGGTGCTGGGCTACGGCATCGGGGCAACCGCGCTGGCGGTGACCGTCTTCCTGCGGAAAATGCGTGCCGGTTAAGTTTATAAACCCGGGGTGCTGCGATTCTGGCAGCACCCCAAAAATTATCTTTTTATACAAGCAAGGACACGCCACACGGATAAATGTGTTTCTGCGACGGATAAAAACAGGAAAATTCACAAAATTACATTGACATTATATATAGAGTGGTGGTATTATTAAAAAATCATACACCCAATCGGGTGAAAAGGAGAAAATGATTATGAAAAAGGTAATTGCGCTTGTTTGCGCTGCTCTGCTTGTGCTGGGAATGACCGCCTGCGCACCGAAGCAGGACGATGGAAAATATGTCATCGGCATCTGCCAGCTTATGACCCACGATGCGCTGGACGCTGCCACCCAGGGCTTTAAGGACGCTCTGATCGCCGAGATCGGCGAAGAGAACCTGACCTTCAAGCACCAGGACGCCGCCGGCAAGCAGGCCAACTGCGATACCATCGTGGATGGCTTCGTTTCTGAGAAGGTGGATCTGATCCTGGCAAACGCCACCACTCCCCTGCAGTCCGCTGCTACCAAGACCCTGGATATTCCCATCCTCGGCACCTCCATCACCGACTACGCCTCCGCTCTGGGCATTGAGAACTGGACCGGCACCGTGGGCGGCAACATCTCCGGCACCTCCGACCTGGCGCCTCTGGATCAGCAGGCCGCAATGGTCAAGGAGCTGTTCCCCGACGCCAAGGTGGTAGGTCTGCTGTACTGCTCCGGTGAGCCCAACTCCATCTACCAGGTCACCGAAATGGAAAAGTACCTGGCTGACCTGGGCTACAAGACCGAGAAGTTCTCCTTCGTGGATGCCAACGACCTGGCCTCTGTCACCCAGACTGCCTGCGATGGCAGCGATGTGATCTACATCCCCACCGATAACACCGCCGCCACCTACGCCGAAAACATCGGCAATGTGGTGATCCCCAACAAGGTTCCCGTTGTGGCAGGTGAGTCCGGTATCTGCGGCGGCTGCGGCGTGGCTACCCTGTCTATCAGCTACTATGACCTGGGCTACACCACCGGCAAGATGGCTGCCAAGATCCTCAAGGGCGAAGAGAAGATCGAGAATATGGCTGTACAGACCGCACCCGCGGCTACCAAGAAGTACAATAAGGCCAACTGCGATGCTCTGGGCATCACCGTTCCCGAGGACTACGCGCCTCTGGGCTGATCCCTAAAAACTGCGAAAAAACAGCGGAAATATCTATTTCCGCTGTTTTTGAATCATTGGAGGAACCCCTATGGAAGCATTTTTCAATTCAATGCCCAACGCCTTCGGTCAAGGCCTTTGCTGGGGCATTATGGCCATCGGCGTGTACATCACCTACCGGATCCTGGACATCGCCGATCTGACCGTTGACGGCAGCCTGGCCACCGGCGGTGCCGTGTGCGCCATTGCCATCACCATTTTCAAGCTGGATCCCTGGGTGGCGCTGCTGCTTGCCCTGATGGCAGGTATGTGTGCCGGATTGCTCACCGGCATTTTCCACACGGTCTGCGGCATCCCCGCCATCCTTTCCGGTATTCTGACCCAGCTGGCGCTGTACTCTCTGAATCTGCGGATCCTGGCTATCGGCATCGATGCCCCCACCAACGCCAATGTATCCCTGCAAAGCCGCTTCGGTGATTATGACGTGCTGATCTCCTCCCTGCATATCCGGGAATTCAGCCTTGCCGACGGTGCTATTCTAAAAAATCCCCTTTTGCTGCTGGCGCTGATCGTCGCGGTGATCATCGGCATCCTCTATTGGCTCTTTGGCACAGAAATGGGCAGCGGCCTGCGTGCCACCGGTGCCAATGTGAGCATGGCCCGGGCCCAGGGCATCAACACCAATTTCAATAAGGTGCTGGGTCTTGTGATCTCCAACGGTCTGGTAGCCGTTTCCGGCGCGCTGCTGGCGCAGTATTCCGGCGGTGCCAGCGTGGATATGGGCAAGGGCGCCATCGTCATCGGTCTTGCTGCCATCATCATCGGCGAGGTGCTGCTGGGCAAGGTCTTCCGCAATTTCGCGCTGAAGCTGCTCACCTGCGTTGTGGGCGCCATCCTCTACTACATCGTCATCACCTTCGTGCTGCGCTTGGGTCTGGAATCCTCCGACCTGAATCTGCTGACGGCTCTGGTGGTGGCTCTGTTCCTTGCCATCCCCTACTGGAAGGGCAAGTATTTCAAAAAGCGTATCAAAGGAGGTGCTCTGCATGCTGGACATTAAGGACATCTTCAAAACCTTCAACGCCGGCACCGTCAACGAAAAGCAGGCGCTGCGGGGCGTTTCCCTCCATTTGGCTCCCGGCGATTTTGTCACCGTCATCGGCGGCAACGGCGCAGGTAAATCCACGCTTCTGAATTCCGTTTCCGGCGCGTTGGAGCTGGATGCGGGCCAGATCCTCATCGACGGTGTGGATGTGACCCATCTGCCCGAATATAAGCGCGCCAAGTTCATCGGCCGCGTGTTCCAGGACCCCATGATGGGTACTGCCGCCACCATGCAGATCGAAGAAAACCTGGCTCTGGCTGCCCGCCGCGGCAAAGTCCGGGGTCTGCGTTCCGGCATCACCAAGGCAGAGCGGGAGGACTACAAGGAGCAGCTGAAGATCCTGGGTCTGGGTCTGGAGGACCGCATGACCACCAAGGTGGGTCTGCTCTCCGGCGGACAGCGCCAGGCGCTGACCCTGCTGATGGCTACGCTGCAAAAACCCAAGCTGCTGCTTCTGGACGAGCACACCGCGGCACTGGATCCTAAGACCGCCGCAAAGGTGCTGGAGGTGACCCAGCGGTTCGTGGAGCGGGACAACCTGTCCACGCTTATGATCACCCACAATATGCGTGACGCCATCGCCTACGGCAACCGTCTCATCATGATGTATGACGGCGAGGTGCTGCTGGACGTTTCCGGCGAGGAGAAGAAAAACCTCACCGTGGAGCAGCTGCTGCAGCTGTTCAGCAAGGCCAGCGGCTCGGACGAAGCCAACGACAAGATGCTGCTTTCTTAAGGAGAACCCAAAGTGCAAGATAACAAGACCGTAAATTTCTGGAAGGGCATGAACCTGGCAGGTACCGCCATCATCATCAATGTGGCCTTTCTGCTGTGCTGCATACCCGTTGTGACCATCGGACCTGCCACCTGCGGCCTGTACAGTGCGCTGCGCTATGTGGTGCAGGGTAAGGGCTGGTTCAGCGGTTTCCGGGACGGCATCAAGAAGAATTTCTTCCGTAATGCTCTGGTGGGCTCTGTGCTGACCATTATGATCGGGTATATGGCGGTGGATTTCAACAATGCCCTGGGCTTCTACCTGGAGGGCTATGGCTACGTCCCGCTGGTCATCTATACCATAGGTCTGCTCCCCCTGCTGATGGTGTTCTCCGCCCTTTGGCCGCTGCATGTGTTCATCCCCTACGACAGCGGTACAGATTGGGTCAAAAACAGCCTAAAGCTGCTGGTGAAAGCACCGCTGCAGTTGCTTTTCGTCAGTGCGCTGATGATCCTGCCTGTTGCGTTGGTGCTGTATCTTCCCACCATTGGTTTTATGATGCTGATCGTATTTTTGGGCATTTACTATGCGGTGGCTGGCTTTGCCTCCATCCTCCTGCTGAAAAATTCTTTGGAGGATCGGCTGGGTGAATACCGGGCAACCCACCCCGAAGCGGAAGAATAACCCCCGAAAGGAACGAAACAATGCGGGATTTTGATATTAAAGCACAGTGGCTGGAACTGAAGGAAGCCCTGCGCCCCATGCCCTGGAAGAAAAAGCTGGAGCATTTGTGGGAATACTATAAGTGGGTGCTGGTGGTACTGATTGTCATTGGCTTTATCATCGCCATCGTGATCACCGGCTACAGCAACGCAAGGATCGAGGGTCTGCTCTACGGCGAGATCATCAATCTGAGCTTCGATACACCGGGTATCGAATATCTGAGTACCGATTTTCTGGAATATCTGGACGGTGAGCCGAAAGATCAAAAGGTCAGCCTTGTAATGAGTAACCTGATCGTGGGAGAAAACAGCACCTACGACAATTACTACACACCCTTGATGCGCACCTCCGGTGATATCAGCAACTTCCAGCTGGACTACCTGCTGCTGGACAGCCCCGCTCTGGCCACCTATTTTGAGGAAGATATCTTCCTGGATCTGCGGGAGCTGTTTACCGCCGAGGAGCTGGCACAGCTGGGTGACAGCGTGGTGTATGTGCTCTATGAGGAGACCGGGGAAAAGATCCCTATGGCCATCAATGTGACCGACACCGCCTTTGTGCAAAGCCGGATGAACCACGAGGACACCGCCTACCTGGGCTTCATAGCCAATACCCCGCGAAAAGAAACCTGCCGTGTCTTCTACGATTACTTCATGGCCTACCAGCCGGAATAACAAAAATAAGAGGGGTGTACCTGCACCCCTCTAAAATTATCCCCTTTTCCGGCTTCTGCGTTAAAGATAACAGCCTCACTCCCCGCACTAAAGTCTTCCCCCCGGGGAGGAAGGTGGCAAAAATCTTTGATTTTTGACGGATGAGGAACGCGGGCGGTAGGCTGACAGCTTGCTGTATCTTACAGACCCCATCCTGTGTCGGTCCTGCCGCCATTCCTCTCCTGCCCCCTACGGGGACACCCTCTCCCCGGGAGAGGATATTTACGGGCGGATAATATCCGCCCC
>JAZPXW010000155.1:0-16366 GCA_045543895.1 Faecousia sp.
CTTCAGGGCGTGATCGCGGACGGCCTGCGTTGGGTCGGACGGCATATGATGTGGATCTGCTGTGTGCATACCGTGTCTTATCTGGTGGTTCCGTGGGAAAAGGTCGCGGCATACTTTGGCGCGTGGGGACTGCTGATCGAAATTCTGTTCAGCTTTGCCTTTGCGATTATCGGATGCGTTTTGCTGGAAATTGGCATTAAAAAACGGATGGCCGCCAAAAAGAGAAAACACGCAAGCAAGCTGAAATAACAATAAGTGAGCAATCAAGAAAGGATTGATTAATATGAAAAAGGATTATGAGTCCCCGGCCATGGAGGTTTTCTCCTTTGATACCCCTGATGTGGTAATGGATGTCAGCTGCCCCTACCTTGAATGCACCGCAGACGGCATATGCGCCTTGGACGGCCAATGCATCACAGACAACCTGTGCACACCGGACATGGAATGCGTTATGGATGGACAGTGTATCCTGGACGGCGTTTCCGGCCTGTAAGGAGCCGCCTTTCATTAAGAGGATTGTGTGATCATCATGAAACTGAAAGAAGGCTTTTTGCTTCGGGAGGTTGCCGGCAGGATCGTTGTGGTTCCTGAAGGAGACGTTCTCGATCTGAACCTCATGATCTCCCTCAACGGAACCGGTCGTTTCCTCTGGGAGCGTCTGGAAAAAGGTGCTTCGGCCCAGGAACTGCAGGAAGCGCTGATGGAACACTACAACGTTGACGAGCAGCTGGCCGGTGCGGACGTACAGGCGTTTATCGAAACGCTCAGCCTGCACGGTTTTCTGGAACAAAGCTGAAATAGGCATCATAAAAGGGAGGCTGCGCCTCCCTTTCCCTATTAAAAGAACTTCATTTCTGCGCCGTTCACCCATGTCGAATATTGATTTCCGGGGTATCGTCTTGATATTCCAATTGAGAAAATGGAATCTGACACGCAGACTCAAAAAAACCGAACCATTTAACCAATACGATGAAAAGATGAACTACAAAATCAGAAAAATTGAAACAAGAGACAACCAAGCTGTTGAGGCGGTGATTCGAACTTGTCTCATCGAATTTGGGGCCAATCACGAAGGAACCGCCTGGGCGGACCCGGATTTGGGTCGGTTTTCGGAAATTTACAACACTCCCGGCAGATGCTACTGGGTTGCCGAGGATGAAAACGGCGAAATCGTCGGCGGCGTAGGTATCGGCCCGCTGGAAGCCCCGGGGCTGTGTGAGCTGCAAAAAATGTACTGCCTGCCCCATGCCCGGGGCACGGGCCTTGCCCATAAGCTTATCGGCATTGCGCTGGAATACGCCCGGAAATACTACACCCGGTGCTATCTGGAAACCCTGGACAACATGACCGCCGCCCAGAAATTTTACGAAAAGCACGGCTTCGTCCGCACGGACAAGCCAATCGTCCAAACCGACCACTTCGCCTGCGAGGTGAAGTATATCAAAGATTTGTAAGATATCAAAAAACGGATGTGCCATCGCACATCCGTTTTACGTATTTATCCCCACAGACCGTCAGGGTATTTGCCCTCGGCAGCCATGGCTTTCAGTGCCGCCACCACCTGCGGCTTGTCGGCGGCGTAGGTCACGCCGTACCACTTATCGGGGGTGTGCAGGACCTTGACGGTGGCCTTGCCTTCCTTCAGCAGCTCGCCCACGGTCATGGGCAGGAAGAACTCTGCCTTGGCGGGGTTGCCGGGGACGGTTTCTGCGAGGAATTTGGGGAAACGCTCTTCCACTTCCTTAAGGAAGCTGGAGGTGTAGCCCCACATATTCATGGAAACGGGAGTATCAAAGGCCAGATCCTCCCAGGTTTCGCCATCCTCGGTAAAGCGGATGCCGCCGTCGTATTTTTCAATGCGGGTGCGCTCCACAATGGCGGTGAGGTAGCCGTCATCGTTGGTCTGGCAGACGCCGCGGGCTACGCTGCCGTTGTCGGTAACGGTGTTGCCTAGCTGATAGCCCATCATGAAGTAGTCGTAGCCCTCCTGGGCGTTGCACAGGGCATCGTAAGCCACCTTGAAGGCGGATTTTCCGTAGTAGTCGTCGGCATTGAGCACCAGGAAGGGGGCGTCGCCGATCTCATTTTTGGCGCACAGCACCGCATGGCTGGTACCCCAGGGCTTGGTGCGCTCGGCAGGAATTTGGAAGCCCTCGGGAAGCTCTTTATGGAGCTCCTGGAAGGCATAACGGATCTCCATGGGGCAGCCCTTCAGCCGTGCGCCCACGGTGTCCATAAAGTCCTTTTCGATGGCTTTCTTGATGATGATCACCGCGGTTTCAAAGCCGGCCTCGTGAGCATCGTACAGAGAATAGTCCAAAATGGCTTCGCCCTGGCTGCCCACGGGGTCGATCTGCTTCAGACCGCCGTAACGGCTGCCCATACCGGCTGCCATAACCACTAAAACAGGTTTCTTTGCCATAAATAGCACTCCTTTATGTGTGATAGGTTCATTATATCAGTAATTTATAGGAATTTCAAGGCTTCAGCAGCCGGGAGCCGTCCAGATAGATGGCATCCTTCTGGAGATTTTCCCAGCGAAATACGCTGGCAAGCTCACGGGCGGAAATTGGCTCGTTTTTGGATATCAGCCCGGCGGAAAAGGCCAGGGTGCCGATGAGGGCCTCCGGGGAAATGTGCTGCCGCAGCACGCCCAGGTCCAGATCTTTGTCCCGCTTGCTCAGCCTGCGTCCGTCGCTGCTCAGCAGCATAGGCACATGGCCGTATGCCGGGTGGGGAAAGCCGAAAAGGGATTGCAGGTACATCTGCCGTGGGGCAGAGCCGAGTAGATCCATACCCCGCACCACCTCGGTAACACCGGCTTCGCCGTCGTCCACCGTCACCGCCAGCTGGTATACATACACCCCGTCTGCCCGGCGGACCACAAAATCGCCGCATTGGGTCAGCAGGTTTTGGATAAATAAACCTTGTCCCAGGTCGTCTACCCGGTAGGTTTCATCCGGCACACGCACCCGCCAGGCAGGGGCGCGTCCGAAGGCAGCCTGCTGCTGGGGTGTTAGATTCCGACAGGTGCCGGGGTACACATAGGTGCCGTCGGATTGGTGGGGGGCATTGACATTGTGCAGCTGGCTGCGGGTGCAGTAGCAGGGGTAAAGGAGTCCCTTTTCCTTTAAAATACCAAAGTCGCGGTCATACACCGGGCTGCGCTGACTTTGAGGCGGGGTCTCCGTGTCCCAGTCCAGACCCAGCCACAGCAGGTCTTCCCGGAGAATTTGGGCATTTTCCTCACTGGTGCGCTGGGCATCCAGATCCTCCATGCGCAGCACCAGAGAGCCACCCCGGCTGCGGACGGATACCCAGGCAACCAATGCCGCAAACACATTGCCCAGGTGCATCCGTCCGGAGGGTGTGGGCGCAAAGCGGCCCACGGGAGCCTTGTCCATCAGGGCCAGCCTCCCTTCCACTGCACGACCCACCAGCCAAGCAGCAGGAAAATGCCGGCAAGAAGCAGGAGCACCAGGGCGCAAAGCCTCCAGATGCCGGAGCGCCGGGGCTTTTCTATCTCGCTCCCCAGATCTTCCGGGTCCCAATCCGTGCGGTCGGAGTTATAGACCCGGTAGCGGGTTGAGAAATTCCGGTGCTGCTGCTCCTCGCCGAAGTCATCGTCGTAGTCCAGAAGGTCGTTCTCATATTCTTCTTCGTCTTCGTATTCTTCATCGTATTCTTCTTCCGGTTCTTCTGCCAGAAGCTCCGCTTCCAGCCGTTCCAGTTCTTTTTTCGTGTCCCTGAACAAGAGAATCCCCTCCTTTTCCTGTATTTTATCAAAGGAACACCCCAAAGTAAAGGAATATCTCGAGGGAGATATTCCTTGTCATCCTGAGCGACTGCAAGGAGCCGAAGGATCCGTTTCCCAAAGAGAAAAACGGATTCTTCGGCTCCGCATCTTGCGATGCTCCGCTCAGAATGACAAGTGGAAGAACGGGAACGCTCAGAATGACACAGCAAAAAGTGCAGAAAAAAGCCTCCCCTTAGTGAGTTGCGCATAGGGATATGCCCAACCCACAGTGAAATAGCTTTGCTTTGCAAAGCTATGATATACGCCTTGCGGCGTGTGATATCGGCTTCGCGGTGATATATTTTTCTTGGAAATGTGAAGGAACCCCGGAATTTCCAAAAGAAATTCCGGGGTGTATTTTATAATGATCGCGCAGCGATACCACAGCTTGCGCAGCAAATATCACATTGCGGCAGCAATATCTCACCCAGCTATCGGCTGGATATCACTTTCCCGCAGGGAAAATAACACCTTTAGAAGGGGCCTTTGGCGCTTGCTTATTTCTCCAAGGCCATGACCTTGTCGATACGGCGCTGGTGGCGCTCGTTGTGGGAGAACTCGGTGGAGATCCAGGTGTCCACGATCTCCAGAGCCAGCATCTGACCCACGACCCCTGCGCCCAGAGCCATCACATTGGTGTCGTTGTGCTCACGGGTCATCCGGGCGGACATCACATCACTCAGCAGAGCGCAGCGGATGCCGGGGATCTTGTTGGCGGTGATGGAAACACCGATGCCGGTGGTGCAAAGCACGATGCCTTTGTCGCAGGTGCCATCTGCCACAGCCCTTGCGGCGGCAGCGGCAAATTCGGGATAGTCGCAGCTATCGGTGGTGTGGGTGCCAAAGTCGGTGACCTGGTGACCCTGCTGCTCCAGGTGGGAAACCACCAGGTTTTTCAGTTCCAATGCGCCGTGATCGCAGCCTACTGCAATTTTCATAAGTATATCTCCTTAAAATAGAATTTATAATATATACCCGCCGTTCACCGGAAGCACCTGCCCGGTGACGAAGGTGGCGTCGGCAAGGTATGCCATGGCTTGCGCCACATCCTCCGGCGTGCCGTTTCTGCCGATGGGGGCATCCTGGGCCATTTCCTCCAGGATCTCCGGGTCAACGGTGGCGCACATATCGGTGAGGATCACTCCGGGGGCAACGCAGTTGACCCGTACGCCGCTGGGTCCCAGCTCCTGGGCAAGAGCCTTGGTAAGGGCGATCACCGCACCCTTGGTGGCGGAGTAGGCAGCTTCGCAGGAAGCGCCGGTTTGTCCCCACATGGAGCTGACGGTGATGATGCAGCCACTTTGCTTTTTGAGAAAAGAGGGCGTTGCCGCATTGACGCAGTGGAAAATGCCCTTTACATTCACCGCAAAGCTCCGGTCCCAGTCCTCTTCACGCATCTGGCTCATAAGTCCCGAGTGGCAGATGCCCGCGTTGCAGATCAGCACATCCACATCCGGGAGCTGCCGGAAAGCGTTTTCCACCGCGGCCTTATCTGCCACATCGCAGCAGATGGCGGTGGCGCCGGTTTTCCGGGCGACGGCAGCCGCTGCCTCATGATTCTTTTCGTATAGGAAGAACACCCGGTCACCACGGGAAGCGAACAGCGCTACCGCTGCCGCGCCAATGCCCCGGGAACCGCCGGTGATCAAAACGGTTGACATAATATTGCTACCCCTTCGTATGTTTTAAAAGGCTGCTACGGACGCAGCAGCCTGAATGGGATTATCTTCTGCGGCTCTTGGTCCGGTGGTCGGAATACTGCCGGAGGGAAGAGATCTTGCTGTCGGATTCCGACATAAACTGCTTGAGCTTTTCTTCAAAGAGCTGGTCGGCAGTTTTGGGTGCGGGAGGGGGCGTGGGGGCAGACCGCTGGGGACGGCTCTGTGCCGGTGCGCCTTCACGGGGACGGAAATTGCCGCTGCGGGGAGCATTCTCCCGTTTGGCTTCCAGCCGCTTCATGGACAGGTTGATCTTGCCGTTTTCCATGCCGATGATCATCACCTTCACATCCTGACCCTCGGTCAGATGCTGCCGGATGTCGCTGACAAAGGTGTTAGCCACCTCAGAAATATGTACCATGCCCGTTTTATTTTCCGGCAGGGCGATAAACGCGCCGAAATTGGTGATGGTCTTGACCTTGCCTTCAAGAATTGCGCCCACAGTAAACTCCATAAATTCCTCTGCTTCCTCCATTTATTCCGGTTGAATGATCACGCTGTCCGGTTCGATAAGTCCCAGCTTTTCCTGGGCCAGGCGTATGATGCCCTGAATGGTGCCAAGCTCCTGAATGTACCGTTCAAGGCGGCTTTGCTCCTGCTCCAGCCCGATGGCTTCCTGCCGCAGCTCTTCGGCGGCGTCCCGGGTGGAGCCGATGGCGAAGTGGAGCATCAGCAGCGCCGCGACGGACAGTACCACAGCCACCAGGATCACCACTTTGGTGACGGTGGAGCTGCGGCGGTATTTGAATTTGATCGTGCCGAGCGGTGTGTTGGTCAGTTTCATAGGGGCCTCCGGATCTTCGACGAAAATGCTCAGGATGATTCCATTCTATTGTACCCCATTTTTTGCAAGATGCAAAGAAAAATTTTGCACATTTTCGTATTTTTTTTAAAATAAACACTAATAGGGACAGGAGAATCTGGAAGATTTTTCCCACCAGATGCCAAAATGCGAAAAACACCGGCGACAGCCACAGCCCCACCGTCCGCCAGCCCAGCAGCATACCGGAGAAAAAGCTGAGGATATACCCCATCCGCAGGTCGCCCCGGCAGAAATAAAAGGCGGCATAAGTCCAGCCCACCAGAGCGGCGGTCACAAAGAGGATGTCCGCCAAAGCGGTGAGCCTGGGCCGCAGGGGACGCAGAAAGCAGTAGAATATCCCCAGCCCCAGCCCAATGAGCAGCGAGGCGGCAAAACGGGCCGCCTGTACCTGGGGGGTCATCCGAACAAGCGGTGTACCCAACCGCCCTTTTGCCGGGGTTCTTCGTACTGCAGCGAGGACACCGAGCCTTCCACAGCGATCTGCCCACCCTCTACCGACAGGGTCTTCAGCTGCAGTTGCTGCCCCAGCACCGTGAGGGTACCCAGCTGGGTGTGCACCACCACGGCATTTTCATCGAAGCTGACCACCTCGGTCACTCCGGTCATCGTCAGGCTGCTGCGCTGATCCAGCGTCAGCTTGTGCGGTAGCGAAATTTGCTGCTCTGCCATTGTGATCCCTCCCTTGTTCGTAACAGTTTATGGGTTTCGTTGGGGGATAGAACAAAGAAATTTCTTGCGCAGGGCAGGGGATGGGGGTATAATAAGAGCCAAAGGAGGTATGTCTATGACCTATAGTGAAATCCGAAAAAATGAAGAAGTCTGCGCCCTGCTGGATAAGGGCAATCAGAACCTGGGTGTTCTGGGCTTTACCGACCATTCCGAGGCCCATTGTGTGCTGGTGGCGGAGCGCAGTGCCTATATTTTGCGCAAGCTGGGCTACCCGGAGCACGACCAGGAGCTTGCCAAGATCGCCGGCTTTATGCACGACATCGGCAATTCCATCAACCGCACCCACCACGCGGAGCTGGGCGCTCTGCTGGCAAACGACATCCTGCTCAAAACCGATATGCCCCGGGAGGACCGGATCACCGTGATCTCCGCCATCGGTCACCACGATGAATCCACCGGCGGCTCCCGGGATCCCATCTCCGCGGCGCTGATTCTGGCGGATAAGACCGATGTGCGCCGCAGCCGTGTCCGGGTGAAGGAGCAGGAGAAATTCGATATCCACGACCGGGTGAATTACGCGGTCACCGGTTCTGCCTTGAAGGTGGACACCGAGAAGGGTACCATCGCCCTGAATCTGCAGGTGGATGAGAGCATCTGCACATTGTATGAGTATTTTGATATTTTCCTGACCCGTATGCTCATGTGCCGCAGCGCGGCAGAGATGCTGGGCTACCAGTTCCGGTTGACCGTCAACGGAGGAAAGGTTCTTTGATATGCTGTTTGATACCCACGCCCATTTAAATGACGAAGCCTTCGACCGGGACAGGGAAGCGCTTCTGGCAGGCCTGCCGGAAAAGGGTGTTGGCCTGGTGATGAACGCGGGCTGCAGTTTGGAAGCCTCCCGGCAGTCGGTGGAGCTGGCAAACCAGTACCCCTGGCTCTATGCCGCCGTTGGCTCCCACCCGGATGCCGCCGATGAAGTGAATGCCGAAGTCCTGGAAGAATACAGAAAATTATGTAAACTAAATCCCAAGGTCAAGGCCATTGGTGAGATCGGCCTGGACTACCACTATGAGGATATTCCCAGAGATATCCAGCAGAAGGCCTTCCGGATGCAGATGGAGCTGGCCCGGGAGCTGGACCTCCCGGTGATCGTCCACGAGCGGGAAGCCCACGAGGACGGTATGGCCATCGTCCGGGAATTTCCCGGGGTCACCGGCGTATTCCATTGCTACTCCGGCTCTGCGGAAATGGCACGGCAACTGGTGGAAATGGGCTGGTACATCGGCTTTACCGGGGTGCTGACCTTCAAAAATGCCCGCAAGGCGGTGGAGACCGCAGCGTCCATTCCCTTGGAGCGGATCGTGCTGGAAACCGACTGTCCCTACATGGCGCCGGAGCCCTTCCGGGGCAAGCGCAACGACCCGGGCTACCTCTACCGCATGGCGGAGCAGCTGGCGCAGATCCGGGGCATCACCCCCGAGGAAGCCGCCGCCGTCACCACCGAAAACGGCAAACGGCTCTATAGAATTATGTAAACTAAAAGACTTTTATAACCCTCTCCGTCAGCTTCGCTGACACCTCTCCCAGAGGGAGAGCTCGCCGCAGGCGACTAAGAGGGTATTACTGCACCATCGTCCTTCCTCTGTCATTGCGAGGGCCAACGGCCCGTGGCAATCCGTTCCTTTATGCCCTCTCCCGGGGAGAGGGTGGTCCGAAGGACCGGGAGAGGAATGGCGGCAGAACCAGCATAGGAATAAGCCTGATGGATGCAGCGAATCGTCCGCTTTCCGCCCGCATTCCTCATCCGCCCCTTCGGGGCACCTTCCCCTCGGGGGAAGGCTATTTCACCACTGTACAAGCGTAAAAAACCGCCTCTCCGTGGTGGAGAGGCGGTATCTTTTTACTTTGCGTATTCCACAGCCTTGGTTTCCCGGATCACATTGATCTTGATCTGGCCGGGGTATTCCAGCTCGGCTTCGATCTTCTTGGCAACATCCCGTGCCAGGAGGATCATGCTGTCTTCGGATACTTCCTCGGGCTTGACCATAATGCGGACCTCACGGCCTGCCTGGATGGCAAAGGCCTTATCCACACCGGGGTAGGAGCTGGTCAGCTCTTCCAGCTTCTGCAGGCGGCGGATGTAGTTTTCCACATTCTCACGGCGGGCGCCGGGACGGGCAGCGGACACAGCGTCAGCAGCCTGCACCAGCACAGCAATGATGGTCTTGGGCTCCACATCGCCGTGGTGTGCCTCGATGGCGTTGACCACAACGGGATTTTCCTTGTACTTCCGGGCAAGGTCAGCGCCCAGCTGCACGTGGCTGCCCTCGACCTCGTGGTCGATGGACTTGCCCAGGTCATGCAGCAGACCTGCTCTCTTTGCCAGAGCCACATCTACGCCCAGCTCGCTGGCCATCAGACCGGCGATGTGGGGAACCTCGATGGAGTGGTTCAGCACATTCTGACCGTAAGAGGTGCGGTACTTCTGGCGGCCCAGGATCTTCACCAGCTCGGGGTTCAGGTTATGCACACCGGTCTCGTAGCAGGCACGCTCGCCTTCCTCCCGGATGGTGCGGTCCACTTCCTTGCGGGCCTTTTCCACCATGTCCTCGATACGGGTGGGGTGGATACGGCCGTCCACGATGAGCTTCTCCAAAGCCAGTCTGGCGATCTCCCGGCGCACCGGGTCGAAGCTAGATACGGTGATGGCCTCGGGGGTATCGTCGATGATGAGATCAACACCGGTGACGGTCTCCAGGGTGCGGATGTTGCGGCCCTCACGGCCGATGATACGGCCCTTCATTTCATCGTTGGGCAGGGGAACCACAGAAACGGTGGTTTCTGCGGAGTGGTCGGCAGCGCAGCGCTGGATGGCGACGGCGATGATCTCCCGGGCCTTGTCGTCGGCTTCGTCCTTCAGCTGTGCTTCGATCTCCTTGATCTTCATTGCGGTCTCGTGGCGAACATCGTTCTCCACGGTTTCCAGCAGGTACTGCTTGGCCTGCTCCTGGGTCAGCCCGGACAGCTGCTCCAGAATGGTCAGCTGCTGCTTCTTGAGCACATCGGCCTCAGCCTTGGCGTCGGCTACCTCCGCCATGCGGCGGGCCAGCTCTTCTTCCTTGCGCTCGAAGGCATCGGTCTTCTTGTCCAGGGTGGCTTCTTTCTGTTCCAAACGGCGCTCCTGCTTGGTCAGCTCGGCGCGGCGTTCCTTGACTTCCTTCTCGTGTTCTGTGCGGGATCTATGGATTTCGTCTTTGGCTTCCAGAAGCATTTCCTTCTTGCGGCTCTCACCGCTGCGGATGGCTTCGTTGATGATCCGGGTCGCTTCCTGCTCGGCAGAGCCGATCTCACGCTCGGCTACCTTCTTGCGGTAGACGATACCGATGGCAAAACCAACAGCGATTCCCAAAACAACGCCAATAGCGATCATTGCGATTTCAAACGGTCCCATAATCAAGCACACCTCCTTATATATGATAGGCACAGCCTAGAGGCGGGCATAGGGGCCCCATGTGTAAAATTGGCAGATCATATCGACCGGGATCCTCCCGGGGAAATTAAAAAGCACAAAATAACGCCATGAGGCGCAAATCCCAAATCAGGCAAATGCCGGATAAAAATGAAACGCGGGGGCGTACAGCCAGCCCAGCGTACACTATACCGAATCTATTTTAGCCATGCGAAGAAGGAAAGTCAAGTAAAATTGCCAAAAAGGAGCTAAGATTTATTCCACTCAAAAAAACCGCCCCCACCGATTCGATTGACAACGGGAATCCGCTGTGGTAAAATAACCCCATCTGCGGATGTGGTGGAATTGGTAGACTCATTGGATTTAGGTTCCAACGCGCGAGCGTGCAGGTTCGAGTCCTGTCATCCGCACCAGCGTAAACGGCACCCTAAATGGGTGCCGTTTCTTATACATTTTCCAAATAATTTTAGGAACAAGAAACCTATACACCCACGGAGGGAAATCCTTCAGGTTATCTTTCACTTTCAGGAAGGGATCTTGTAAGGGATTTGTTCTTGCAATATGTTGTACCGATCATTATAATAAAATTAGGAATACCGCAGAAAGCGCCACGAAAGGAGCGTATTTATGAACGGAAAAAGCAAATGCAAGATTCTCAAAGACATTCGCAAAAAGATTGCCGAAGAAAATGATATTGACTATGTGACCTCCGAGTGTAAATACCAGGGGGAATGCTCCGGAACCTGCCCCAAGTGCGAAGCGGAGCTGCGCTATCTGGAAAATGAACTGACGAAGCGGAAGAATTTGGGAAAGACCGTTGCTGTGGCAGGCATCGCCGCAGCATTGGTGGTAGGCTCTGCAGGATGTACTTTAACGGCTCCAAACCAGACGGCTGGCGCACCACCTGCCCCGGACACCACCTATGAGAGCCAGCCCTTTGAGGACGAATTAGATGGCGAGCCCATTGAACTGCCGGGTCGAATTGACCTACCGGAGGAGGATTCCACTCTTGTGCTGGGTGAAATTGCCCTGCCGGAGGATCCCACATGACGGGATCGACAGCACCTTTTGTGGCACGCGCACGGCATCGGATGATGGTGGACGGCCAAGGTGTGACCACATTGGTATGCTTCCACGGCTGTTCGCTGCGATGCCATTGGTGTCTGAATCCATTCACGCTGGATCCCAACACCAAAAAGGAAATGCTATCGCCCCGGGAACTCTACGAAAAGGTTCGCATGGATGAGCTGTATTTCCTGGCCACTGGCGGCGGTGTCACCTTTGGTGGCGGTGAGCCGCTGCTTTACAGCGATTTTCTTCAGGAATTCCGGGGGATTTGTGGAACCGACTGGCACTTATGTGCAGAAACGGCTCTCAATGTGACTTGGGAGAATGTGGCCAGAGCCGCAGACTGCATCGACCATTTTTATATCGATTGCAAAGACACCAATCCGGACATCTACCTGCGCTACACCGGTCAGGACAATGCCCGGATGCTCGACAATTTGCGGCGGCTTCTGGAAATCGCAGAACCGGAGCGCATCACCGTGCGTGTTCCCTTGATTCCCGGGTTTAATACGGAGGAAGATCAAATCCGCAGTCGGAAGCTGCTTCAAAATATGGGAGTCGTCAATTTCGACCTGTTTACCTATAAAACTGACACGGTGTAATTTATTTTCCGTTTTTATGCACGGAAATAATCATCCGCAGCAAATGAAGAGGAGGCCAAAAGGCCTCCTTTTTTCTATATAGAACTATGTAAAAGGTATTTTGCTTGACAACAGCGGGTTTTCACTTATAATAGTTGCATATGAAACTGTTGCACAGGCAACGATTTTGGTTTACGGAGGATACTATGCCGAGATTTATGAAGATGCTGAACAATATCAGCCGTTCCCAGGCGGTCTACAGGCACAGCAAAGTTTCCGCGGAGGATCTGCAAAGCAGTCAATACGCCTTTATTCTGGCGATCTGCCGTGAGCCGGGCCGGTCCCAGGAGGATCTGGCACGGGAGCTTTGCGTCAATAAAAGCACGGTGGCAAGAAACGTCAATTATCTTGAGGAGAAGGGGTATGTTACAAGAACCCCGCTGCCCCAGGATAAGCGGCAATTTTCGGTCTTTCCCACCGAAAAAGCCCTTGGCGTTCTGCCGGAAATCAAGGCTGCTTCCGCGCAATGGATGCAGCTTTTATCCCAGGGGATATCCCAGACTGAGCTGGACACCTTCGATTCTGTATTGATACGGATGCAGGAGAAGGCAAGAGAAATCATCGAACAACAAGAGGCATGCAAATGAAGTGGGTAATTACATATATTAGACCCTTAAAAACAAGAATACTGAAAGGCATTTCGGTAAAGATCATTGGCACCGTGGCGGAGCTGCTGATCCCGTTTTTGCTCAGCTACATTCTTGAAAATGTCATTGAAACCAACGATGTGTCGCAGATCCTGCTATTTGGTGGGCTGATGGTGGTCTGCGCGGTGGCTGCCTGCCTGGGCAATATCATCGCAAACAGAATGGCAGCGAAAACCACCATGATATTCTCCACCCGGATGCGGAAGAATCTGTTTTCCAGGACATTGTATCTGTCGGCCAGGAGCACAGACCGGTTTACCATTCCGTCCCTGGAATCCAGAATCACATCGGATACTTACAATGTGCAGAATTTCGTCGGCATGATGCAGCGGATGGGCATTCGCGCGCCGATCCTGCTGCTTGGCGGCAGCATCATCACGCTGCTGATGGACAGCAAGCTGGCGCTGGTCATGATCGCTACCCTGCCGCTGATCTTTATTGTGGTCTACAGCATTTCCCGGATGGGTGTCCCGCTGTATTCCAAGGTCCAGCAGTCGGTGGATGGCATGGTCCGTGTGGTCCGTGAGGATGCCCAGGGAATCCGGGTGATCAAGGCGCTGTCAAAGGAGACTTACGAAAGCGCCCGTTATGACAAAGCCAATATGACCCTGCGGCGCAATGAGACCCGGGCAGGAACCATTATGGGTGTGGTCAATCCTGTGATGACGCTGCTGATGAATATGGGTATCGTTGCGGTGATCGCGGTCAGCGCCTATTTCGTATCCCAAAACCGATCCTCTGCCACCACGGTCATCGCCTTTATGCAGTATTTTACGCTGGTGTCTATGGCGATGATGTCGCTGTCGAGAATGTTCGTCATGTACACCAAGTGCGCCGCCTCGGCAAAGCGTATCGCAGCGGTCCTGGAGGAAACCAACGAGCTTGCCCTTTGCCAGGATGACGGCAAGGGAGATCCTTCCCTGCACATTTCCTTTGAAAATGTGAGCTTTTCTTATCTGGGCAAAAGCAACAACCTGACCGATGTATCCTTCTCGCTGAAAAAGGGTGAGACCCTGGGTATCATCGGCGCCACAGGCAGCGGAAAATCTACCATCCTGCGGCTTCTGATGCGCCTGTACGATACAAACGAGGGCGTCATTCGTATTCATGGGAAGGATGTGCGTTCCTACACCCGCGAAGAGCTGACAGCCATGTTCGGCGTCGTGTTCCAAAATGATTTTCTCTATGCCGATTCCATCGAAGAAAACATTCGTTTCGGCCGGGATATCAAAAACGAGGATATTGTAAAAGCGGCGAAGATCGCACAGGCCCATGATTTTATTACTTCTTTTTCGGATGGGTATGCCCACAGCATCTCCACGGGAGGAACGAATCTCTCGGGCGGTCAGCGTCAGCGGGTGCTGATCTCCCGGGCCATTGCGGGAAATCCCGAAATACTGATCCTGGACGATTCCTCGTCGGCCCTGGATTACCGGACCGATGCCAATCTGCGCAGCGCCCTTGCAGAAGCCCTTCCCGATTCTACGGTGATCACCGTGGCGCAGAGAGTCAGTTCGGTGAAAAACTGCGACCTGATCCTGGTCATTGAAGAGGGCGCGATCATCGGCTGCGGAAAGCATGAGGCGCTGATGGAAAACTGCGCCCAGTACCGGCAGATCAGCGACTCGCAGATGGGAGGTGCCTTCCTTGACGAATAAGAACGCAAAACCAAAAAATAAAACGGGTATTTTCATCCGGCTGAGCCGGTATGTTCTGGAGCAATGGCCGCTGTTTACCCTGGCATTGCTGCTGACCCTGGGCTCCAATCAGCTCTCTTTGCTGGGACCGCGGTATTCCGGCGCCGCCATTGACGCCATTGAGCTGGAAGGCGGCGTGGACTTTTCCGCGGTGTGGGAGAATATCGCGCGGATGCTGGGCTGCTATGTGATCTCGGCGCTGCTGGCCTACGTGCTGTCTGTGGTCATGCTCCGGCTGAGCCAGCGTATCATTTATAAAATGCGCAGGCAGGTCTTTGAAAAGCTGATGACCCTCCCGGTCAATTTCTTTGATACCCACGCCACCGGCGATATCATAAGCCATTTGTCTTACGACATCGATACCATCAACAGCACTTTGTCCCATGACCTGGTGCAGATCCTGACCAGCGCCTATACCGTTGTGGGATCGCTGCTGTTTATGTGGAAGATCTCCAAACCCATGATCCTGATCTTTGCGCTGACCGTTCCCGTGTCGCTGCTGTTTACCCGGTACCGTTCGCAAAAGGTCCGCCCGCTGTTCAGAGCGAGAGCGAAAAAATACGGCCAGCTCAACGGCTTTGCGGAAGAGATGCTCACCGGCTCCCGCACCATCTCAGCCTACGGGCGGCAGGATGTGATCTCCTCCCGCTTCAATAAGATCAACGACGAGGCTATGGACGCTTTTTACAAAGCAGAGTACAACGGCGCTTTGCTGTATCCCACCATCAATCTCATCAATAACATCTCTCTGGCTTTGGTGGCGGTCCTGGGCGGTGTGCTGTATATGTATTCCCAGAACGGCACGATCCTGGCTACCTCTGCCTTTTTTATCACCCTTGGCGGTGTGGCCCAATTCGTTCAGTATTCCAGAAAATTCGCCGGACCGATCAACGAGTTTTCCAACATCCTCCACGAGATCCAGTCTGCGTTTTCAGCGGCAGAGCGTGTGTTCGCCATTTTGGACGAGGAACCCGAAAAATTGGATGCGATTGATGCATTGGAGCTGCAGGAAGTGAAAGGCGATGTTTGCCTGGAGAATGTGACCTTTGGTTACACGGCGGACAAAACGGTGCTGAAGAATGTATCCGTTCATGCAAAAAAGGGACAGACCGTGGCGATCGTCGGACCCACAGGTGCCGGCAAGACCACCATCATCAATCTGCTGATGCGTTTTTATGATCACCAAAGCGGCGAAATACGGATCGATGGGATACCGTCCGTCAGCATCAAACGGGCGGACCTGCGTCTGGCGTTCAATATGGTGCTTCAGGATACATGGCTGTTTTGCGGCAGCATATATGACAATATCGTATACGGAAGAGAGGATGCATCTCCGGAAGAGGTCCATGCGGCGGCAAGATCCGCGAAGATCGACTCCTATATCCGCAGTCTTCCAAACGGCTATGATACGGTGCTTTCGGATGACGGTGTGAACATTTCGAAGGGACAGAAGCAGATGATCACCATTGCCCGGGCGTTCCTTTCCAAAGCGCCGATCCTTATTCTGGACGAAGCGACCTCCAATGTGGACTCCCTTACGGAGATCCAGATCCAGAATGCCATGACGAAGCTGATGGAGAATAAGACCTGCTTTGTGATCGCTCACCGGCTTTCCACCATTCAGAATGCGGATACGATCCTGGTGGTGAAAGACGGCGCGATCATTGAACAGGGAAATCACGATGAGCTGATCCGGCAGGGCGGTTTTTACTGTTCGCTGTATCACTCCCAGTTCCATTAAACAACGCAACCCGCACCAAATAAAAAGAGCAAGCTCCGCTTCCTCTTTTTTGTTTATAAAAGGGCGGTGATTGCGGGCGGATGATATCCGCCCC
>JAZPXW010000156.1:0-7523 GCA_045543895.1 Faecousia sp.
CCTGTAGGGGCGGCCATTGGCCGTCCGCAAAGCCGCACTACCTTTTTTCTCTGTCATCCTGAGCGAAGCATCGAAGATGCGAAGCCGAAGGATCCGCAACCCCAAAAAGAAAACGGATTCTTCGACTTCGTACCTACGGTACTCCGCTCAGAATGACAAGCCCAAAGTCCCAAATGCACCACCATTTGCCCCTATTGTACCAAACGAAAACACCGATTTCCTCTCGTTTTTCTCTCGCAGCTTTTTAACCTATTTCGCTGCAAACCGCATCTTTTACCCTCATACTTCCAGTTCTACCAACTATTTCTAACCGGTCGCAAAAAAACTCTCTCACTTTTCTCTCACCCCCCACCGCACCCGTAGGGCGGTCAGTCCCCTGGCCGCCGCGGCGGGCACAGGAGTGCTCGTCCTACAGGCACCATCGACAAAGGCCGTAGGGCGGGGTCTTGGTCCCGCCGCCAAGCCTCCCCTGTAGGGGAGGTGTCAGCGAAGCTGACGGAGGGGTTGTCATCCCCGTACCCCGTAGGGAACGCACTCATGCGTTCCGCGGAACGGATAAATCCGTTCCCTACCGTAACTATCAGCAGCGTTTTCTCTCTCCCGCAGAGAAATATTTCGCTTTTTAAAGACGCTTTTTCTCACACACATCAGCGGGACGCTGCCCATGTGTTACAGAGAGACAGACAAATAATATCTTTAAATATTATTTATCTTCTCTCATCATACTCTTACTCTAACTCTAACTCTAACTCTTACTCTATCTCTACCTCTTACTCTTTCTCCCTCTCCTTAACGATATCCTGACGGTATCCTGTGAGTATCCTGCGGGTATCCTGAGCGCATCCATTCCCCTTCCCCCGCAAAAGTGCCTGCAAATGCCCGGTTTTTGGGCACAAAAAGACCGCAAGGAAAAATCCCTGCGGTCTTTGTTCTTTTATTCAAAATCGATTGCGCTGAGAGAGATCTTGTAGTAATCCACCTGGGAAGGATACTTTTCAAAGGCTTCGGTGAGCTGCTTCTGGCACAGCTCGGTGCGCACACCCTCGTATGCCACCCGGTACCACTCGTCGGCACCGTACACGAAGTACATGATATGGCAGCCGAAGGGAGTGTCCACCACACCAGTGTCACCGGGCTTACGGCTTTCGTCGAAGCACCAGGCATCAAAGGCTTCCACCATATCCCCCTGGTACACGTATTCGTACAGACCACCCTTGGTATTGGAGCCGGGGTCGGTGGAATGCTCATTTGCAAGGGTGGCAAAGGATTCCTCCGTGGCTTCACCGGACTTCCAGCGGTCCAGCAGCGCCTGAGCCTTCTGATGGCAGGCAGCCATTTCCTCCTCGTTATACACCATGCGTCCGGTGGTGGGATCCTCGGTGCCGCCCTCGGGGGTCAGCAGGATGTGCCGCACATCGATCACAGGGTTTTCTTCCTTGGTCACGCCGTACTGCTGCTGCAGCTCGGCGGCGTGGGCTTCAAAATAGGCCTCCACCTGGGCCTTTTCCGGATCCAGGGATTCATACAGCGCGCCGTAGTACTCCATGCCCTGGTTATAGATGGCAGAGTAAGCCTTGTACCGCTCCATATTGGCGGTGGCGCCCATTTCCTTTTTCACCAGAGCGTTGCCGTCCTTCAGGCCGTTTGCCACAGCCTGCTCATTCAGCTTGCCCTCCAGGGTGTCCAGGAAGGTCTGCAGGCCCTCGGGGTATTGATAGCCCGCATCCTCCGCCATGCAGACCAGAGTCTGCTGCTGGAACCAGGCGTCAATGGCCATACTCACGAAGTACTGCTCCCAGGTAGCGCCCTCCGCGCCGGGGAACTCCTGCTGGTGCAGGGGTTTAGTCAGATCCAGACCCAGAGTGGTCAGATAGCTGCCGTACTCCTCCACCATATCCCAGATCTGCCGTCCGTAATACAGCTGCAGCACGCCGTTGGTCAGCTCCTTATCCCCCAGGGTCGCCACCACCGTGTTGGCGGACAGGTTCGCCATAAAATCCGGGGCGGTGTAGCGGTCCTTGATGGTCAGCTCATTTTCCCAGCTTTCAAAGTTAAAGCCCAGAGCAGCGGTCACACCCACAGCCGCACCCAGCAGCAGCACCAGCGCCAGGGAGACGGCAATGACCGCCTTAACGCCCTTGCCCATACGCTTCTTGGTTTTTTTCTTAACAGGAGCGGCTTCCTCCACGGGAGCAGCTTCCTCAACGGGAGCAGCTTCCTCAACGGGAGTTTCTTCCACAGCTGCGGTTTCTTCCACGACTACGGTTTCCTCCACAGGGGCGGTTTCTTCCACCGCTTGCCCGCAGAAATCGCAAACCGCTGCGTTTTCCTCCAGCTCTGCGCCACAATGCTTACAGTTCATAGTCAATCTTCCTCTCCAAAACTAATGGACTCAGTTTACCACGGACACAGAACAAATGCAAGAATATTCGCAAAATTTACATTTCCGTAACGATTGCCGCCGCTGCACCGCACCCCGTAGGGGTCGGCGCCCTCGACGGCCCGCCACCACCGCACCCCAAAGCCTTCCCCCGGGGGAAGGTGTCAAAAATCTCTGATTTTGGACGGATGAGGAATGCGGGCGATAACCTAACGACTGGCGGCACCGTATAGGCCTGCTCCTATGTTGGTCCTGCCGCCATTCCTCTCCCGTCTTTTGCTTCGCAAAATCCACCCTCTCCTCAGGGGAAGCCTTTTGCCGCGCCATCGTCCCTCCTCTGTCATCCCGAGCAAGGCGAAGCCGCGCCGAGGGATCTACGCACCGAAGCCCTGCACCGCACACCGCCAATGCGTAGATTCCTCGACTCCCTCCGGTCGCTCGGAATGACAGGCACGCCAGAAGTCCCCTCACCGCAAAAATTATCTCGCCTCTTGCAAAACCGCAAGAAAAATGGTAGTATTTATAGTTGAGATAGTATTGTCGGAGGAAAGACAATGAACACGAAAACAACAGTTATTTCACAGGAAGCGCTGCAGCGGCAGTATTCCTTTTGCGCCCGGATCGAGGCCCTTTGGCACGACCGGGCTATAACCCCCAATGCCTATGTGGAAACCTACGGCTGCCAGCAGAACGAAGCGGATTCCGAGCAGCTGCGTGGGCTGCTTTCCCAGTGCCGCTACAATATGATAAGCACCGCCGAAGGAGCGGATGTGGTCATTATGAACACCTGCGCCATCCGTGAGCACGCGGAGCAGCGGGTATTCGGTAATCTTGGTGCGCTGACCCACACCAAGCGCCGCCACCCTGGGCAAAAGATCTTCCTGTGCGGCTGTATGGCAGGCCAGGACCATGTGGTGCAGCGAATCAAAAAGAGCTATCCCCATGTGGACGGTGTGTTCTCCACCCACCACCTGTGGCAATTTCCGGAGCTGCTGCACCGGGTGCTGACCACCGGCAAGCGCACCTACTTTGTGGAGGATGAAGCCGGTTCCATCGCCGAGGGTCTGCCCCACCTGCGGGATAATACCCTCAAAGCCTGGGTGTCCATCATGTACGGCTGCAACAATTTCTGCTCCTACTGCATCGTTCCCTATGTCCGTGGACGGGAGCGCAGCCGCAAGAGTGAGGATATTCTGGCAGAGTGCCGCAGTCTTATTGAAAACGGCTGCAAGGACATCACCCTTTTGGGTCAGAATGTGAACTCCTACGGCAAGGACCTCCCTGAAGATATAGACTTTGCAGATCTGCTGAAAGCCATCGCGGAAATTCCCGGCGACTTCCTCATCCGTTTTATGACCAGCCATCCCCGGGATGCTTCCAAAAAGCTGTTTGATACCATGGCCGCCTCCCCCAAGATCGCAAAGCAGCTGCACCTGCCGTTCCAAAGCGGTTCTTCCCGGGTACTGAAGGCCATGAACCGGCACTACGACCGGGAGCAATACCTGGAAAAAGTCGCCTACGCCAAATCCGTAATGCCCGACCTGGTGCTGACCAGCGATGTGATCGTGGGCTTCCCCGGAGAAACAGAGGAAGAATTCCAGGAGACCCTTTCTCTTATCGAGCAGGTGCATTACGATTCCCTCTTTACCTTCATCTTCTCCCCCAGAGCCGGCACACCTGCCGCCTCTATGGATGATCCCACCCCCAAAGAGGAGAAGAACGCCCGGTTCGACCGGCTGTGTACCCTGCAAAACACCATTTCCGAGGAGATCCACAAGGGCTATGTGGGCAAGCGCTTGCGCTGCCTGGTAGACGGGCAGGATAAAGACCTGCTCACCGCCCGCACCGAGGGTGGACGCCTGGTGCGCTTCCCGGGAAATGTCAACAGTGTAGGCAAATTTGTTGACCTCACCATTACCGGTGCCACCACCTGGAGTCTTACCGGAAAGGAATGATACTATGGCAGAGCAAAAGAGCGAACTGACCCCTATGAAGCGGCAGTACAATGCCATTAAGGAACAGAATAAAGATTGCGTGCTGTTTTTCCGCCTGGGCGACTTCTACGAGATGTTCGACGAGGATGCAAAGCTTGCCGCCAGGGAGCTGGATCTGACCCTCAGCACACGAGACCGGAACAAATCCCCCGAGGAGCAGACCCCCATGTGCGGTGTGCCCTACCACAGCGTGGATGCCTATATCGCCCGGCTGGTAGCCAAGGGCTATAAGGTGGCCCTGTGCGACCAGACCGAGGATCCCGCCACCGCCAAGGGTCTCGTCAGCCGTGACATCACCCGGATCGTCACTCCCGGCACCGTCACCGAGGGCTGTATGCTGGACGAGAGCCGCAACAACTATATGGCCTGCCTCTACGGCGAAAATAGCAAATATGGCCTTGCCTTCTGCGATGTTTCCACAGGCGCGTTTTATGCCACCGTCTGCGCCACCGATGCCGCCGCGGTATCCGAGCTGGGTCGTTTTTCCCCGGCTGAGGTGATCCGGGCAGGCAGCGATGTGACCACCGAAGCCATCGATAACGCCCTGTTTTCCCACCTGCGCTGCTGCATCGACGAGGGACTTCCCTCGGATATGGACCTGAACCGGGCAACGGAGCTGCTGGAATGGCACTTTAAAAAGTCCGTTGACGAGCTGGGCATCGGCGCGCAGAATGCGGTCATCATGGCCTGCGGCGCTCTGCTGAACCGACTGATCTTCGTGCAGAAGAACGCGCTGGAGCATATCCGTTCCTTGCAGTTTTACTCCAGCGGCCTGTTTATGGAGCTGGATATCGATGCCCGGCGGAACCTGGAGCTGACCGAAACCCTCCGGGGCAAGGAAAAACGCGGGTCGCTGCTGTGGGTGCTGGATAAGACCCAGACCGCCATGGGCAGCCGGATGCTCCGCTCCTGGCTGGAAAAGCCCCTGCTGGATGTGAGCGAGATCACCCGACGCCACAGCGCTGTGGAGGAATTGGTCACAAACACCGTCGCCCGTGGCGAGCTGCGGGAGGCGCTGCGGTGCGTTTCCGACCTGGAGCGTGTCACCACCCGCATCGTCACCGGCACCGTAGGCTGCCGGGATCTATTAGGCCTTGCCTCCGGCATGAATGCGCTGCCGCTGGTAAAGCAGCAGCTGGAAACCATGGAATCGCCCATGCTCCGTAAACTCTGCCAGCAGATCGACCCCCTCACCGATTGCGCCGACGCCATCCTTTCCACCATCGTGGACGATCCCCCGGTCACCGTCCGGGAAGGCGGCATCATCCGTCCCGGCGCCAATGCAGAAGCCGACCGGCTGCGGGACCTGATGAACGGCAGCAAGAATACCATTTTGGCGATCGAAGCCTCTGAAAAGGAAAAAACCGGCATCCGTACCCTCAAGGTCAGCTACAACCGGGTGTTCGGCTATTATATCGAGGTATCCAAGTCCTTCGCCTCCCAAGTACCCCAGCACTACATCCGCAAGCAGACCCTTGCAAACTGCGAGCGCTACATCACCCCGGAATTAAAGGAGCTGGAAGAGCAGGTGCTGTCCGCCAAGGAGCGGCTCACAGCGCTGGAATACCAGCTGTTCACCCAGCTGCGGGAACACCTTGCCAGCCAGTCCGCCCGGATCCAGATCACCGCTGCGGCAGTGGCAGCGGCAGATGCCCTCTGCTCTCTGGCAACGGTAGCTGCGCTGCATAATTACTGCCGCCCGGAAATGACCCTGGATGGCAGCCTGCACATCACCGACGGACGCCACCCGGTGGTGGAGCAGATGCAAAAAGACACCCTGTTCGTCCCCAACGACACCCTCTTGGGCGATGCCCGCCACCAGGTTTCCATCATCACCGGCCCCAATATGGCTGGTAAATCCACCTATATGCGGCAGGTGGCGCTGATCGTGCTGATGGCGCAGATGGGTTCCTTCGTCCCTGCCCGCTCTGCCCGGCTGGGCATCGTGGACCGGGTGTTCACCCGCATCGGTGCCAGCGACGATCTGGCTTCCGGCCAATCCACCTTTATGGTGGAGATGAGCGAGGTGGCCTCCATCCTGAAGTACGCCACTCCCCGGAGCCTGCTGATCCTGGATGAGATCGGCAGAGGCACCTCCACCTACCACGGTATGTCCATCGCCCGTGCGGTGCTGGAATATGTGGCAAACCCCAAAAAGCTGGGTGCCAAGACCTTATTTGCCACCCACTACCACGTGCTCTCCGCCATCGAAAGCGAGCTTCCCAATGTGCGCAATTATAACATTGCGGTGAAGAAGCGTGGAGATCAGATGATCTTTCTGCGCAAGATCGTCCCCGGCGCCACCGACGACAGCTACGGCATCGAGGTGGCAAAGCTGGCGGGCATTCCGAATGCGGTCATCTCCCGGGCAAGAGAGATCCTGCAGGAGCTGGAAAGCGCCGGCGGCAAGTCTGCCCCGGTATCTGCTGCCGTCCCGGAGGACGACCAGGTGAGCATGCTGGATCTGCGCTCCCAGCAGGTGGCCGCCGCTCTGGAAAACATCCAGGTGGAAACGCTGACCCCCATCGAAGCCATGAACGAGCTGTATAAGCTCAAGAAAATGTTAGATTGATCATGAAAACGACCGTTCTTCTCCCCGACCGCAAGTCGGTCCTCTGGGGCTTTGGCTATATGCTCTTTGAGTTTCTGGCGCTGCCCTACTTAGTGGTATTGCTGTTTGGGCTGCTGGAGCTGCCTCTGGACCCGGGATCGCTGAACCTGCTGCAATACGCCATAAATTTTGCGGTCCTGGCGATTATCTTCTGGCGCTATTTGCGCGACAGCGTCCGCCACGCCATAAGAAATATCAGCACGGTGCTGCTGGCGGCTCTTATCTGCTATTTCGCCTATCAGCTTTCTTCCACCCTGGTGAGCATCGCAACCTTTGCGGTCTTCCCGGACTTTTCCAATGTGAACGATAACAATATCAATGCCATGGCGCAGGACAATTTCGCCATGTGGGCGTTCGCCACGGTGGTGCTGGTACCGCCTGCGGAGGAGCTGCTGTTCCGGGGCGTGCTGTTTGGCGGCCTGTATCCCCGCAGTAAAATTGCAGCCTGGGTGCTTTCGGTGCTGGGCTTTGCGCTGATCCATGTGGTGGGCTATATCGGGCTGTACCCCCTGGAGCTGCTGGCGCTTTGCCTGCTGCA
>JAZPXW010000157.1:0-11551 GCA_045543895.1 Faecousia sp.
TGAGGAACAAGGGGTTATACCGGTAAATGACACCCACCGGCTTCGCCGGTGGTTATATTTTTTTAAAACAAATAAATCACGGTCCGTCAAGAGGTTCCGGCTGCATAATAGCCTTCGCATTGAAACGGACCGTTTTTGAGGCAAGGATTCCGACGGCTCACCTTTGACTCGGTGCTCTGTCGGGCAGAGAAGCGTTGGTAGTACACATATAAGGATGCCGTCTACCGCCGTCGCCGGAAACTTGCTTTGTCATTATAGGGCTGCGGGCGGAATATGTCAATAGATACGCCGTTAAGCGCAGAATGATACCCCCTAATGCAGGTGTTCGCCTGCATTAGGGGGTGATTTAAGCTTTTATGCCATTTGGCGCGTCAGGCTATATTAGTCGGCGACGGTCATATCAGCGAAGTAGAACACGCAGGTGCCTGCGCCGCAGTCGTTGATATTGCCGACCTTGTTGGAGTAAGCCATGTAGTTGGGGCAGTCATACAGTGCAGTCCACAGGCCTTCCTCGTTGATGGTGTTCAGCAGCTCGACCATAGCGGTGTAACGCTCAGCATCGTCCTCGATGTAAGGAGCGGTCTGAACCTGAGCCAGAGCCTCGTCGGTCAGGGGGAAGGGATAGCCTGCCTGAGGATCGAACATGCTCATCATATCCTCAGCGCCGACCATATCGGTAGCCATTGCGGTCATGCTGAATTCGTGGTTGCCGCTCATCAGATTGTCGAACCAGACATTGATGTCGGTCATAGAGACTTCCAGATTGATGCCGATAGCCTTCAGGTCCTGCTGGATGCACTGAGCAACTGCCTGAGAGTCAGCATCGAAGACGGACAGGGTGTAGGTGTGGCTCAGGTCGGTGGTGGACTCTGCCAGGATAGCCTTTGCCTTTTCTACATCGTAGTAGGGATACTCAACAGCACCGGCGTAGTCGCCCATAACCTTGGGGGAGAATGCGCTGGTGGAAGCGGCGCCGTTGCCGCCGTTGCAGATAGCCAGGATGGTGTCACGGTTGATGGCGTAAGCGATAGCCTTTCTGAAGGCTGCGTCGCCCACATGGCTCATCAGACCCATGGTGGTCCAGCCGTCGAAGGAAACTGCGGTCACATTGGGATCGCCTGCGAACTGGGTGTAAGCAGCCAGACCCAGCTGGGGAGCCAGATCGATCTCACCGGTCTGCAGAGCGATGATCTCGGTTGCGTCGTCCATTGCTGCGTAAACGATGACTTCTTCGTAGTCGGGGGTCAGTCTCCAGTAGTCCTCACGGGCCTTCAGGTAAACAGCGCCGGAAGCATCCTGCTCAACCAGAGTGTAAGCGCCGGAACCGCCGGGAGCGGTCTTGGTGTAGTCGTTAGCAACGGGATCGTAGGTGGATTCCTGAACAACATACAGCAGCTCAGCCAGCAGGTTCATCCACTTGCAGTAGTTGTTTGCCAGGGTGAACTTGACGGTGTAGTCGCCAACGGCTTCACAGTCGTTGAAGAACATGGTCATGTTGTACATCAGAGTGGGGTCAGCCAGAGTGGTCTCGTAGGAGAAGACAACGTCGCTTGCCTTGACGGAGCTGCCGTCAGCGAAGGTTGCGTCTTCACGCATCTTGATGGTGACTTCACGGCCGTTCTTCTCATAGCTTTCAGCCAGCATGGGAACGGGGTTGCCGTCGTTGTCGAACATAAACAGGCAGTCGAACAGAGCGTGGTAGATGTGCTTGTCGCCGTTGCCGTTAACCAGGGGGTTGAAGGACTCACTGGTCATAATGGCGGTGGTGCGCAGAACATCCACTGCGGGCTCTGCGGGAGCTGCGGGGGCGTCAGCAGCGGCGTCGTTGCCAGGCTGTGCAGCGGGCTCATCGGCGTTGGTCTTGCCGCAGCCTGCGAACAAGCCAAGAACCATAACGAGCGCGAGGAGGATTGCTAAATACTTCTTCATTTTGTGTCTCTCACTTTCTCGCCTAAGGCGTTCTTATTTTCACAGTATGGATTGGATACTGTGGTATACGGGTTAAACATTCAAAGGATGGTGGCAGGCGCAGAGGCGGCCGTTGCCGTAATCCTTCATTTCAGGCTCCACGCTGGAGCAGATTTCCGTTGCGTACGGACATCTGGTGCAGAAGCGGCAGCCAGCGGGGGGATTGATGGGGGAGGGCATTTCACCTTCCAGGAGCATACGGCCTTCTCTGTTGAAATCCGGATCAGGCTCGGGCGCGGAGTCGATCAGCATCTTCGTATAGGGATGAAGCGGCTTTTCGTAGGCATCGGCCGTGGGGCTGATCTCACAGAGCTTGCCGAGGAACATCACGACCACTCTGTCGGACAGATAGCGGACGACAGCCAGATCGTGGGAAATGAACAGATAGGTCAGATTGCTCTCACGCTGCAGCTTGCGCAGAAGATTCAGGATCTGTGCCTGAATGGAAACGTCCAGGGCAGAAACGGGTTCGTCGCAAACAATCAGCTTGGGCTGGGGGGCAAGGGCACGGGCAATGCCGATTCTTTGGCGCTGGCCGCCGGAGAACTGGTGGGGATAGCGCCAGTAGTTATCTTCGGAAAGACCGACACGGCCAAGAAGCGCCATCACGCGCTCGTCCCGTTCCGCTTTCTTCATATTCATTGCCCGCAGGGGCTCGGCGATGATCTCACCCACGGTGAAATGGGGATCCAGAGAGGAATAGGGGTCCTGGAAAACCATCTGGAGCTCCGCGCGCTTGTGACGCAGGGCGTTTCCGCTCAGGGAACCCAGGTCGACACCCTCCATTTCCACCTTGCCGGAATCGGCTTTGAGGAGCCGGACGATCAGTCTGCCAAGGGTGGACTTGCCGCAGCCGCTTTCGCCCACAAGGGCCAGAGTCTCGCCCTGATAAATATCAAAGGAAACATCGTCAACGGCTTTGACCTTACCGCTGGGGACTTTGAAGTACTTTTTGAGGTTTTTTACCTTTACGAGTATTTCGCTCATTTTTCCACCTCCCGGAAGCAACGCACCAGATGGCCGCCGCCAATATCACGAAGCTCGGGCTGTTCTGCTTTGCAGCGCTCGGTGGCATAGATGCACCGGTCACTGAAACGGCAACCCTGCAGCTTCTGGTGGAGAGGAGGCACCGTTCCCTCAATGGTGAACAGTTCTTCGGCGGTGTTTCCTCTTGCGCGGGGAATGGCTTTCATAAGGCCCATGGTGTAGGGATGGGCGGTATTGCGGAACAGTTCGACTGTGGTGGCATGCTCAACGATCTGGCCTGCATACATAACATTCACTTCGTCACAGATGTCCGCGACGACGCCAAGGTTATGGGTGATCAGCAGAATGGACATATCGTTGGCCTTTTGAAGCTGCTTCATCAGATTCAGGATCTGAGCTTCAACGGTGACATCAAGCGCGGTGGTGGGCTCGTCTGCGATCAGGAAGGTGGGACGCATGACCATTGCCATAGCGATACAGATTCTCTGCCGCAAACCGCCGGAAAGCTGGTGGGGGTAGGAATTGTATCTGCGCTCGGGCTCGGGGATGCCCACATCGTGGAAGCATTCGATCACACGGTGCTTGGCTTCTGCCTTGGAGATCTTTTCGTGGAGCAGGATGGCTTCCCGAACCTGCTTGCCAACGGTGATGGAGGGGTTCAGCGCCGTCATGGGCTCCTGGAAGATCATGGTGATCTCCTTGCCGCGGATCTTGCGCATATCCTTTTCCGTGAGCTGCGCAATATCGATGATCTCATCGCCGGAGCGGAATTCGATACGGCCCTCCTTGATGGCAATGGGGGCATCCAGCAGCTGCATCAGGGAACGGGCGGTCATGGATTTACCGCAGCCGCTCTCGCCGACGAGGCCGATGGTTTTACGCTTGGGAATATCCAGATTCACATCGTCTACCGGGGCCGCCTCGATACCGTTTTTCAGGGGGATCACTGTGCGCAGGTTGCGAACTTCCATAAGATTTTCATCTCTCATATCTTCGCACCTCCTTTAACGGTTCTTGGGGTCCATCGCATCTGCAAGACCGTCGCCCAGCAAGTTGAAGCACAGGGAAGTGAGTAGAATTGCCAGACCGGGGAAAATTGCAAGATGGGGATGAAGCTGCATCAGCTTGGTTGCCTCGCTGAGCATTGCGCCCCATTCGGGGGCGGGTACCTGAATACCCATACCCAGGAAGCTGAGGCTGGATGCGGACATGATGCAGCCGGAAATGCTCATCAGAACATCCACAAGAATGGGACCGAAGCAGTTGGGCAGGATATGGCGTCTGATGATCTCAAAGTTGCTGGTACCTGCGGCGGTGGCTGCCTCCACATATTCCTGGTGGACAACACCAAGAACGATGGAACGGATGATTCTGGCGTAGCCGGGTACCGAAACGATGGTCATCGCGATGATCATACCCTCCATACCCTTGCCGAGAACGGCAACAAGGGCAAGCATCAGAAGCATAGAGGGGATACAGACGACCGCGTCCATAATGCGCATAATAATGGAATCGTAAATACCGCCGAAGTAAGCGCAGGAGGCGCCCACAACAATACCCAAAAGGGCAGAGATCGCGGAAACGACGATGCCGATAAACAGCGAGTAGCGGGCGCCGTAAAGCACACGGACAAACACATCACGGCCGTAGGCGTCGGTGCCGAAAATGTGCTGGGCGTTGGGGTGCTGCAAGAGTCTGTCGGAGAAGATACCGGTCACATCGGTATCGTAATCGAAAATGAAGCCGGCCGCGATGGCGGCGATGAGCATTGCGATCAGAACGGCAAGCGCAATGACCGAAACGGTGTGGCGACAGAAATTCTTCCACACATCCGCGGCAGGGTTGATGTGGCCTGCCATAGCGATCAGTTTATCCTGACGCTGCTTTCTGCGTTTTGTCATATTCTGTCTACCTCCTTATCCCAGATTGTCCCTGATTTTGGGATTCAGCAGGGCGTTGATAAGGTCCATTGCCAGCATAATGACCATATAAAGCAACGACAGAATGATCGTTGCGCCCAGAACGATGGGCACTTCCTTGGAATTGATGGCATTGAGGATCTGCTGACCCACGCCGGGAAGGCCGAATACCTGCTCAGCGATGACCGCACCGCCCAGAAGACCGGCAAAGTTCATACCGAGGGTGGTGATCACGGGCATCAGCGCGTTACGCAGAACATGGATGAAGATGATTCTGGCGGGGCCTGCGCCCTTTGCCCGCGCGGTGCGGACATAGTCGGAATTCAGCGCCTCCAGCATAGTGATTCTGACCATTCTGGAAACATAGGCGGAGCTGGGCAGCGCCAGTGTTGCCACGGGCATAATGTAGTTCTTCCAGGTGCCCAGACCGAAGCTGGGCAGCCAGCCCAGTTTCAGGGAGAACAGCAGCATCATCAGCAGAGCAAACCAGAAACCGGGCAGGGAGGCAAGCACCAGGGAAACCACCGTGCTGCCGGTATCCAGTATGGTTCCTTTTTTCACCGCCGCCAGAACACCCACCGGGATACCGATGAGCGCCGCGAGAATAACGGAGATGACCGCAAGCTTAAAGGTGATGGGGAACTTGGGGAGCAGGACAGTTGCCACAGGGGTTTCGGTCTTGTAGGTCGTGCCCAGATCGCCCTGCACAACGCCCAGCATATACTCGCCGTAGCGGACAAGCAGGGGTCTGTCATAGCCCACGGCATGGTTATAGGCCGCGATGTCCTCAGGAGAAGCCTGGATACCCAGCGCAACGCTGCCGGGAGAACCGGCGGACTTGGACATAATAAAGAAGGTCAGAAATGTGATGACGATGATGGAGGGAATCATGAAAAGCAGGCGCTTAACTGTAAACTTCAGCACTCTCTCAATCCTCCTTCAAAGCTTTTCTGATAAAGATATGCATTTCCGCAATCGTACGCCAGTAGACCTCGCCGCGGCCGCGGTCGTGGCTGCCTTCGGCAAGCACTCTGAGAAGAATGGGCTTGTCGCTTTGGTTCTTCGACTGCATCATTGCGGCAAATTTCTTGCCGTGGTACGGGGGGACATTGTTGTCCAGCTCACCCGTCTGGATGTAGGTCGCCGGATATTCGGTTTCCCTGACATTGTAATAAGGAGAGTAGCTCAGAAGATATTCAAACATCTCCTTGCTTTCTCTGGGGTTGCCGTACTCGGTGATGTACATGGGTCCGCGGTCGTCTTCGGCGAAGTGGATCATATCGGTATGGGGAACGGAATCGATCACACAACCCCAAAGGTCGGGACGCATCGTGACCAGCGTGGACATAAGCAGGCCGCCGTTGGAGCAGCCGGAAATGGCGATGCGGCCCTTTTCGGTCCAGCCCTGACGGATGACATCCTCGGCGATGCCGATGAAGTCTTCATAGCACTTGCGCTTGTTCATACCCATACCGGCCTCGTGCCACTTGGGGCCGTACTCGTTGCCGCCGCGCAGGTTACAGTGGACATAAATGCCGCCGTTTTCCACCCAATCGGGAACCTGCATACCGGAGACCATTTCCGTGTACTCGGGGGGCATTGCGATGTTGTATCCGCCGTAGCCGTACATCAGAACCCTGTTCTTGCCGTTTCTTTCGGCATCCTTGCGGTAAACAAGGTAGTAGGGGATCAGGGCGCCGTCGCCGGTGGAGGGGGCGAAGTGCTGCTCGACAATAATGTCGGGATGGGTCTTGTTGCTGCTGCGCAGAACGGCTTCGAAGGTCTTGCCGTCGAAACGGAGGATCTGGGGCGCGTCCACGAAGGATTCGAACTTCATAAAGACGCTTTCGCCGTCGTTACCGCTGACACCGATAGAGGCCATATTGCTGGGAAGTTCTACGGCGCTTCCGGAAGCGATGTCCACAAGTCTTGCGCTGACATCCTGCTTGCACAGGGCAAAGAGCTTTCCGCCGGCATAGAAGCCGCCTTCCAGGATCAGCTTTTCCGTGCCTGCGAGGATTTTTTCGATGCTGCCGTCGTTGGTGACCTTGATGATGTCGCCGTACTCGGAATCCGCCATGGATACGAAGTAATGCGTGTCATCCAATGTGTCGATATAGTACCATTCGGGGGCATTGTCGGTCAGCACACTGCACTTGCCGCTGCGGCAGTCCATAGCGACCCAGTTGCCGTGGGCGTAGTCGCTGCAGAAATCCGCCAGAATATAGTTGCCGTCGTGGGAGGCATACTCCTGACCGAAGATGGAGTATCTGGTGTCTGCATAGGCAACCGTTTCGGTGTTTGCCGCGGGGTCATAGCGGTAGTAGGTAACGCTGCTGGTCTGGGCGTCGGAGTCGGCAACGGTGACACCGTAGTACAGACAACCGTCGGCCTTGGACCAGACGCAGCCGAAGACCATATCGATCTCGTGGAGAAGGGCCTTTTTATCCATATCGCACACGGCGATGGAGATGCGGGGGGCACCGGGCTTCATCAGCAGCACGGCAACGACAGAGTCGTTCTTCGGGCAGGGAATAGCCTGGAAGAGCGTCTTGCCGTCGAAATAGTCGATGTGGGGCAGGCTGCCGGTCTTGTTCAGACCTGCGTCCAGAGTGACCACATCGTAGTCGCCGGATCTCATAACGGTGGCGACATAGCCGTCACGCCAGGGGGAGATTCTGTCAGGCAGGTCTTCCAGCGCCTGCGCCTTCAGCAGAGCGATCTCCTTTTCCAGCTCCACGGCATCGAAAAAGCTATCCGTATAGGCGTTTTCCCGTGCCACAAAATCCAGCACCTCGGGGTCCTTGGCGTTCTTGAGCCAGGCATAAGGATCGGGAAGCGGTCTTCCGAACCAGTCTTCAATTTTATCTACTGTTTTACAGGAAGGATATATGTATTTCACTTTGTTAAGCCTCTTTTTTGTATACGATTTCTCCGTCGATCAGAACGGTTTCCAGAACGGCGTCCGTTGCCAGCGTGGGAAGGGCGGTCCAGATCAGAATGTCGGCATCCTTGCCCACGGCAAGGGAGCCAACGCGGTCTTCAACACCGACGATCTTCGCGGCGTTGCTGGTGACAAGGGCAAGGGCTCTGACGGGGTCCATACCGCGGCGGACGGCCTCACCCATTTCAAACAGAAGCATATTGGGAGGAGTTACGGGGCCGTCGGTCATAACGGCGATGGGGATGCCCGCGTCGTCAAACATCTTGCAGCACTCGGGGTCCAGCTTGCCGCCTTCGCCGGGGAAGAGCTGGGCGCTGGTGGGTCCGAAAATGATGCCCTTCACATGCTCGTCGGAGAATTCCTCCAGATAGTCAGAGCAGCCCTGCGCGTGGTCAAGGGTGACATAAATATCAAATTCCTTGGCGATTTCCAGAACCGTCAGCATATCGTGCATATAGCTATGCACCTTCAGGGGCATCTTCTTTTCAATGACGGGAATGCCATGCTCAAGACCCAGATCGTAAGGAGGCAGCTTCGTCTTGTCGTCGCCGGCGTCTGCCTTCTTCTTCATATAGTCCTTCACATTGCGCAGGTAGGTGCGCATAATGTTGGCGATGGCCATACGGGTCATGGGTGCCTGATTCTTGGGAGAATACACACCCTTGGGATTGATGCCCATAGCGCCCTTCATGGCGACGGGGGTTTTTACCACACGGTTCTTACCTGCGCTCTTATAGGCCATTACCCAACCGCAGATCACATTTGCGGAGCCGGGAGCCAGGCAGGAAGTGGTGATACCCTGAGCCGCGGCGATCTTGAAGAGCTTGTCGTTGGGATTGATGCCGTAGTATGCGTCCAGCTCGGGGGTGAGGGGGTTCGTCATTTCGTTGAGGTCTTCCTCGGTACCGGGGCCGATGCCGCCGATATGGCTGTGGGCATCCACGAAGCCGGGGGTGACGACCTTGCCGCAGGCATCGATCACTTCCGCGCCGTCGCAGCAAATGTTTTCGCCGATGGCAGCGATCTTGCCGCCGTCAACAAGGATGTCAGCCTGGAGAACGCCCTGCGCGTCCATGGTATAAACGCTTGCATTTTTGATTATAAGCATTTCATTTCGTCCCCTTCCTGATAGATTGCGGTACCGCTCTGATAGGTGCGGATGATTCTTGCCTGATAGCTTGCCATGGGATTTGCGCTCCAGATCACCAGGTCTGCGCGCTTGCCGCATTCGATGGAACCGACCTTGTCGTCGATGCCCAGGATCTGTGCGGGAATGCTGGTCAGCATACCCAGGACCTTTTCACTGTCGTGCATCACACGCATCAGCTCGGCGCTGCCCCAGAGCATATCCTCACGGGCGGCGAAGGAATTGGAATAGCTGCCGCTGAGGGCAACCTGCGCGCCCTTATCCACAAGCTTTGCGATGCCTGCCAGATCAAGCTCCATGGCGTACTCGTCCATGGTATAGGGAGCGGTGCGGATGATGAGGGGAATGTTCTTTTCGATGATCCAATCCTCGTCGCCCTTCAGACCGAAGCCGTTTACGATCACCAGCTTCAGGTCGGGGAAGCCTGCGCAGATGTCCCGGACATGCTCGATGGCGGTGATGGAATCGCAGGAAACGAACAGGGGAAGCTTACCATCGACAACATTCTTCAGCGCTGCCAGCTTGTCATCCTTGGGCTTGCCCTCTTCTTCCTTATATTCCGCTGCCTTGCGCAGCTGCTCGGCAAAATTGGTGAAGATCCACATACGGGTCATAGGCGCCATCTGACGCATACCGTAGGTGGTCTTGAGGTTGCCGGTCACGGATGCCATCATAGCCAGATTGCGGCCGATGAGCATCTTGTAGGGATTGACGCCGTCAACTTCAAACGCGGCAACGGTGCCGCCGAAAAGATTGTTGTCGGTGGGTGCGACACCGCAGCTGGTAAGACCGAAGGCACCCAGCTGCTGCGCGGTTGCGGCTCTGCCGTTGAAGGCATAGAAACCGTCCAGCTCCGGTGTGATGGGATTGCTTCTCTCATCGTTATCGTTGGAGGAAGGACGGATCTCGGTGGCGCTGCCGTTTACGCCCCAGTTGGAGATGGCCTGAACGAAGCCGGGAAGGATCTCCATACCCGCTGCGTCAAAAATTTCCTCACCGGGATCGGGCACAAGATCTTCACCGATCTGTGCGATCAATCCGTTTTCAACACGCAGACTGGCTTTAAATACCTTGCCAAGACCGTCGTGGATATTGCCGCCTGTAATAAGCATATCTTCTTCCCCCTAAAAATGTATTTTTCTGTATATATATAAGAATATATCCTGCATTATACACACGGAAATTCCAAAAAGCAACAGTAAAATACACATATCGTCAAATTATATTAAGAAAATGAAAATACAGGGTTGGAAAAGTAGCCGTCCGCACAATAAAAACAGTTGTTTTTCTGTCGGAGAAGAAACGGGCGGCGGAAAAAGCTTCGTCACACATCCTTTACACACTGTTCACAAACAGATCTCGCCGCAGAAGAGAGAACAAAAAAAACAAAAAGCACCCCGCAAAGGCGGTCTCGCTTAGGGATTTATACGCTCCCAATCGGATCTTTTTCCGCAATACTGCGTCAAAAAGCCACGGTAGGCGTCAGCCTTACCGTGGCTTTTTATCTTGTCTTGCAGAAAAATCTCTCACTTGGGAGTGCTTCGCAGTTTTGAAGGTAAGATTTTTTCTCACAAGAATATTCAGAGGACGAAGAAATGCTGGATGTATTTTGAGGATGATGGATTTCTTGTGGGGAAAAAGATTCCCTCAAAACCGTGTAAATCCCTAAGCGAGCCCACCTAAGGCGGAGTTCTTTTTTAATCCAGATATTCTTTTTCAATATAAACAGGACGGTTCTTGCTTTGTTCAAAGGCTTTGCCGACATACTCACCGATAATACCGATGCAGAAAAGCTGCATACCGCCCAGCAGCAGGATCAGAACGATGATCGTTGCGTAGCCGGGAATGTCGATCCCTTGAATCAGTTTTTGCAAAACAACGATCACAAGGTAGACCATCCAGGCAACGGAGGTCAAACCGCCAAGGAAGGTGGCAATGCGAAGGGGCTTGGTGGAATAACCGATGATGCCTTCGACAGCGTAATTCAGAAGCTTAAAAAAGCTCCACTTGGTTTTGCCTGCGTTGCGTTTGTTTGCGGTATAGGGAATGAAGCGGGTGTTGTAACCGACCCAGGCGAAAAGGCCCTTACTGAAGCGGTGATACTCGCCGAGAGAGAGGATGCTTTCCGCTACGCATCTGCGGAAGGTTCTGAAATCACTGGCATCCTGACGGAGGTTGATGTCGGTGAGACTGTTGATGAGTTTATAGAAGCACTTTTTGAAAAATTTCAGAAATGCGCCCTCGTTACGCTGATCCTGATAGGCTGCCACCATATCACAATCGGGTTCCTCATCCAGAATCTGCACCATATTCTTCACGACCTCTGGCGGCTGCTGCAGATCCGCGTCGATGAGTGCGGTATATTCGCCGGTTGCTCGTTTGAGACCTGCGAAAATTGCGGCCTCTTTGCCGAAGTTTCGGGAGAAACGAATCACTTTTACGGAACATTTTTGCAGAGAATGAAGTTCACGAAGAATTTCGGCTGTGCCGTCCGTGCTGCCGTCGTCCACAAAAATGATCTCATAATCATAATCCACAGGGGAGAAGGTATTGATAATCGCATCCTGCAGGGCTGAAACATTGTCA